>NZ_JAJEJP010000003.1:1288769-1610962 GCF_021390495.1 Paraburkholderia sp. ZP32-5 | reverse complement strand
TTTCCACCTGCCCTTGTGCCGCATTTGACGCGGTTGTGAGCACCAGCGTGGTACGGTCGCGAGGATGACGGCGCGCTGCCATGTGTTGCCGCTAGAAACTCTAGCCTCTCCGCAGCGCGATTGCCATAGAGCGCGGCCCGAGATGTGCTTTTGTTTTGTGCCTGAGATGGCGGGGCGCGGCCGGCGGCGCGCGTTTCGCGCTTAAGGTGCTACCGCCGCTTACGCGCTTGCGCTGCTACAGCCGCTAACGCACGCGCATGTCAGATGCTCGTCTTATCGCAGCGCCGCATCGACCGGTTCATCCCCCGCACCGCGCCTATTGCGACACCTTCTCCGACTCCACCACGAGGTCCAGCACGTAAGCGACCGACGGACCATCGGCGGGCGGGTTGCTGATGTTGAACCGCTTCACGCGCAATACATTCCGGATACCCGGCGTATGCGTATAGCCCTCGATATCCTGATTCAGCGGTTGCCATTCGCCGGGCGTGCCGCTCGGCAGACCCTGCTCGTCGAAGTGACGCTCGCGCACCAGCAGACATTGCTTGCCCGGAATCAACGGATGGTTGCACGGCACTGTTTGCGCCGCGACTTCGAGAAAGGCTCTTTCGCCGGGGCCGCCATAACGTGTTTCAGCTGTGGCCACACCGGTGAAGCTGAGCGTGTCGCCGCTATCGGTAACGAGCTGCAGACGCGGGGCATTGTCGCGCGACAGCAGATTCACGCTGACGCTGCCTCGCAGGCGCTGTGAGATGGCATTGTCGAGCGCGGACAGAGCGGGGTCGTGGCAGGCCATCATCGTGCTGATCATCGGGCCGACCTGCAGCCGTCCTTTCCTGATGCTGTAACCCGCGCCCAGGTTGTTGCAGGCATTGACCACGTTCAGGCGGTCGGCGGTGAAATCCAGTTGCAGCGGCTGGGCCGGACGGACGAACAACGCATCGATGCGATTGCCGTTACTGTCGATCGCGTCGTTCAGTTGCCAGTGGTACTCGCCGAGGAGCGCGCTTCCGCTGACCGACGGCGTGCTCGCGGCTGCGACGGTGGCGGTGCCCGGCGTGCTCGCCGGCGGCGCCGGGTTGGTCGCTACCGGTGTTTGCGAGCAGGCGGCGAGAGCCAGTGGCAGCAGTAGCATGCGGAATTTCACGTCGGTACCTCCGTTCGTTCTGTGGATGTGCCAGGCGGCTGGCCGCGTCAAGCGTGGATGGACAGGCGGTCAAATTACTGGCTGCAAGGCCGGCAAGCCGTTGCATCGCGCCCGGCACCTGTCAACTCGACGCCCGACAGCATAACGCAGCTCGAACGGAAGTCTGTGAACGTGCCGGCGGCCTCCCGGCCGCCTGCGGTCACAGAACGACGACCATCTTTCCGCCGGCTTCGTTGGCTTCCATCACGCGATGCGCTTCGCGGATCTCGTCGAAACCGAACACGCGGGACGGCTGCACGTTCAGACGACCGGCCTCGACGTCTTCGGCGATCTTCTGAAGCGGCACGTCGGACAGCGGAAAACCGGGTGTGCCGAACACGAAGCTGCCGAAGAACGTCAGATATACGCCGCTTGCCATCTGCAGCAGAGGGTTGAAGTCGGCAATCGGAGCCAGCCCGCCGAGCCAGCCCGCAAGGCACGCGCGGCCGCCGCGCCGCAACATCGCGAGCGAGTCGAGCATCGTGCTGTTGCCGACGAGGTCGAGCACCGCATCGATCTGCTTCGCTTCCGCGATGCGTTTCGACAGGTCCGGTCCCTCGATCTCGACACGCGACGCGCCAAGCTTCTCGAGCATCGCGAAACGCGCCGGACTGCGGGTCGTCGCGATGACTTTCGCGCCCGCGTTGACCGCCAGATTGACGGCGGCTTGTCCAAACGACGATGTCGCCCCGCGGATCACCACGGTTTGCCCCGCCGTGATGTCGAGATTGCGGAACAGGCAGGTCCACGCGGTCGCGTAGGTTTCGGGAATCGCCGCGAGCTGCGCCCAGGGCAGATCCGACTCGATCAGCGCGACATTGGATGCCGGTGCGCGCGTGTATTGCGCGTAACTGCCGTTGATGGTTCGTCCGAGGCCGCCCATCAGCGCCGCGACTTTCGCGCCTACCGGAAATTCGCCGCCGGGGCACGACTTCACCACGCCCACGCATTCGATACCGCTCACTTTGGCCGCTTCCGCCCATTCTCCGCGGCGCATATGCATCTCGGCGTGATTGATGCCGAACGCCTTGATCTCGATTACCACGTGAGCTTCCAGCGGTTCCGGCTCCGGCAGTTCCGTATAGACCAGACTATCGAGGCCGCCGAATTTTTCCAGCACGATTGCGCGCATGACTGTTCTCCTGAAGTTGAAGTGAAAGACGACGATGCCGACGAATGCTCTACGTCAGCGACTCGGCAAACGCGGCATGACCACAGCCAGGGGCTCGATTGGTCCACCGATCGTGTAACCTTTCAAATATCGATTTGAAGGTTACATTCGCATAGAGTAACTTGTCAAATTGAATTTGAGAGGTTACTGTTTGGGTGTCGTCATTCGGGCCAGTTACCCGCACGGGGACTGCCGTCGGTGTTCTACAAGGAGAGGTGACATGGAGCCCATCAAGGCAATCGCGTTCGATCTCTACGGCACGCTGTTCGACGTGCACTCGGTGGCCGCGCAGTGCGATCGGCAATTTGCTGGACGCGGCCGCGAAATCAGCATGATCTGGCGACAGAAGCAGCTCGAATACACGTGGCTGCGTACGCTGATGAACCGCTACGTGACGTTCGAGCAGGCGACGCGGGATGCGTTGCGATATACGTGCAAGCACCTCGCGCTCGATCTGGATGAGAGCGCGTGTCAAACGCTTTGCGATGCGTACCTGCGTTTGCAAGCTTTTCCCGAAGTACCCGAAGCGCTGCGGCAACTGCGTGGGCTAGGGCTGAAGCTCGCGGTGCTGTCGAACGGTTCGCCGCATACGATCGGCGCGGTGGTGGGCCATGCGGGACTGCGCGCGGCATTCGACCATCTGCTCAGCGTCGATCCGGTGCGCGCATACAAGCCTGCCGAGCAGGCGTATGGGCTCGCCGAGCAGGCATTCGGCACGGGTCGCGAATCGATTCTGTTCGTGTCGTCAAATGGATGGGATGCGACCGGCGCACGCTATTTCGGTTTCCCAACTTGCTGGATCAATCGCGCCGGCAACGTGTTCGAAGAGATGGGTCAGACGCCGGACTGGCAGGTGCGCGGTCTCGACGAAATAGTGCAGTTGTTCAGCGCGACTGCGTAAGCGTTATCCGCGTGAGCGGACGTTGCACTCACTCCGAACGAACGCGCGATTCGCATCGAAAGCACGATCGATCGTTGACCTATTAGTCGTGATTCGCGCTTATTTTCCAGTCGCCATCGAACCGCCATCCGGGCGTTGCAAAATCGATTAGCACACTGGTAAGCTGCGACGCGGTGGCGCACTCGGGCATGGCAATCTGTGTCCGGCGAATCCGGCTAAATAACGTCGCGCTATCTGACTGGAGGAAGATTCGATGCCTGCATTTACGCCACCGGTATTTACCGTGTTCAATCATGGGACCAACGCCAGCCGCGACGGGCAGGGCGAAATCGTCGCCGAATTCGGCCGCCTCGCCGCGGGCGCCGAATATCAGGACTTCCTCATTTGCGACGGGCCGGGCAGCAGTCCGACCACGAGCGTGATACCCGGACAATTCAATCCGTTTACGCGCGACAAACAGCAAAAGGAAACCTTCGGCAACAAGGAGATGGGGCATACCCACATCAACTGGAAATTGACCGGTACGTTGTCGGGTGCGGGATGGGACGACAACGTGATGCATGCGGTTGCGACGATCGCTGGATTGAATCCGCCGCCCAAAACGATCAACATGCTCGGGTGGAGCCGAGGCGCGGTAACGTGCACGAAATTGGCATTCAAGCTTCGTGAAATCTTTCCGGATATCGCCGTCAATATTTTCGCGGTCGACCCTGTTGCCGGCATCGGCAACAAAAGCGATGAGGATGCCAGCACGATCCGCGGCAACGTGAAGAATTATTTTGCCGTGCTGTCGATGCATGAGACCCGCGGTTACTTCAAACCGCAGGACGCCAAGCGCGTCACTTTCACGAACCGTGGCACGAACGCGATATTCGTGCCGTTCCCGGGCAATCACAGCGGTCAGGTCAATCTCGACAAGAGCGTGAATAAAGATCTGGGCGAAGCGGCTCAGATGGTGTGGTTTCTTGCCTGGAAATTTCTCGATCATTTCGGCACACAGTTCACGTCGCAGCCCTCACCGAATTACGACGAGTTGGCTCAGTGCAACCTGTATGCGAAGATGAAACAGAAGATGCCCGGCTATCAGAAAACCGCGCCCGGCATGAGCTCGACGATGTTCATGGGCGGCGGCAAGACGCGCGATTTTCTCAACAACCGTATCGACCAATACGTCAAGTTCTCGGATTTTTTTATCAACGAGCACCATCGACGCATCTTCAAGCGCGCGATGCCGAACCTGTACAAGTGGGTGTTCGAGAATCAGGGCAGCGATTCCATTGCTGTCGCCACCGATTTCAAGAAAGCGGAGTTCCATGCCGCGCTGAAGCAGAGCCTCGTCGATATCGGTTTCCAGCCGACGGTGATGATGGGGCGGGCCACCGTGCTGCTGCCGATCCGCGGCGGCGGCCAGCAGACGATCACGACGATGAGCCAGCAGATTCAGGCAAGCATGTCGCAGATGGGGCTGTACGTCTGACCGTCGTTGCAATGGCTGGCGGCGGTGTCGACGCGGCGCCGATGCCGGTCGCGTCATTGTCATCAATCGCGAAGCCTTCGCGCCTATCACGGCCATTTTTGAGTAACCCTTCAATTTCCGCGTTGAAGGTTACTTTTTGCGTCATGTAACTTGTCAAAGATCGATTTGAAGGTTACGATGCGTTATCGTTTACCTGACATCCGTTTCCGCAAATGGACTATCAACCGATTCCCGCGATCTTCCTGGCCGATGCAACGGGCCTCGATTTCCTCAATTCGATCGCCACGCCGGTCGACGAGCAGATCGACTGGATCAGCGACGGCGAGGGCCTGCTCGCGTGGCTGGAACAGGCCGAGCTGGTGCCGGCCACTGCATTGGCGACGCTGCGCGCGCAGTCCAAACCGGCCGAGCTGGACGCGATAGCGTCGCAAGCCCGCGAACTGCGCGAGTGGTTCAGGGGATTCGTGCAGAAGCGCAAGGGCAAGCCGCTTGCGGCCAAAGATCTGCGCGAACTCGGCCGTTTGAATGCACTGCTCGAACGGGACGAGCGATACGGAGAAATCGTTGCCGACAGCACAGGCGGCGACACAGCTTTTGAATTGCGTACGAATCGACGCTGGAAATCGCCCGAATCGCTGTTGCTGCCGATTGCCGAGGCGATGGCAAAACTGGTGTGCGACGAAGACTTCACTTACGTGAAAGCGTGTGAAGGGCCGCGCTGCACGCTGATGTTCGCCGATCACACGCGAGGCCACGCGCGTCGGTGGTGCAGCATGGCGATCTGCGGCAATCGCGCGAAGGTAGCGGCGCATCGCAAACGGCTCAAGGAACAGGCGAACGGCTAAGGCGGCAGTGCAGTGGCGCGGTGTGTCGCGCCGTCACTGCCGCCATCGATCTGTCGCGATCGATCTGAACGGAAGTCCCCTTCACCGCAGGAGCGTGCGATGCATGAAGCAAAGACGACCGCGGATCGACTGATCGCGTTTTCCGATGCCGTGTTCGCGGTCATTGTGACGATCATGGTGCTGGAACTGAAGGCCCCGGACGACCCTGCGTTCTCGGCGCTGTTGCCGCTGTGGCCGGAGGCGGTCAGCTACGCGGTGAGCTTTCTGTTCGTCGTGATCATCTGGATCAATCACCACCACCTGATGCGTTTTGTCGAGCGGCCCACGCTCGGCCTGATGTGGGTCAACTTCGTTCATCTGTTCATCGTGTCGCTGCTGCCGTTCGCAACCGCGTGGGTCGCGCGCACGAAGCTCGCATCGAACCCGGTCGCCTTTTACGCGGGATTGTTCGTCTGCATCGACATTGCCTACAACATGTTCGAGCGTCAGGTGTTCGCGGGCGCGAGCGCGTCGCAGGTGTCCGCGCCCGCGCGGCGGGTGGCGCGGCGCCGTTCGCTGGCGGTGCTCGCAAGCTTCGTGATCGCGATGCTGGTCGCGTTCGTCGCGCCGCGCGTGAGCTTTGCTCTGATATGCGCGGCGTTGCTGCTGCATGTGCGTCCGGATGTTTCAGGCCACGGCCGGTGACGCGTACGCCGCGCCTCACACATCGACCACGACGTCGCCTTGCGGCTGCGCGCAACAGATCAGCACATTGCCTTGGGCGGGCGCATCGAGCGGATCCGGATCGTAGCTGACGGCACCGGAAATCAGGCCACTTTCGCAGTTGTGACAGACGCCGCTGCGGCACGACCATCGCACCGGCACGTCGCATGCCTCGGCGAGTTCGAGAATGCTGTGATAAGTCGAGCCGTTCCAGTGCGCGCTGATGCCGCTGCGCGCGAACGAAACGAGCGGTCCGACGCCGGCATTGCTGGCATCGTCCTTGGGCAGATGCGGCGTGCTCTGCGGTGCGGCGACGATACCCGGCGTCAGCGATTCGCCGCCGTTGAAGATTTCCGCGTGAATTCGCTCGGGTGTCACGCCTAACGCCGCGAGCGCGGTTTTCATATCCGCCATGAACCGCGTCGGTCCACACAGGTACGCATCCGCGTCGCGCGACACGCCAGCTTTCTCCAGCAATGCTTGCGACAGATGCCCCGTCGCATCGAAATCCCGGCCGAGCCTGTCGAGCGCATCGGGCCGGCTGTAACAGACGAAGCCGCGACCGTGCGGGAGCGCGAGCAGCAGATCGCGCGCTTCGGCACTGAACGGATGATGTTGCCGGTCGCGCGCCGCGTGAAGCCACAGCACGGGCCGCGTCGAACCGCTGGCGGCTAGCGCATGCAGCATCGCCAGCACCGGTGTCGCGCCGATGCCCGCGCTCAGCAGTACCACCGGCCCGGTGCCGGCCTGCAGCGTGAAGCTGCCGCGCGGCGAACTGACGTCGAGCACGTCGTCCACGCGCACATGCTCGCGCAGGAAAGTGCCCGCTGCGCCGTTCGGCTCGATTTTCACGCTGATCCGGTAATGCTCGGTTGAAAGCCCTCCCGACAGCGAGTAACTGCGCAACAGCGGCGCGCCATCTTGCGTGCGTTGCAGACGCAACACCACGTATTGGCCGGGCAGCGCGCTCGGTAGCGGTTGATTGTCTGCGGCTTGCAACGTCAGCGACAGCACGTCCGCGCATTCCTCGTCGATGGCCGTGACCGCGAGCGGACGAAACCCCGCTGCAACCGGATGCGCGGCAGAGGCGGGCGCGAGGCCCGCATTGCCGTTCGTGACGCCTGCCGTCTGGCTTCTCAGCAGCGCGTCGAACGAGCCGCGCCATCCGGGCGACAACGCATCGATTCGCAATGCACGTTCGAGCCGATCGCGCGGATGATCGGACGAATACAGCAATGCGTTGACTTCCGCGATGCTCATGCGCTCGCTGGCCTCACCGATCTTGATGATTTCGTCGCCCGGCGTAACGTCGCCTTCGCTCAGCACGCGCAAGTAGAAACCGGGCCGTCCGCTCGATGTCAGCAAGGCGGGCATGCGTGGCTCATTCATCCGGATTCCGACGCGATAGCAGGTGACGCGCGGCTGGGTCACTTCGAACAGCGCGCTGCCGATCCGATAGCGGTCGCCGATGCAAACGGTCGAATCGGCGAGTCCTTCGATCGTGAAGTTTTCGCCGAACTGTCCGTAGACGAAGTCGGTCCGCTTCAGTTGCGCCTGCCAGTAGCGGTATGACTCGATCTGATAGACGAATACGGCGCGCTGCTCGCCGCCGTGTCCGGCCAGATCGCCTTGACCGTCGCCGGTGAGATTCAGCCGGCCGGCCCGGCAGCGGCCAGGTACCGCGCTTTTCCAGATTCCGGTGCGAACGGTGCGGCCGTTCCATTCGATGTCGCGCGGCAAGCCGACATTGACCGACAGCAGTTGGGCCATGAGTGCTCTCCTTCGCGCATGCCTGTACCGCACTTCAATCCCACGCGACCTCGACCCGATTCCGCCCGGCGTTTTTCGCCTTGTACAGCGCCACGTCCGCGCGCTTCACCAGCGCTTCCACATCGCGTTCGCCGGCCGTTCAGCCCGCGACGCCGATGCTGACCGTGAATGGAACCGGTTTGCCCAGCCGCCACCGATGATCGAAGTCACCTCGCTCGATCGTCAATCTGAGATTCTCCGCGATCGACGCGGCTTCATCCACGCCATATCCCGGTAACGCGGCGACGAATCGAAAGATTTTGGTAAGAATTGACTGAGCTGCTGCAAGCTTTTCCGCGCGCGTTCCAGCCTCAGGACATTCCCTGATTCGTTTTTGAAAAACTGGATACAAAAAGCCACTTTGAGTATCCTGCCTCCGTGTTCCCGTGCGTTTGCCTCCGATTCATGCATAAATCCGCCGCGTTACGAAAGTCCGAACTCGGATCCACCGCCGAGCAGGCGGCCTATCGCTTCCTGTTCGACGCGATCTCGCAAGGGCGCTTCGCGACCGGGCAGCGCATCGTCGCCGAAACCATCGCGGCCGAACTGTCGATGAGCCGCATGCCGGTGCGCGAAGCGCTGCGCCGGCTGCATGCCGAAGGTCTTGTGGTGTTGCGCCCGAATCGCGGCGCGATCGTGCGCGGCCTGAGCGCGGACGAGCTGGAGGACATCTTCGATATGCGCGTCGCGCTAGAAGGCCTCGCGATGCGCGTCGCGGCGCCGCGCTGCACGGACGAGCACCTGCGCACGCTCGAACGCCTGCTCGACGACATGGACAGCTCCATCGGCGATATCGACCTGTGGGTTCAGCGTCATTGCGCGTTTCACGAATATCTGTGCGGTATCAGCGGCCGCACGCGCCTGTACGAACAGATCTGCTCGCTGTACGCGTTGATCGAAGGGCCGATGCGGCTGTGGATCGAGCAGGCAACCTTCAGACGCAAAAGCGCGCGCGACTACCACCAACTGCTGATCGACGCGCTTCGCAGCCGCGATCCGGAAGTCGCGGAGCAGGCCATGCGCGAACACATCGAATCGACGGTGCCGCGCGTGCTCACGCTTCTCGGCACCCCCAAACCTCGCGACTGACGGTCGTGCCAGGCCCCCGCATCGATGCCGGAACGCAGGGACGACATCGCGCGGTCGGAGATTACTCATCACAACAGGAGCAAGCCGATGTCAGGAAAAACAATCACGCGCTTTCGTTTTGCCGCGGTCTGCGCGGGCGTTTCGATGCTGTTGCACGCAGGTATCACGCTCGCGGACGACGCGCAGCCCACGGGCCTCGTCAAGAACGGCACGCTCACTTACTGCGCAAGCATGGACGCGCCGCCGCTCGCGTTCTATGACGAGCAGCAGCAGCCGCAGGGCTTTTCGATCGACGTCGCGCGCGATGTCGCGAAGTCGATGGGTAATCTGAAGGTCGACTGGCATATCGTGCCGTTCAGCGGCCTGATTCCGGCGCTGAAGGCACATCAGTGCGATCTGATCATCGGCCAGTTGTTCGACAAGCCGGAGCGGCGCGAGATCATCGATATTCACGACTATATGTACTCGAGCCAGTCGATCATGGTGCCGCGCGGCAACCCGCGCAAAGTGCATTCGCTCGATGATCTGTCCGGCCAGAAGGTCGCGGTGATCAACGGTTCGACGATGCGCTCGCTGCTGGAAAAGGAAAACGACAAACTGACCGCCGCGCATAAGCCGCCGATGAACATCGTCGTCTACAACACCGACGCCGACGCGTTCCAGGCATTCCGTCTGCAGCAGGTCGACTCTTACGGCACGACCGCCGAAAGCGCCGCGCAATTCCAGAAGGTGTCCGGCGACATGTTCGAGCAGGCGGTGACCGGCTTCGCGCGAATCGCGACGGGCATCGGCGCGCGCAAGGGCGAACCGCTGTCAGGCGCGGTCGCGAAGGCCACTTCCGATCTGACGAAGAGCGACCGCTATACGCAAATGCTCGCGAAGTGGCAACTGCAGAACGAGCGCTATTGAGCGGGACGACGCCATGAACTTCAGTTGGGAAATTTTCCGCAAGTTTCTGATGACGCCCAGTCCCGCGTATCTGCACGGACTGTGGCTGACTTGCGGGATCAGCGTTTCGGCGATTCTGCTCGGAGTGATGCTGGGTCTGTTCATCGCACTGTTGCGGTTGTCGCCGAACCGTCCGCTGCAGTACCTGGCGCGCGGCTATATCTGGGCGGTACGCGGCACGCCGCTGCTGGTGCAGATCGTGTTTCTGTACACCGCGTTCGCGGCCGCCAACATCTTCCGCTTTCACGATCTCGACTTCGGTGTATTCACGCTGCCCGGCAATATTCAGGCAGCGGTGCTTGCGCTCGGCATGAATTCGGCCGCGTATATGGCGGAAATCATTCGCGCGGGTCTGAGCGCGGTCGATCGCGGTCAGTACGAAGCATCGCGCTCGCTCGGCATGACCTCGGTGCTGCTGATGCGGCGCATCGTGCTGCCGCAGGCGTTGCGCGTGATCGTGCCGCCGATGGGCAACGAGTTCAACGTGATGCTGAAGAACACCACGCTCGTCAGCGTGATCGGCGTGCCGGAACTGATGCTGAGCACGCAGATGGTTACGTCGGTCAATTTCCGCGTCTTCGAGCTGTATCTCGTTCTCGCGATCTACTTCCTGCTGCTCACCACGTTATGGGGTTTCGTGCAGCGCCGCCTCGAAGCGCACTTCGGCCGTGGCGAAGCGCATGCGTCGTCCGGTAACCGCCTGTTCGGCGCGCAAACCATGAAGCTTCTGAGAGGGCGTTGAAGTGAGTCAGACAGACGAAGTCATTATCGAAGCGTCGGAGATTCACAAGTCGTTCGGCGCAACGAAAGTGCTCAACGGTATTTCGTTGAGCGTGAAGAAAGGCGAGGTGGTCGTATTGATCGGCTCGTCGGGCTCGGGCAAAACGACCTTCATTCGCTGCCTGAATCTGCTGGAAACCTTCGATGCCGGCCGGGTGCGCGTCAATGGCCGGTTGCTCGGCTTCGTCGAGCATGCGGACGGCCGGGTCGCGCGCGATTCGGCGCGTGAGCTGGCGCGGCAGCGTCGCGATATCGGCATGGTGTTCCAGCGCTTCAACCTGTTTCCCCATATGACGGCGCTCGAAAACATCATCGAGGCGCCGGTTCATGTGCTGAAAGTGCCGCGCGCCGAAGCGCTTCAGCAGGCCAAGCGGCTGCTGGCTCGCGTCGGCCTCGCCGATCGCGCGGATCACTACCCGTCGCAATTATCGGGTGGTCAGCAACAGCGCGTCGCAATTGCGCGCGCGCTGGCGATGCAGCCGAAGGTGCTGCTGTTCGACGAACCGACTAGCGCGCTCGATCCGGAGACGGTCGGCGAAGTGTTGCAGGTGATGAAGGAACTGGCCCGCGACGGCATGACGATGGTCGTCGTCACGCACGAGATGGAGTTTGCCCGCGAGGTCGCGCATCGTGTCGTCGTGCTCGACCAGGGCGAGCTGATCGAGCAGGGACCGCCCGAGCAGATCTTCACCGCGCCGACGCATGCGCGCACGCGTGCGTTCCTGCGCCGCACGCTGAAGGCGGCACCGGTGCTTGCGCCCGAATCCGCGCCGCTGTCGCCGCTTCCCGAATAGCCTGACGGCCTCGTCGCCGTCACTGTCAGCGCCGATGCCGCTTGTGCGGCGCGGCGTCACCTTTTCCCGAAGCGCGCATTCGATCAGGCGGCAGGATCTTCATAGGCCGCCGCGCGCGCTTCCATCATGGATGGAGAACGTTTGTATGCGTAACTTCGAAAAGCCCGGCCGTTCGCTCGCGTTTGCCCGCAACGGCATGGCGGCGACGTCGCACGCCGCGGCCACGCTCGCCGCGGTCAATGTGCTCGCCGCCGGCGGCAACGCGATGGATGCGGCCATTGCCGCGTGCGCGGTGCAGTGCGTGGTCGAGCCGGGTTCGACCGGAGTCGGCGGCGATTGCTTCGCTTTGTACTCGCGCGGCGGCAGCGACGATATCGTCGCGTATGACGGCTCGGGCTGGGCGCCGGCCGCGGCGACGGTCGAGCGTTTGCAGCAGCTTGGCGTGAGCACGATCGAGCGGCATTCGCCGCATGCGGTGACGGTGCCCGGCGCCGTGCATGCGTGGACGACATTGCATCGCGATCACGGCCGCATGCCGCTGCGCGAAATCTTCGCGCAGGCGATCCGCTACGCGGAGGACGGTTACGCGGTCACGCCGCGCAGTTCGTCGGACTGGTCGCACGAAGTCGACACGCTGCTGCGCGACGCCGAGGCTCGCACGACGATGCTGGTCGACGGCGCCGCACCGCGGCAGGGCACCGTGCATCGTCAGCCGCATCTGGCCAACACGTTGCGGCTGATTGCCGAAGAAGGGCGCGACGCGTTCTATCGCGGCCCGCTCGCGGAAAAGATCGTCGCGCATTTGCGCGCGCACGGCGGGCTGCATTCGCTCGACGATTTCGCCGACTACCACGGCGACTACGTGACGCCGATTCGCGCGAGCTTCCGCGGCTATGACGTGGTCGAATGTCCGCCGGGCGGGCAGGGCGTGATCGCGCTGATGATCCTGAAGATCCTGGAGAAGTTCGAAGCCGAAGGCGATCCGCTTGATGTTGATCGCATCCATCGCGAAGTCGAGGCGGCCAAGCTTGCCTATTCGGTGCGCGATGCAGTGCTCGGCGATCCGCGCAATCAGAAGATCGATGTGGACTGGCTGCTGTCCGATGCGCTCGCCGACGAACTGCGCGGCCGCATCGATCTCGCGCGCGCATTGCCGCCCGCGCCGGCGCTGACCCCGGTCGAGCACAAGGACACGGTGTACATCACCGTCGTCGATAAGGACCGCAACTGCGTGAGTTTCATCAACTCGCTGTTTCATCCGTTCGGCAGCGGTTTCATGGCGCCGGGGACGGGCGTGCTGCTGCATAACCGCGGGCAGAGCTTCGTCGTCGAACCGGGGCACCCGAATGCAATCGGTCCACGCAAGCGTCCGATGCATACGATCATCCCGGGCATGGTCACGCAAGGCGGACGTGTGCGCATGAGCTTCGGCGTGATGGGCGGCCACTACCAGGCGATGGGGCACGCGCACTTCCTGTCGAAAGTGCTGCACTACGGCGTGGATATGCAATCGGCGATGGACCTGCCGCGCATCTTCCCGCGCCCGGGCACCGATTCGGTCGACGTCGAGGGGACGATGCCCGCATCGGTGTGCGCGGAGTTGGCTGAGCGCGGCTTCAGGCTCGCGGCGCCGTCGTCGGCAATTGGCGGCTCGCAGGCGATCTGGATCGATTGGGAGCAGGGTGTGCTGGCCGGCGCATCGGATCATCGCAAGGATGGTTGCGCGCTTGGGTATTGAATTGATGGTGGCTTTGGGATCTTTGGGCGACCGGCGTGACGCTGTTGCAAACACACGCCGGCACCAACCACCCGCCGACACAACGTTTTAATGCTTTGCCGAACCGGCACTCTCCGCCGGATACGGTTCGTCCATCACGACCGAACCGGTTTCCAGCAGCGATTTGAGGTTGGAAATGACTTTCGGCCAGCCGCCCGACACCGCCTCGATGAGTTTCGACGGATCGCGCTCGATCGTGTGCGTGATCGACAGCTTGACCGCCGCGCCGAGCGGCTCGAGTTCCATCGTGCAGCGCGAATCGCCTTCGGCCGCAAGTTCCGGCCGGTTCTGATGCTGCCAGCGGATCACCAGACGCCGCGGCGGCTCAGCCTCGATGATCTCGCCCGCGTCGAAGATCTCCCCGCCGGGTGACACGAGTTGCCACGGCGAACCCGCCGTCCAGCCGCTTTCGCAGTGCATGCCGAACCAGTACTGCTTCATGAACTCCGCGTCGGTCAATGCGGACCACAGCTTCTCCGGCGTGGTGCGGATGTAAGTGACGTACACAAAGGTCGATCGGCTCATTTGTCCTTCTCCAGGCGTCGTTTCAGATTCGACAGCGCTTTGAGGCGCGGTTTCTCGAACTTGGCAATCCAGCGCTCGTAGATTGCCTGCAGCGGTACGGGATTCAGGAAGTGCAGCTTTTCACGGCCGCGCCGCATCGTGACGACGAGGTTCGCCGCTTCAAGCAGGCCGAGATGCTGTGTCACGCCTTGCCGCGTCATGTCGAGGTGCTCGCACAGTTCGTTGAGCGTCTGGCCGTCGTTTGCATGTAGCAGGTCGAGCAGTTTGCGGCGGCTTGGATCGGCGAGCGCTTTGAATAGCAGGTCGGTGTCTTCGGGGCGTTCGGCCATTGACGGCGATAGGCAAGTGATTTGTTGCTTTTAATATAGGCAAGGGATTGGTTGCGTGTCAAGCGAGTGGGGATTCGATTGCGCGGCAACTATGGGTGCACAACAAAGTCTGGTGGATGCGGCGGTTATGGGTATGACTCAGAAGTTCTAAAGAGAACGGCTGAAACCCACCCGACCTTATATAGATTGGAATGCCCTGCGACTGGATGCTGACGACGGTATCTGGCCACAGGGCGCTGTCATGTTGACGAGGTGTGCGCGTAACGTGATGCGATGACGACATCAACGAAATCGCTTTTTACGGCCACCGGTTTCCGGCGAGGGTCATCAGCCGCGCGGTGCGCTGGTACTTCCGGTTCCAGCTCAGCCTTGGGCGATATCGAAGAGTTGCTGTTCGAGCACGAAGTGACGGTCGGCTACGAGACGATCCGCACGCTGGTGCGAGAAAGTTCGGCGCGGCTTTGCTCACCGGGTGAAAGCGGCGCGCCGAGAGCCGGGTAGCACCTGGCACCTCAATGAGATGTTCTTCACACTGCGTGGCGAACCGTACCTGCTGTGGCGTGCAGTCGACGAGCACGGCGCCGAACTCGACATCCTGCTGCAAAAGCGGCGCGACAAAACCGCAGCCAGACGTTTCTTCACGCTGGTGCTGCGTTCGAACCCGGTGCCCGCAAGATCGTCACCGATCAATTTTGAGCCAATTCCCACTCCGTTTAATAACTCAAGCCGGTAACGAAAACCTACCAGCCCAGACGTCAGAGTGCGGAAAGCGAATTCAACGCGTAATGACAGACTCAACTACGGACACAATCTGGCGAGCCGCCGTTTTCACGTGCTGCTCGAGCAATTTCTCGCCCAGTTTGCGATCGCGCCTTCGACACGTGTCGACAAGCGCCATGTGTTCCGCGTGGGCCTGTTCGCGAATGGGAACCTGAACGATCTGGAAGCGGAAATAGCGATCGCTGCGGTCGTGAAGCACGCGCAGCATCTGCAGCGTGATCTCGCGTTGCGCGGGTATATAAAGCGTTTCGTGGAAACGCCAGTTCAACTGCCCCCACTCGCCCTCGTCTGCGCTGTCCATCTCGCTTACGAGACGCTCGGCCTTTTCGATTTCAGCTTCGGAGATTCGTGCAATCGCTTCAGAGAAAAGCCATGGCTCGAGGCGCAGGCGGATCTCGAAGGTTTCCTGAACGTCTTCGACCGACAGCTCCGCCACGTACGCGCCTTTGTGCGGCACATTCGTGAGCAACCCTTCGCCGGTAAGGCGAGTGATGGCTTCGCGAATGGGCACCCGGCTGACGCCGAGTTCGTCCGCGAGCGCTTCCTGCCGGAGGGCTTCCCCCGGAGCGAGTTCGCCTTTCAGGATTCGCTGCCGGATGGCCGTCGTGACAAGTTCGACCGTGGTCGGCCGCACGATTTTTCGCGTGACGACATCAGCGGCGACCCCGGCAGGAGCGGGGGGCGGATTTGTACGGCGGGGTTTGGCGGCAACCGGAGACATGGACTCTAAGTCGAATTGGATGTTCCGGCATCCTAGCATAATGTCGGACTTAGGATACAAAATCCAGAATGTGCGCTCCTCTGTTGCTCGCCATTACCAACCGGCACTCACTGTCGTTGGTTATTCGTTCGAGATAGCCTTGACGTTCGCCAGCGCCTTTTCAATGGTCGCGATCACGTTCCGGCGTTCTTCGCCCTCGAGCTTCAGACGCGGCGCTTTGACATTCTCCGAATAGCCGGCCGTGATGTGCTCGGCGAGCTTGATGTATTGGACCAACTTGACATGCACATCGAGGTGGAACAGATCGATAAGCGCGCGATATAGCGTGCGCGCCTTGGCGTAGTCACCCGAGACAGCCAGATTCAGCAGTTCGACGGATTCTTTCGGCACGGCATTGGCCATTCCCGATACCCAGCCTGTCACGCCGAGCGCGACCGATTCCAGCACCAGATCGTCTACGCCGCAGAACACCACAAAGCGATCGCCGAAGCGGTTGAAGAGGTCCGTCACGCGAGTCGTGTCGTAGGTCTCTTCCTTGATTGCGACGATGTTCGCCTCGTCCTTCAGTTGCTCGAGGAGGTCGGGGCGCATATCCACGCCATAGCCGCGCGGGTTGTTGTACACCATGATGCCGACATTGGTAGCCCGCGCAATCGCGCGATAGTACGCGACCGTTTCGCGATCGTCGGAGCGATACGTCAGGCCCGGAAACACCATCAGACCTTGCACGCCGATGGCTTGCGCATCCTTTGCGAATTGCTCCGCACTCGCGGTATTCGTTTCGGCCAGACCCGAAATTACGGGCACGCGACCAGCAACGGTTTCGACGGCGAGCTTCAGCACGGTACGCTTTTCTTCTGGCGAGAGCTGGGCGTTTTCCCCCACCATTCCCATCATCACCACACCGCCGACGCCGTTCTCGATAAGGCGATTCAGCCCCTTCCTGATGGCGTCGTGATCGAGCGAACCATCGTCCTTGAGTTTCGTAGTGACAGCGGGAAAAACACCTTTCCAATCGACTTTCATGGCTACACCTTTGTAGAAGAGTGAAACGTGGCAGGAAAGGTCAGCCTCAAAAGACCAACGGTCCGCTACCGGAGCCCGAGGCCATTCTTTGACTAACGTTAATATCCTGGATCCAATATACATGAACGAGGCGTATGATGCCGATGTACGGGTCACATGTCAAATCCTTTTGGAACGCGATGGAGGCTCTCCCCGATCAATTGGCGAACTCCGGGACGTTGGGGCTATTACGTGTAAATTCGCATTGACTCTTTTTTTTGTACGCAATATTTTGGATCCAGATTACAACATCCACAAACGATCGCGAAGGAGAGATGCGTTGAACTTCGGCAACGATTTCAGCGAAGCAGCGCCGACACCGGCATCAGACGCTCACGCCGCTGTCAGAAACGGAGTGCAATCGATGTGCGCCGTTCGGGCCGCGATTCGCGCGTCGAAGATCCGTCTCGCTACCCAACCACGCTTAATCAGCAAGGCCTCAATGTCTTCATAAAGAACGAGCGCTTTGTCGATAACACTTCTGTGCCGAACTCGCTGCCCCGACGCTGCCTTCGCAGCGTGACGAGGCGTCCAACGCGTTCCTCGGTCGTCGCGCGGCTCGGCGTTATGCGGCACCCACATCGCACGGCGATTCGCTTATCGACCGTGCATCCATCGGATCCCGTGCAGTTAAGGAAGACATCATGAAATTGGAGAGAAACGTCACCGTCGTTGGTGCTCATGCTGAAGGCGAAGTCGGGCGCGTGATTACGGGCGGCGTCCTGAGCCCCCGCGCTCGCGACATGTTCGAATGCCAACAAGCCCTGATCGCCGAGAAAGACTGGCTTCGAGGCATGCTGCTGTCGGATCCACGCGGAAGCGTCAATGCCGCGGTCAACCTCATAACACCGCCGCTCGCAGCCGAGGCCGATTTCGGCATGATCGTCATCGAAGCCGATTATTACCCGGCAATGTCCGGCTCGAATCTGATGTGTACGGTAACAGTCGCGCTGGAAACAGGCATCGTGCCCATGCATGAGCCCGTCACGACCCTGGTCGTCGATACGCCCGCGGGACTCGTACGTGTGAAGGCCGAGTGCGTGGATGGCAAGTGCCGCCGGGTCTCATTTTCAAACGTGCCTTCGTTCGTGATGCATCGCGCAGCGCCAGTCGAAGTGTCCGGCTTCGGCACGCTTACCGTGGATGTGTGCTACGGCGGCATGATCTACGTGATCGTCGATGCAAACGCCTTGGGCTTCAGCCTGGACAGGTCGGAAGCGCGCACGCTGGTCGAGGTGGGCGAGCGGATCAAGCTCGCCGCGGCAGAGCAGTTGCCTTCGGTACACCCGGAAAATCCCGGCATCCACACCATCAACCAAACACTTTTTGCGGGCCCGGTCGAGCAGCACGGCAACGAGGTCGTCGCGAAGAACACCGTCGTGGTCTCGCCCGGGCGACACGACCGTAGTCCATGCGGCACCGGAAGCTCGGCGCGCATGGCACTGCTTCACGCAACGGGCCAGCTCGCGGTCGGCCAGACGTTTCGCCATCAGTCGATTATCGACACCGAGTTCCTTTGCAGGATCGAGGCAACGACGATGGTCGGCCAGACGCCCGCTGTCGTAACGAACGTGAGTGGCCGCGCATGGCTGACGGGCATTTCGTACTACGGTGTCGATCCCGAAGATCCCTATCCGGAGGGCTATCGCCTCAACGACACCTGGTTTTCAAGCTGATCCCTGAACCAAAGCCGGGAGCAGCGGTTTCACCGGGCTCCCTGTCATTCGTCAGTTTCCCTGAATTATCTCAACTGGAGTTCGGTATGCGCTATCTAGCAATGATGGCGGTCGCGCTGGCGACGGCTGGCTTGACCCTTTCCGCAAGTGCCCAGGTGGTCGTCACCATCGGACATTCGGCTCCGCTTACGGGCCCCCAGGCAGCGAATGGCAAGGACAACGAGAACGGCGCGCGACTCGCCGTCGACGAGTTGAATAAAAGTGGCATCACTGTCGCGGGTCAGAAGGTAACGTTCAAACTGGACTCGGAAGATGACCAGGCGGACCCGAAGATCGGCGTGCAGATCGCCCAGAAACTGGTCGACAGTGGCGTGTTTGCCGTATTGGGTCCGTACAACTCTGGCGTGGCCATTCCTGCGTCGCGCATCCTCAATGCCGCCAATATGCCGATGCTGACAGTCGCATCCAATCCGTCGCTGACGAAGCAAGGCTTCAAGAACGTCTTCCGGATCAGCGCGAGCGACGAACAACTCGGTGGCACGATGGGTGTATTCGCCGCAAAAACGCTGAAAGCCAGGACGGCGGCAGTCGTCGATGACCGCACCGCTTATGGCGAAGGCGTCGCCGAGCAGTTCATCAAGGCGGCCAAGGCGAACGGCGTGCAGATAGTTGACCAGGAGTTCACAACCTCGTCGGCAACGGACTTTCTCGGGATTCTCACGAACATCAAGAGCAAGAATCCGGATGTGATCTTCTTTGGCGGGTATGCGGCACAAGGTGCGCCGATGGCCAAACAGATGCGCGAGCGCGGCATTCGCGCCAAGCTCCTGGGCGGTGACGGCATCTGCTCGGCCGATATGGGCAAGGTTGCGGGCGATGCCGCGTCGATTGTCTACTGCGCGCAGGGCGGCGTTGCGCTCGACAAGACACCGGCGGGTCGAGAGTTCCTGAAAAAATACAAAGCCGCCTACAGCACGGATATTCAGGTGTATGCAGTGAGCTTCTACGACGGCGTGAAGTTGCTCGCGGACGCAATGGTCAAGGCAGGCACGACGACCGACAAGACCAGGCTGATCGCCGAACTGGCGAAGGAAAACTACAAGGGCGTCGCGGGCACGTATTCGTTCGACGAGAATGGCAACATCAAGGGTGCGCCTACCGCTGTCTACGTCATCAAGGACGGCCAGCCCGTCCCGTATGAGAAGTAATCGCGACTGATGCACGGGGCAGGGGGAATGCTCCTGCGCCCCGCGCGGCGATCCAGACCGGTACTGCCGCTTACGCTTTCCGACCAGACTGACGTATCGCGGCAAGTCGCTTTTCAATGCTGTCGTAAGTGGAGTCGATATGTTCGAACATACCGGCTTGTGTCATCAGGGACACGACCTGCTCGTTAATGCCGCCGGTAGTCGAATAATGCCGCGCTAGCTGGTCGAGCGGGGTGTCATCGAGCAGCGCCGTGTCGGCCAGGCCCCGATATAGGGACATGAGATAAGCGCGCGCGACAGCGTAATCCACACCTCGCTCCGCTGCCCAACTGCTTTGTGCGTGCGCGGTCGCAAAGAAGAGACCCATACTCGCGCTGAGCGCAAGCATCGCGTCGTACTGATCCTCCGAATCGACGCTAAGAGAGCCGCCGATCGAATCGAAGATGTCCCGCACGCGCGTCTCCACGGGATAGAGAACAGTGCGGCTTGCGGCTCGCGCGACCATGAGAAGCGGCAGTGCCCGCACGATGCGCTCGGGCGCGTCGCGCAAGGATTCGCGCACCTTCTGCGTCCCATATCCGGCGATCAGACTTACCGCGCATTGATCCGGACGAAAGCTCAGCGCGCCCAGCACCTCCGATGCTATCTGCGGACGCACCGCGAGAAAAACGATCTCCGCCTGGCTGACCACGTGCTGATTGTCCTGAGCCACATGGACCTCGGGGTAGCGATCAGCAAGCTCTTTCGAGATGTGTGCATTGCGCGGAGAAAGCCAGACTTCGTAGCGCTGTCCGGTTTGTGCAAAAAGACCTGTCACGATGGCATGCGTGATGTCACCGCTACCTACGAATCCCAACGAAATTGGATGAATCATGCTCGATCTACTCGTCTAAGGAAGGGACCCGAACATCATGGATCCAACATTTTGATTCAATTATTGCACCGTGAAAAAGGATACCATATACTGGATCCAATGTTTTAAAGACAGTAAGTTCGTCTTATCGATGATCTCGAATCCGTTATTTCGAGTTCCGAAATCAGCCCCAAAAGCCGGGGTTCCGCGCACAACCATGATGATGGCTATCGCCGTCCCCACTAGCCGAGCACACATACCATGACTTTCGTCGGAGACAAGGCGCGCCTTGCGTGTCTGATTGCCGTGGCCGGCCTGCTGGCACTCGCCGGTTGCACCAGAATCGGCTCGACCGGTCAGGGCAGCCCGGAGGAATCAACACTCAAGGCCGTCCTGCAGCGTGGCACCTTGCGCGTCGGCGAATGCCTGTCGTCCGCGCCCTTCGGCTTCTACGACAAGAGTGGCAACCCCGATGGCTACGACGTGGACATTGCAAAAGAACTCGCCAGCCGGATGGGCGTGAAGCTCGAAGAAATCAACATCACGGGTGCCAACCGCATCCTGAATATCCAGACCAACAAGGTCGACGTCGTCATCTGCAATTTCACGCGCAATATGGAGCGGGCGAAAGAAGTTGCTTTCACCCATCCCTATGTCGTCGCGGGCCAGGCTCTGATCGTCAGAAAAAGCAGCGGGATCAAGTCGCTCAAGGACATGTCCGGTCACACCATTGCCACGGTGAAGGGCTCGACCAATGGGGACGAAGTGCGTTCGTTGAACACACAGATGAAGATTCAGGAATACGACAATTCGCTTGCGGCGATCCTGGCGGTCAAGCAAGGTCAGGTCGACGCCATGCTCGAAGATACCAACTTCCTCGCATACCAGGCGAAGCTCAATCCTGAACTGACGGTTACGGACGAAGCGCCCATTCCCTTGCAATACAACGGCTTTGGTGTGAGACAGGGTGACCAGATCTGGCTCAATTACCTCAACGAATTCCTGTTCGAGATCAACGCGTCCAAGCTCAATGCGCGGCTCTACAACAAGTGGTTCGGTGTCGATCCGCGTTTCCCGCTGAATCCGCAATACTGACGCCACCGACATGCACCCCGGGAGAAGCCGATGAGCTATCAATGGTTAACGCTGGCGGGCTACTGGGACGATTTTCTGAGCGCGGTATCGCTGACACTGCAGGTGACGTTCCTTGCTTTTGCACTCGGGCTCGCACTCGGAATGCTGGCGGCGCTCGCCAACGCATCGCGTATCGGGCCGTTACGCGCGGTATCGGGCGCCTATGTCGAAGTTATCCGCAATACACCGATGCTGCTGCAGATCTTTATCGTGTTCTTCGGCTTGCCGTCGCTAGGCATCAAGCTCGATGCGTACTGGGCTGGTGTGATCGGGCTGGGAATGAACGTGGGTGCCTACCTTGCCGAGGTGTTTCGCGCGGGGATCCAGTCGGTCCCGCGCGGTCAGATAGAGGCGGCCACCATTCTCGGGGTCGGGCGAGCGCAGATCTTCACCCACGTCGTGTTGCCGCAAGCGGCGCGCGCCGTGTACCCGGCCATCGTCAACAACCTGATCCACGTGTTGCTCAGCACATCGCTCCTGTCTGCGATCGCGTTGCCGGAACTGACCGGCACCGCGACCGTCATCAATTCGCGCACGCTGCTGTATGTGCAGACCTTCACGATCACCTTGGCCGGTTACCTGATCATGAGCAACGCGCTCTCATGGTTCGCGTCGTGCCTCGGACGCAGGCTCTTCCATCCGCCGCTCGTGATGCGCAAACAGCGGCAACGGCCGCGCTTCGGCAGGCTGCTTGCTGGACGGCAATGATCTCATGACCTTTACGAACGGAGGCTCGACATGCCGGACGACATCCTGACAGGCAGCATCCCGATACTGCTGCAGGGATTGGTCGTGACGCTCGCCCTGGCTCTGGCAGCTGCCGTCGGAGGCACGCTTCTCGGCTTGCTTGCCGCCGTGCTCCGCAGTTTCGGGTCGTGGGGCACGCCGCGGCTCGCGATCATCTATACGGAACTGTTTCGCGGCAGTCCGGCGCTCATCACGCTGATGCTCATCTACTTCGGCGTCTCGTACTTCGGCTACGTGATCGATGTCTTCGCCGCGGGCGTCGTGGGCTTGAGTGTCTATCAAGGTGCCTACATCGCCGAAGTGTTTCGTTCGGGCATCGAATCGGTTCCGAAGGGCCAGTGGGAGGTGTCGCAGATCCTCGGTTTGAGCAGGACGCAAGCCTTCTTCTCGGTCATCCTGCCGCAGACGGCGAAGCTCGTCATGCCGCCGCTCGTTGGTCAATATCTCGCGCTCATCAAGGACACGTCGATCGTGAGCATGATCGGCATGTCGGAACTGATGCACCAGGGCCAGGCCATCGTGGACAGAATCGGGCAGCCAGCGGAGATCTACGGGCTGGTGGCGGTGATCTATTTCATCATCTGCTTCCCACTTTCACGGTGGGTGCGCCGGCACGATTCCATAAGGAGGCAACTATCTTGACCACGCCGAACCCCATCATCAAATTGAACGGTGTCACCAAGTCGTTCGGGTCGACGCAGGTGCTCAACTCGATCGATCTCGACGTATCGCAGGGCGAAGTACTGGTCCTGGTCGGCGCGTCGGGTTCCGGCAAGAGCACGGTGCTGCGTATCATGAGCGGTCTTGAGAGCGCCGATTCGGGCGAGGTGTGGGTGAACGCCGTACCGCTGCACGACGCCCGCCGCGCGAAGGAAATCCGTGGCCACGTAGGCATGGTTTTCCAGCAGTTCAACCTGTTCCCGCACAAGAACGCACTCGGCAATGTGTCCCTCGCGCTCGTCAAGGCGCGCAAGATGAGTCCCGCCGCGGCGCGCGCACGCGCAATGGAGGCGCTCGAGCGCGTGGGGCTCGCGGATCGCGCGGAACACTTCCCGAGCCAATTGTCCGGCGGCCAGCAGCAGCGGGTGGCGATTGCGCGGGCGCTCGCAGTCGAGCCCGGCATCATGTTCTTCGACGAAGCGACCTCCGCGCTCGATCCCGAACTGGTCGGCGAAGTCACCGAAGTGATGCGCGGACTCGCGCGCGACGGTATGACCATGGTGGTCGTCACACATGAGATGGGCTTTGCGCGCAAGACCGCGGACCGCGTCGTCTTCATGGACAAGGGGGCGATCGCAGAACAGGGCTCGCCGGAGCAGATCTTCACGAACCCGCGGAATGCTCGCACGCAACAATTCCTGCATCGCGTACTCGATCATTAAGCCGCCGGCTCAAGCCTGACCGGCAACTGCCGGTCAGGCCTGAGGTACAGTACGTCGTCCACCGTCAGGCAGTTCCCAGCAACGGGCTCGACACGTTGACGCAATCGCATGCCTGCTCGTACGCATGACCGAGTTGCAGCAACGACCAGTCGGCGTCCGGACTGCCGATGACCTGCATGCCCATCGGTAGCCCGCCGGCGCCAAAACCGGCCGGCACATTAAGCACGGGCAGCCCGGCCATCGATGCCGGCACGACCACCTCCATCCAGCGATGATAAGTGTCCATCGCACGGCCCGCGACCTGCCGCGGCCAGTCGATCGAAGCGTCGAACGGAAACAGTTGCGCGGAAGGCAGCACGAGGAAATCGAAGCGCTGGAAGAGCCGCATGAGCGCCTCAAACCATGCGGTGCGTGTGACGGACGCGAGGTACACGGCGCTTGCGGATAACGCGTTGCCCGACTCGATCTCCCAGATTGCTTCGGGTTTCAGCAACGCTCGCTTCGCGGGATCCGCGTAATGCATGCGCTGCGCGCCGGCAATCTGAAAGCTCCGAAGCGTGGTCCATGCCTGCCAGAGTTGCTCCAGCTCGAAATCGACACGCGCGGGTTCTACTACGCATCCAATGGCCTCGAATCGACGCAGCGCGTTGCCGCACACATCGAGCACGCCCGATTCGATCGGCAAATAACCCTCGAGGTCGCCTAGCCAGCCGATACGCACATCGCGGCAATCGCGCGTCAGGGGCTTCGCGAACTGCGCTGGATCATCCCGCCTGCCGAGCGGCGATGACTGGTCGTAACCCGCCTGCACCGACAGCAGCATCGCCAGATCGGCAACCGAGCGGGCCATCGGGCCGCCCGTGCTCAATTGATCGAAGAACACGTCTTCCGCCGGATAACCGGGAACACGGCCAAACGACGGCCGCAAACCAAACACGTTATTGAACGCAGCCGGATTGCGCAGTGATCCCATCATGTCGCTGCCGTCCGCCACGGGCAGCATGCGCAGCGCTAACGCCACCGCTGCGCCACCGCTGCTGCCTCCGGCGGTGCGCGACTGATCGAACGCGTTGCGCGTCACGCCATACACCGCGTTATACGTGTGCGACCCCAGCCCGAATTCCGGTGCATTCGATCGAGCGATGAAGATCGATCCCGCCTGGCGCATGCGCGCGATCATCACGCTGTCCGCTTGCGTGACAGTGTCGCGGTAGATGCGCGAGCCGCGCGTGGTGACCATGCCCGCGACAGGGCTCGTATCCTTGGGCGCTTGCGGGAAACCGTGCATCCAGCCTCTGCTGACTCCCGCCGCGAGATCGGCATCGGCGCGCGCGGCCTCGCGTAGTGCGTCATCGCGATCGCCCAGCGCAACGAGCGCGTTGACGTGCGGATTCATCCGGTCGATATGCGCGAAATACGCGCTTATCACCTCAACGCATGACAGCGTGCGCTGATGAATCGCCTGCGATAACGCGACCGCCGTCAAGCTCACGATCCCGTCATTCACAGTGCCGGTTTTCAGTTCCAAAGTCATAGGGCTCCTTCGGTGTGGGACCCATCGATAGCGATGGAGCAACGGGTAACAGGATACCCCGCGTTCGACCCGGTATTCCCACGAAATCCCTTCAGCTCGACGTGCCGGACATGCGGCCTCGCTATCGTCCGACCGCGTAGCCTTGCATCCCCCGCGGGTTGGCCGCCGCTCGCAAGATTCTTTCTCCGCCGCTCAAGATTTCTTGCGCACATGCGGTGATTCTTCCTTCGGACCACGCCGGTCCGACAGAAACGTCGTGCCCCGCATGACGCAAGGCTTCGATGACCTGATCTGGAAAGCGGTCTTCGAGGATCAGTCGATTCAATTTCACCGGACGCGGCCAGAAAGAAGCGGGAAAATGTTCGATGTGCCAGGCCGGGCAATCTATGGCTTCCTGTAGATTCATCCCTTGCATATGCCGGATCAGGAATGCCACTGTCCACTGATCCTGCTGATCTCCACCAGGAGTCCCAAAGCACATATACGGTTGCCCATCACGCAGGACAAGGCCGGGTGACAGTGTAGTGGTTGGCCGTTTCTTCGGCGCGAGCGACCCGGGAAGTCCATCATCGAGCCAGGCCATCTGCAAACGCGTCGTGATCGCGAAACCGAGCGCGGGAATAGTGGGGCTCGCCGCCAGCCAGCCTCCCGACGGTGTTGCCGAGACCATATTGCCGAACCGGTCGATGACGTCGAGGTGGCATGTGTCGCCGACAAACAGCTCCTCGTCGATCCACCTGTCGAGCGGCGGCAAGCTCGCAAACGTAGGCTCACCGACCCCATAACGGACATCCGCGTCCTTCAAAGTTCGCTCGGCAATCGACAGGTCCGGTAACCGGGGCATGGCGCCGCCTGGTGCCCCGGGCCTGATCTCACGGTTCGCGGCCGCGCTGATCAATGCGGCCCGTTCCCTGGCATACGGTTGACTCAGTAGATCGGTGATCGGCACCGAAGTGAAAGCTGGATCTCCATACCATGCGAGACGATCGGCAAAGGCGAGTTTGGCCGATTCGGCGATGGTATGGACGAAGCTTGCGGAAAGCGGATCCTGGTTTTCGACACCCAGTTCTCTTAGCATGGCGAGTTGCTGAAGATGCACCGGACCCTGTGACCACGTACCGCATTTGGCAACTGTGTAACGGCCGTAGTCGACGGTCAGGGGATCTTCATAGGCAGGATGCCATTCGGCAAGGTCGGACTTACGCAGCAATCCCGCGTTCCGGTTGCCTGTAGTGTCCCAGATGCGTTGTTCGCGATAGAACGTATCGATCTCGTCGGCGACAAAACCGCGGTACCACGCATCGAGTGCGGCATTGATCTGTTCTGCCCGGTCGGTACTGCGGCTACGGGCGTGTTCTATCAATCGACGGTAGGTTTGAGCAAGCGCGGGAGGCGACTTGAGCAGGCGGTCGGGCCTTGGAATCTTGCCGCCCGGCATCCAGGCTTCGCGCGAGCTTGTCCATTCGTCACGGAAAAGTGGCGCCACGGCAAGGATAGCCGCTGACACTCGAGGAACGATAGGAAAGCCGTTTGTCGCGTATTCGATCGCTGGGAGTAATACGTCCGCCAACTCCCAGCTGCCGTAGTCGCGCAACAGCGTAAGCCACGCCCCAAAAGCTCCCGGCACCGTGGCCGGCAAAAGTCCAATCCCCGGGATCTGACTCACGCCCAACTCGCGGAAATACCCTATGGTCGCCAGCTCTGGCGCGCATCCCTGGCCAGATAAGCTGCGCATGCGCTTTTCCGCGTTGCTCCAGAAAAGAACCGGCACCTCGCCGCCGGGCCCATTCAGATGCGGCTCGACAATCTGAAGTACAAAGCCACCGGCGACGGCTGCATCGAACGCGTTCCCACCGCGCTCCAGAACCCCCATCGCCGTTTGTGACGCAAGCCAATGCGTGCTGGAAACAACCCCCATGGTGCCCTTGATTTCCGGCCGGGTGGTGAATGCGTCGGACATGCTGAGACTCGCGCTGATAAGAAGACCGTCTAGCTTAATTGGCGAGTGCGCAAGCTATTAGCGAATATATTTATGGCAGGATAAGCTCTGCCTTATAGGAAACGAAAATGACCGACGCGTCGTCCCATTTTGCCCGCCGGCTGAAATTACGGCACCTTTCGATCCTGGTCGCGATAGCAAAGCACGGCTCGGTGACGCGCGCGGCCGATACCTTGGGCATATCGCAATCGGCGCTAACGCAAACCCTGGCGGAAGTGGAGAGCATCTTCGGCAGTCCGCTGTTCTTGCGCTCGTCCCGCGGAGTTGTACCGACCGAATTGGGTGCCATGGCGCTGGCTCGGGCCAACCGGTTCCTGCAGGATATCGAGTTCTGGGAGCGTGAAGTACAAGCCATGAACTCGGGATACCGCACGCATTTAAACCTCGGCGTCGTCCCTCACGTATCCAGTGATCTGCTCACACGCACGGTGCGCACGCTCGTGCAGCGTGACAATCTTAGCCTGACGCTTTACCGCGACAACACGCGACAACTGTTGAAATTGCTTCGGGAGCGCAAGGTCGATTGCGTCATAGGAAGATTGCCGCAGGACGAAGATTTTACTGGTCTGAGCTATCGAGTATTGTATGAACAGCTTCCGGCGCTTGTCGCACATCCCGCACGGGTAAAGCGCTTTGCAAACCGCCAGGTCAAACTCGAAGATCTGCGCGATGCGCGCTGGCTGCTACCCCTGCCTGACACACCGACGCGGATACGCCTTAACGAAGAGTTCAGAAAAAATGGGCTGATCCCGCCTTCACCGGTCATCGAAACGGAGTCGTCTGAGATGATCGAAGAAATGATTGCCAGCGACGAGCGGATGGTATCGATCGTCCCGGACGATGTGGCCTTTGATTTCTTGCGTCGGCCACGCGTCCAGACACTCGACCTTCGATTCGAGTGGATGTTGCCCGCCATTCATCTGATCTCGGAAGTCAGGGAATACCCGCTTCCGGCGGAAGAACATCTCGCGACCAGCCTGGTCCGGTCGCGTAACGAGATGCGTGCTTCGACAAATGCGCCCAGATAAGGCATTGCCTCAATCGCGCCGCTATTTTTGACCCTGACAATCGGTGCTATTTCCTCATAGAACGGATCGTTTGCCATAAGCATGCACTAATTGCTCGATCAGAAAAATAATTTAGACAGAGTAAATCACGCTCCTAAGATGACCTATGGCCCATGGCCTGGAGCCGCGAAGTGCCGCGCAAGTACGAAGACGTTGCTGATCGCCATCGGCGGCGCGTGTCTCGCAACGGCACAACGACATGACCGGCTCCGAGAAAAAACGGTCTGAATTATTGTCAGTGCACGAAGGGAACGAGATGAAAGAAACTTTGATCAAGGGACTTACGGGTTTGCTGTTGTTTGTGTTGACGGTTGGACTCGCGCAGGCAGCCTGGCCTGACAGGCCTGTAACGTTGGTAGTCCCCGCGGAACCAGGCGGTTCGACCGACATTCTGGCGAGAGAACTGGCGCAACAATTGACTAAAACCTATGGTCAATCGTTCATCGTGGAAAATCGCTCCGGGGCAGGGGGAAACATCGGCACAAATTTTGTGGCGAAGGCACGCCCGGACGGCTATACGATCCTCATCAGCGCGATGACCAACCATGCCGTCAACCCGACCTTAATCCCCTCCACTCCTTTCAAGGGCGTAGACGACTTCGAGCCCGTTGCCTATCTCGCGACCGTATTGACGACCGTCGTAGTGAACCCCTCTCTCCCGGTACATAGCATCAAGGAGTTGATCGACTATGCCCATTCGCATCCGGGCAAAATCAACTATGCGACCGGCGGCGTGGGTAGCGTCAATCACATCGGCGTGCTGATGCTTCAAAAAATGGCAAACATCCAGATGGTTCATGTTCCCTACCGCAGCGGCGCGCCGGCGATCCTGTCGACCGTTATCGGAGACACACAGCTGAACATCAGCGCGGGAACCCAGACGCTGCCCTACGTCAAGTCCGGGAAGCTGCGTCTGTTGGCCGTGACTGAAGCACATCGCTCCACGTTGCTGCCCGACACTCCCACCATAGGCGAAACCGTTCCAGGCTACGACATGACGATCTGGTATGGCGCGCTCGCACCTAAAGGTACTCCGGCTGAGATCACCGCAAATCTCAATAAAGCGATGAACGCAGCCTTCATGGTCCCGGCTGTCAAGCAACGGATGGAAGGCATGGGCGTGATACCCATAGCCATGACGCCGGGTGCTTTTGGCCAGGTGCTACGCCGCGACAGTGACAAATATTCAAAGCTGATTAAGGACCTCGGCATCACCCTTAACTAGAAGGGGTCGATTTAAGGCCATTTCGCCGCCAATAAACTTAATCAGGAAGACAACCAGTTTTAATCTGGCCGCTTCTCTTTGCTCCGCGGTGTCGGTGCCGACATCGGAGCAAAGTAGCGTCGCGTTATATCGCATCCTGGACGCTGGCGTGTCCGATCAGGGAACAGCCCAGACGTCATCGGGATCGACTAGTGATGGCCGCTCGAACATAAAGCTTGTCTCGGGCGTCTAGTCCGGCAGCCGCCTTGAATCAAGGAAGCGGGAGATCTGGGTGGCGGATTGAAAACGACCGAAGGCCACCTACCCACATGACACAGGTGCAACTTCTTGACAAAATTTTTTGGATCCAGGATATTGAACTCAATATATGCATTGACCAAGTTGGAGACAGACGCATGACCAGCCGATTGTGCGTTGCAACTATGGGCAAATATCTGCCTCAGCACCTCAGTCATGCCGCACCGATTACGTTTTTAAGGTCTGGAATTTCTCTCAGCATTGCTTGGCATCCGATGGTTTGCCAATGCCTGAGTTGATCTCCGCCACGCGCCCGAGAGCCCTGCTGCGTTAGCGCAACATCGCCCATCTAACCGGAGAAATCTTATGTTCAAACGCTTCGCTGTTGGACTGGCTGCGGGTCTATCGATTGCGATTGTTCCGGCACAAGCCGATAGCGCTTATCCGACGGCGCCCATCAGACTTATTGTCGGCCAATCAGCAGGCTCCAGCGTCGACGCTGTCGCGAGAATCATGAGCGAAAGGATGTCGCAATCGCTCGGGCAGGCAATCGTGGTTGAGAACAGGCCGGGGGCCAACGGGGTGACCGCCACGGCTTATGTGGCCAAGGCCAGGCCGGACGGGTACACCCTGCTGTTCAGCGGGTGCTCTCCGATGGTGTTCAATCCCGGTCTGTACAAGAAGTTGCCCTACGATCCCGTTAAAGACTTCACCTACATAGCGGCGGTGTCCGAGAATCCCTTCGTGATGGTCGCGAGCAAGGCCAGCGGGCTGAAGTCGTTTGCGGATCTGACGAAAGAGGCCAAGGCAAACCCGGGGAAATTCACCTTCGCGAGCGCGGGAATCGGCAACTCGACTCAGCTCGCCACCGAACTGGTCGCCCAGCGCGCCAACTTCAAATTGCTGCACATCCCGTTCAGCGGCTCAGGTCCCGCTCTTGTCGCTGTCATCGGCGGGCAGGTCGATCTGATGTCCAGCGTCGTCGGGCCGGCGCTTCCCGAACTGAAGGCAGGCGCCGCGACGCCTTTGTTGATCATTGGCGGAGATCCTATTCCCGAGCTTCCCGGCGTTCCTGGCGCGAAGCAGATCGGATTGGATCTGCCGTCACTGCCGACCTGGACGGCCGTGGTCGGTCCGGCGGGACTGGATCCGGCCGTGGCAAAGCGGCTCGAGCAAGCTGTGCAGGAAGCGTTACAAGACCCAAAGGTGCAAAAACAGTTCAAGACGCAATATCTGTCGGCCATGAACGTGCCAGGGCCACAAATGGCGGCTCGCGTCGCAACGGAAATCAAGCTATGGAAAACGTTGCTCCACGATTTTGGCATCAAGCCTGAGTGATGGCATTGTGCGTGCCGCCCCGCCGACCTTCCACCGACAATGATCTGGAGACTGCGATGCCATCCTCGCTTCGCTACACCCTGAAAGACCGACGTCTGTTCGCGAACGGCCACGAGTTTGGAAATACCGGTCCCTACGAACTGCTCAGTGGCGAGATCGAATTTCAGGCCGACCCCGACGCGCCGGACATGGTCGACGTCGTAGACATCGACAAGGCTGCACGCAACGAGAATGGCCTGGTGGTCTATCGCGCCGGGTTCAATCTGCTCAAACCCATCGATATAAGTAAGAGCAATGGGCGCCTCTTTTTTGACTACGGGAATCGGGGCAACAAACGTGCGCTGCAGTTCTTCAATGATGCGAAGCCAGGCAATCTGCCTGTCGACGCCGTGCATGCTGGCAATGGCTTTCTCATGCGGCGCGGCTATGTGATCGCCTGGCTGGGCTGGCAAGGCGATCTGCTGCCGGGCGAAGGACGCCTGGTATTGGAAGCCCCGACCGCTACCGACGGCGCTGAGCCCATCCGCGGATGGGTCCGGACCGAGTATGTTGCAACCGCCCCCGACACCTTCGTATTCCCGCTGTCCAGCCTCGTTACGGTCAAAAGCTATCCCACGTCTGACATGAATCCGGCCCACGCCCAACTGACCAGGCGTCGTTATGCTTTGTCCCGGCGTGAGGTGATTCCCGCGCACGCATGGTCTTTCGCACGGCTCGAAAACGGCATCGGAGTGGATAGCCAGGGGGCGGAACAAGGCATCGTTCCATCGAATCAGCATCTTTATCTTCATGCTGGATTCGAGCCTGGATGGATTTATGAATTGTCCTACGTTGCACAGGATCCACTGGTATTGGGCCTCGGTCACGTAGCAGTACGCGACTTTGTCAGCTTCCTCAAGTTCGACGATGAGGATGCGTCGGGTCAACCCAACCCGTTGGGACAAGGCGCTTCGCGTCCAGAGAAAGTTTATGCCTGGGGGCGGTCCCAGACAGGTCGCGCCATCCGCGATTTTGTCTATGGGGGCTTCAATGCCGATGCCAAAGGGCGTCGGGTGTTCGATGGCGTGATGCCGCATGTCGCCGGTGCCGGCAAGCTCTGGATGAACCAGCGCTTCGCCAACATCTCGGTCTTGCCTGGGCAGCAATACGAGAACCACTTCACTCCCGCCGATCGTTTTCCGTTCTCCTATGCGGCGTGCACCGACGCGTATAGCGAACAAACCGATGCCATCCTGAAACGGCCGGCAACGGATCCGCTGGTCATTCACACCGACAGTTCCTCGGAGTATTGGCATCGCCGCGCCAGCCTGGTACTCACAGACACGCAGGGCCGGGATCTGCCTCAGCCGGACAATGTCCGGATCTACTTATGGTCTTCGTCCCAGCACTTCGCCGCACCCGGTCCGATTCGCCCCACGGCTGGCATCAGCAAGAATTATCAGAACAACGTGTCGACCTCGTTCTTCTTTCGGGCACTGCTGGATTGCCTCGACGCGTGGGCCACATACGGGACACCACCGCCGGCCAGCCGAATTCCGCTGCGCAGTACCGATACTCTGGTCGATTACGACACCTGGAGAACGCAGTTTCCGTCGATTCCCGGACAAACGATCCCACCCTCTCCCAGCACGCTGGAAGTGGTCGACTTCGGCCCCGACCTCAAGCACGGGAAGATGCATCGCGAACCACGCTTCACGGAAGGCAAGGCTTACCCGATCTTCGTGCCCGCCGTGGACAGAGACGGACTTGATATAGCCGGTGTGCGCGCCCCGGCGGTGAGCGCGCCGTTAGGCACCTACGTCGGTTGGAGCATGCGCCGGCGCGAGCTCGGCAATGGCGCGATGGTCGGCACCACGGGCAGTTACATCCCGCTTCCTGAGTCACCCGAAGAACAACATGAGACCGGCGATCCGAGGCGCTCCATCCTGAGTCGCTATCGAAGCGCCGAGGGTTATCTCAGCGCAATCGGCGCGGCTGCCAACGCTCTGGTTGGCCAGAGGTTCATGCTGGAAGAAGATCGCGAAAGGGCGATTGAGGATGCACGCAACTGGGGACGACCGCGTCATGACACCCTGCTGGGAGCTGATGAGATGCTCGATTCGGACACGCCGCCGCATTGATGCAGGCAGGTCCAATCGTCGCGGCGGCAGCAGTCTTGCCCCGCACGCGGCGTTGACGGCAGATTGACGTACCACAGGATTTTGCTACGACGTTTTTTGATTGCCGGCTCCGGGACAGACCCGGCAAGCGTACTAAAGGAGGGCGGCAACGTGAGTATCAAGTCGACACAACACTTTGGATTCCTACATCGCTATGGCAAGGATTTGTACGCCGGTGGCCTCATGGTGCTGATCGGCCTCGGTTCGATCCATGCCGGGCTGGGTTATGACGTCGGCTCCTTGAGCCGCATGGGTCCGGGCTTCTTCCCTGTCGCGGTCGGCACGGTATTACTGCTGTGCGGCCTCGCGATTGCCGCTTCGGCCAGGGCGCCAGAACCGCTCGCAACGATCGAAGAAGCGCCGCCACCTGAGTGGCGCGCGTGGGCTTGTATCGTCATCGGCATCATGGCTTTCGTGGTGCTGGGCCAATGGGGCGGATTGCTGCCCGCAACCTTCGCGATCGTGTTCATTTCGGCGCTCGGCGATCGTGACAACACCGTGGTGAGTGCACTGGTGCTGGCCGTTGCAATGTGCGTTGTCTGCGCCCTGGTGTTTTCGTGGGGTCTGAAACTGCAGTTTCCTTTGTTGTCCTGGGGTTGAAGCATGATTGGCCAATCTTTGTTCGACTTGATGCAGGGTTTTGGAGTTGCACTCCAACCCCATAATCTGATGTGGTCGTTTGTCGGCGTGCTGATCGGCAATCTGATCGGCGTGTTGCCAGGCATGGGCGCGTTGTCGGCGATCTCGATGCTACTGCCGCTGACCTATACGATGCATCCGATTCCCGCCATCCTGATGCTGGCGGGCATTTTCTACGGCTCGCAGTACGGCGGCGCGATCGGCGCAATTCTGCTGAATTTGCCATGCCACCCGCCGCACGCGGTGACCTGTCTCGACGGCTATCCGATGACGCGAGCCGGAAAAGGCGGGACGGCGCTCGGCATCACGATGATGTCGTCGTTCTTTGCCGCCTCGTTCGGTATCGTGGTGATGGTTTTCGCGTCGCCGCTGCTGGTTAGTGTGGCCTTCAAGTTTGGGCCCACCGAACTGTTCTCGATCATGTTGCTCGGCTTGCTGGCAGGCGGAACCTTGTCGCGCGGCTCGCCTGTGAAGGGTGTAGCGATGACCGCACTCGGCCTGTTGATCGGGATTGCCGGCACCGACGTCAATAGCGGCGTGATGCGCCTTACGTTCGGTCTACCGCAACTGTCCGACAAGGTCGAGCTGGTGGCGCTGGCATTGGGGCTGTTCGGCGTGGCGGAGTTCTTGCGTAACGTGAACCGCATGGGGTCAGTTGGCAGCGGCACCAAGGTGAGCTTGCGGGACATGCGGCCTCGTTGGGCCGAAATCAAGCAGGCATTCTTTCCGATGGTGCGTGGCACCTTGATCGGCACTCTGTTCGGCGCAATGCCTGGCACCGGCCCGACTATCACGACGTTCCTGGCCTATGCGACCGAAAAGAAGCTCTCAAGGACGTCGGAACGATTCGGTCACGGCGCCCTGGAAGGCGTCGCAGCCCCGGAAGCGGCTTCGCACTCCAAGACCCAGGTCGACTTTATTCCGACCATGAGCCTGGGTATTCCGGGAGACCCCGTCATGGCGCTGATACTCGGCGCGTTGTTGATCCAGGGCATCCAGCCTGGTCCACAGCTGATCACCGAGCATGCCGACCTATTCTGGGGCTTGATCGCCAGTTTCTGGATCGGCAACGTATTGCTGGTGATTCTTAACGTGCCGATGATCGGCATCTGGGTGAAGCTGTTGCAAGTACCGTATCGCTATCTTTATCCGTCAGCGCTGTTTTTCATTGCGGTGGGGGTATATAGCACCAACAACAGCCTGTTCGAAGTCGGCGAGGTGCTGGTTTTCGGCATAGCGGGCGCACTGCTAGCCGCGCTTGATTTCCAGGTAGCGCCGATCCTGCTGGGCTACGTGCTGGGGCCGATGGTTGAAGAGTATTTCCGCCGTGCATTGCTGCTTTCGCGCGGCGACATGTCGGTGTTTATCGACCGGCCGATCAGTGCCTTTTTCATGGCATGCAGCGCGCTGCTGATCCTGGTACAACTGTATTTCTGGGTGCGTCGGACCATGCGCAAACGCAACAATCGACACGCGCGCAGTGCAACCAAACAAGCGTCGACGTAAGAATCCATATGCTAAATAGCACGATCTTTTCACGCATTGTGCGATGCGCTGTTGTCCCGCAGTCGCAAATAGCCACCCGGTATTCGGATCAAACAATCATCTTCCACACTCAGCGGCGCTTGCGCAGGCCGTCTATAGAAAGTTTTTAACAGAGGAGTAAAAATGAAAAAGGCACTCGTAACTTCGGCCTTGGGGTTGGTCGCCCTGGGCGCGCATGCACAAAGCAGCGTGACGTTGTACGGTATTGTCGATACGGGGTTGGGTTATCAAAGCAGCTCGGCAGCACTGGGTTCGAACTCGGGTGGCCGCTCGCAAGTCAAGATGGTCAACGGCGTTTGGGCCGGTAGCCGTTTCGGCCTGAAGGGCTCGGAAGATCTGGGCGGTGGCACGAAGGCGATTTTCCAGTTGGAACAGGGCTTCAACAGCGCGACCGGCGCGGAAAGCGTGTCGGGTCTGGCGTTCAACCGTCAGGCATGGGTTGGTATGACGAACAGCACGTTCGGTACCCTGACGGCTGGTCGTCAGTACACCTCGTACTACACGCTGCTGTCGCCGTACAGCCCGACCACGTGGCTGACCGGCGCATACGGCGCGCACCCGGGTGACATCGACTCGATGGATACGCTGTACCGCGCGAACAATTCGCTGGTCTACACGTCGCCGAACTTCCACGGCCTGACGGTCAGCGGTTCGTACTCGCTGGGCGGTACGCCGGGCAGTTTCAGCGCGGGTCAAACCTGGAGCGCGGCAGCACAGTACATTGCCGGCCCGATCGGTATCGCAGCAGGTATCCAGCGCATTGACAACGGCAACACGGCTGGCGGCGCATGGGGTGCGAACTCGACGACGTCGAACAACGGCGCGCAAGCAGGCGTGTCGGCTATCAACAACGGCTTCCAGACAGCAGCGAAGCAGCAGCGCGTTGCGGTGACCGGCGGCTACGCGTTCAACTCGGCATGGGATGTTTCGTTCGCGTACTCGAACGTGCAATATGCCGCGGGCACCGCGTCGCTGTTCCACGGCACGCAGATCTGGAATACCGGCGGCGCAGTGCTGCACTGGAAGCCGATCTCGGTGCTGGACCTGGCCGCTGGCTATAGCTACACCCGTGCAACGTCGTCGAATGGCATCCAGAACACGGCTAGCTACAACCAGTTCAACCTGTCCCAGTACTACACGCTGTCGAAGCGTACCGGCCTGTATGCACAGGAAGCCTATCAGCGTGCTGGCGGCCAGACGCTGGGCACGAACGGCAAGACGATCATCAACGCAACGGCGGACATCGGCGACGGCCAGAACAGCGCACCGTCGTCGTCGCGCAGCATGGTTGCTGTCGGCGTGGGCATCATCCATAAGTTCTAAACGCTTGGATGGAGGGGCGGCGCGTTGTCTTGGCAATGGAAAACCGTTAACGCCGCTTCGGAATGACCGGCACGGCAACTGCTGCCCGCAACGCGAGGTTGCACTGGCTATGATTCTTTCGATCCGAAAGGACGAACCTCTTACTGCGCCGCGATTATCACGATCCCAACCACGATCCTGACGAACAAGGCTAGCGCTAGCGTTTCGGAATTCTGGTTGGCTGTCGCGGGCAGCTGACATCTGCGCAGCAGGTGCCTTCGGTTGAGATATCGGCTGGAAGTCGAACATCTCTACTCGCTTTGTCTCGAAGAACAAGATGACATTCCATGCCGCGCAGATATCCTGAGTTCGTGGGCGGCAAACGCCTGCGTGAATACAACGGCGACATCCGCAATTTCAAGGTCTGAACGACTTCTCTATCGTGTCGCCGAGAAATTCCACTGCCTGTTTCAGATTTCCCAGTTGCTGTGGAAACACAAGCCATACATCAAGTTTCGGAGCGAAGCGTGTCACTGTGACCACTTCAAGCCGCCGGGACCAAACGCTGGACTCCAGGATGCTTTTGGGAACCAGCCCCAAACCCAACCCCGAAGCAATCAGTTGCAATTGCATTTCACTGCCGTAGGTGTCGGCTTTGACATTCAGCGACAACCCCGCTGCTTCAACGGCATGTCGCAGCGCGGCACGATACCCACATCCCTCGGGGTTAAGTACCCACTCTTTGCGGGCGACCGCGGATAGGGACGCACGTCCGGGAACGAGCGGGCGCTGGCGACTTTGGACGATCACCACTTCTACCGGCGCCAGAAGACGATACAGGTAGCCTTCGGGAGGCGTTCCTTTGGGCGTCATGATCGCGGCAACGTCCAGGGCGCCATAGTCCAGCAGACGGAGCAGACCGGAACTCCACTCCGACTGCAAAGTGACATCAAGCGCGGGAAACGCATCTCTCATCGCGGTCAGCGCATCGAAAAGAATGATGTCTGCTATTCCGTGAGGCAAACCGAACCGTAGCGTACCGGAGGGGGCGCCGTCCTCTTTTGAGAGATACATAAGCCGGTCAAACGCAGCTAGCAGAGGCACGGCATGTTCACGTATGCGGTGCGCTAAAGCGGTGACTCGCGGCGGCTTCGAGTTTCGGTCAAGCAACTGCGCATCGAACACTTCTTCAAGCCGCTGGATACGCTTCGAAATTGCCGACTGCGTGACGCAAAGCTTTTGCGCCGCGCGGGTGAGGGAGGCTTCCTCCACTACCGTCACAAACGATCTGAGCTCATCTATCATCATTCCAGTCCGTCATGTTAAACAGGAAAATTATTCGCTTTGGGATCATTGAAAATGAGCTTAGTCTACCCTTGATTCCACACTCTTTCACGCGAGGCCTAGATGCCAGTCGTCCGGATCGATCTCTCCAGAAGTGCAACCCGGCAAGTTGTTCAGGCTATCAGCGACACGATCTATCAGGCGATGACCGACGTCGCCAATGTGCCGGCCAACGACAAGTTCCAGATCGTCACCCTGCATGATCCGGATGAACTGATCTATCCGATCGACGGCTATCTTGGAACCTCGTATTCGCCTTCGATCGTTTTCATCCAGGTGACGTGGAATGCAGGTCGTTCGATCGAAGTCAAAAAGGCGTTTTATGCCGCTGTCGCCGACGGCATCAACAGGAAGACAGGGATTCGTAAAGAAGACGTGTTCATTAACCTGGTGGACGTCTCGCGCGAAAACTGGTCCTTCGGCAACGGTGAGATGCAATACGCGCCTGCCGAATAGTCCGCGCGAAGGGGCTGCGGTTGGATTGCCTGCTGGATTGTCACACGCAGCAGATCTCATTTGACGTATCACCGTTAGACCATGGAGGCGAGATGTCGACGTACGCCGATATCGTGAAGAGACTCAACGCGGTGGCCAGTCAAAGAGCGAAGATCGCAGCGAACCTGACGACACACGCTGCGGAATTCACACGCGAGTTGGATAGGCGATGGCAGGGCGGCGGCAAGATCACGTTCGGCGCCGAGGGCGACAATGGGGCTTTTCGGCAGAACGAAATCGGGCCGCCAGATGACAACCAGACGTGTGAGTTTCTGATTGCCATCGAGATGGAAGTGCATCTGGCTGCGACGGTCGAGAAATTTCCTGTTGTGATTCGAGAGACGCGTCACGGCGTTCAAATTGTTATTCCAGGGATTGGCAACTTTCATTCCGTAGACGCCGATAAACCCGCGACGTTCCTCTACCCGATCAATGATCTCAGAGGCGCGGTCTATGCGTGGCTACCTTAGAAGTGAAGAAGGTAGCGACGAAGTGAAAGTTCATCGTTGATCAAGCCAAAACTTGCTGGACGGGATGGGGCGTCGGTTCGCCCCAAGCTGAAGGGACTGAAGATGAAAATTCTGGTGGTGGGTGCTGGTGCGATCGGCGGCTATTACGGCTCAAGACTGATTTCTGCTGGCGCGGATGTCACATTTCTCGTTAGACCACGACGCGCAGCAGCGCTTGCCGCAGCGGGGCTGGAGATTCAGAGTGCGCTGGGAGACTTCAATGGCCGTGTTTCCATGGTACTGCGGGGCGAGATAAAGACGCACTACGATGTGCTTCTGCTAGCCTGCAAGGCCTACGACCTTCAAGGAGCAATCGACGATTTCTCTGCGGGCGTTGGTCCGGAAACCGTAATTGTTCCATTTTTGAATGGGCTCGGATCGTACGATTTATTAGACGCGAGGTTCGGACGCGAGCGTGTCGCGGGGGGAGTTTCGTATATTGCAACGACATTGCATTCTGACAATGTGATCCGTCACGATAGCGCGATGGACATTGTTATGGTCGGTGATCGGGCGCCGGGACAACGAGATACGATCCAAAGATTTCACAATCTGTTGAGTCAATCGAAAGGCATCAGAACGCTATCGTCTTCGATTGATCAGGCACTATGGAACAAATGGGTGATGTTGGCCTCCGGTGCATTGATGACCTGTCTGATGCGAGGGACGGTCGCTGATATCGTGGCAAGCCGGGATGGCGAGCAACTGATGCGTAGCGCAATCAACGAATGCCTTGCCGTTGCCGAGGCATGCGGATATCCCGTTCCGGACGCGGAAGCTGAACAGATACGCGCGCGATTGCTCGATCGTAATTCGCACTGGGCTGCATCGATGATGCGGGATATCTCTGTCGACGCGAACCAGATAGAAGCCGAAGCCATTGTCGGTGACTTACTTTCGCTGGCAGAGAAGCACGGGTTGACTGCCGGTCTTATTCGTACGGCGTATTGCCATTTGCAAGTCTATCAACGCCGCCACCACAATTCCGCGGCGTGAAGCGCGATACGTCCGATAAGCCGCTTGAAGCAGTTCCTTTCCTGAACTCTGCCTTCAGACATGTCGGAACCGGCTAACACTCAGCGCCGTCGTATATTGGGCAACACCTCTGCTCTGGCCGCACTTACATTGCTAGATCTGGCCGGGTCCGCAAAGAGCTTCGCTGAGGTGCAAGTCACCTATCCCGAGCTTGGATCGGTGCTTTCACGACCGCATTCGCGCTTCTCGTAGAGCCAGGAGCATCTCCGATACTGAGCTTACGGAAAGATGCACGCGACTTACACCTGCATTAGGCGAAAGTTATCGCGACGATGGCAACTGCGGCGAAGCTTTGCGCTGATGCCTCTGGCCTCGCGTGCAAAGGGTAGCTTGCCGATTCTGCAAATGTGTACTGCTGCCGTCGTGAGATGGGTTTCGTTTCGTATGAACTGGCTGCGGATACGCGCGATGATCGTCCGTTCTATTTAACGCGCTTGGCAGTACTCCGATGGCTGCACAAACATTTCACAAACAGTGATCCTTCGAACTATCCGGGGTATTTCCCGGTGGCGGCTGTCAAAGCCGCGCTTGCTCCCGTCCGCATGAGGATTGCGGTGTTGACGCGGGAGATCGAGCATCTAGTCGCCGCGTAATGCACCATCACTGAGGACTTCAGTTCGTGTACGCCGCAAAGATCCGCCCATTGACGGTGAGGGCAACTTCTACGCGCCGACGATTCTGGCCGACGTGCGTCTCGGAATGGCCGCCTTCGACGAAGAAACGTTCGGTCCGGTTGCCGCCATCACGATTGCCGACAATATCGAGCACGCTATCGAGCTGGCCAACACAAGCGATTACGGCCTCGGCGGATGCCTGTGGACCTCCGACATCGCACGCGCGCAGCGTATTGCCCGGCGCCTCGAAACAGGCGGCGTCTTCATCAACGGAATCACTTCCTCGAATGCCCGTATTCCTATCGGCGGCGTCAAGAAGAGCGGCTATGGCCGTGAACTGTCGCACTTCGGCTTGCGCGAGTTCACGAACGCTCAGGCAGTGTAGGCAAAGACGGTGGACTGAGCCCGGTCCTCGTGGCTTCTGGTTATAGAGAGGGAGATAGCAATGAGCATTGCAGCGTTACGAACACCGGAAGAGCGCTTCCGGAACCTGCCGGGCTGGTCGTTTGCACCGAGATATATCGACACGTTGCCCGGCTATCAGGGCCTGCGTATGCACTATATCGACGAAGGTCCCAGCAACGCCGAAGTGACTTTTCTATGCATTCACGGCACGCCTTCATGGTCGTATCTGTATCGCAAGATGATTCCGGTCTTCGTCGCGCACGGCCATCGCGTCGTTGCCCTCGATCTGTTCGGATTCGGCCGCAGCGACAAGCCTGCGGATGATCTCGTCTATCGATACCACTTTCATCGGGATTCGATCCGCCAGTTCATCGAGCATCTTGATCTGAAGAATGTCTGTCTGGTGGGGCAGGACTGGGGAGGCATTCTCGGCCTGTCTCTGATCAAGGACATGTCCGAACGCTTTTCGCGTCTGTTCCTGATGAATACCAGTTTGCCTCATGGAGAAGAGCCGACGCCGGGATTCGACAAGTGGCGTGCTGAAAACCGGAGCAGACACTTCAATGCGGTGGGTGACTGGATCGGCATCTGATGATGGGTTGATTTCGGCAGGCTTTGCTTTAGGTCTGGCAGGTGCGTCGCAGTTCTCCGCACGCGATGATTCAAACATAGCAACTCGTCCGCTGGCTGGAAACGCACTCATGCTGACCACCTATCTGCTGCGGCTCGATAACGATTCTTCCGAGGTAGTAGCCCGCTTTATCAGAAGAGCGGGAACTCTGTAAGTGCCGATGGCTGACGAACAAGACAGCCGCGCATCCACCGCTTCATCGCCACGCGCCGATCACAGCGCGTCAAGATGCCGTTTAACGTCCTCCAATATGGACTCCGAGAATGCCGGATCGTCAATCACGCGTGACATCGTGATCGCACCGATCATCGCCGACAGCGCGAACACGGCATCCGCCCGCGCGGCCTCGGGTTTGCGTCGGCGGATATGCCGCGCGACCAGTTCCACGAGATCGGTAAACGCCTTCGTCGAGGCGGCGCGTGTCGGCGCGTCCGCGCGCGCCAGTTCACTGCCGAGCCCGGCGAGAAAGCAGCCCGCCGACGGATTGTCGCGATGCTCGACGGATAGATACTGTTCGACGATCGATTTGAATGCCGCCTTGCGATCGTCTTCGTCGGTCGCCGATTCGGCTGACCCTTCAGTCGCGCCGAGTACCACGGCCATCCCTGTCGCACACGCTTCGGCGACCAACTGATCCTTCGATTCGAAGTGCCGGTAAAAACCGCCGTGCGTTAGCCCGGCCTTCGTCATCACGTCCGCGAGCCCGGTCGCCTGAATGCCGTTGCGGCGGATTTCCTCCGCCGCGATTTCGATGATGCGTTTGCGCGTTTCCGCGGTTTCAGCCCTTGATTTGCGCACGATTCCTGACCTCCCGACTCTCGTTCCACCGTGTTGGACGACGTGGATACCGATGTTGATTATCATCTAATTCTTGACCGGCGTCACGTCGACCTGTATCTTTTGATGATCACAATCATCTAAAAGGGCGATCGTTCGCGATCGTGCCGATGCCAGACATGACCGGGAATCGAGAAGAAGCGGGTATCAGCGAAGCAGTGGCCGGCGACGGCGTGCTGTTCAGACAAAGCGTCGTCAGGACAAGGACGGGGACATGGGTCGTCATGATCCTGCTCGTGCTGATCGTCGGAGGCGGGTGGTGGTTCTGGTCGTCGCGCGGACGTGACGCACAGGCCAGCACTCCACATGCGGGCTTACCGCCGGTGACGGTCAGCGTGCCGCTACAACGCAATCTTTCCGCACGGCTTGGCTTTCTCGGCCAGTTTGCGGGCGTCGATGACGTCGAAATCCGCGCGCAGGTCGGCGGCACGCTGAAGGAGATTCACTTCAAGGATGGCGACATCGTCCACAAAGGTGACTTGCTGTTTGTGATCGATCCGGAGCCTTACGAGATCCGGCTCGCGCAGGCGAATGCCCAACTGGAAAGCGCGACCGCGCGCCTCGAACTCGCGAATCGCGAGTTCACCCGTGCGCAAACGCTGCGTCAAAGCGATGCCGGCAGCCAGGAGAACGTCGATCAGCGCGCGGCCGATCAGCGTGCCGCGCAGGCATCTGTCGATGCCGCGAAAGCGCAGATTCGCGACGCGAAGTTCGACCTCGACCACTGTCGCGTGACCGCGCCGTTGACGGGCCGCATCGGCGCGCATCTGGTGTCGATCGGCAACCTGATCGCCGGCAGTCGCGCGGGAACGAGCCCGACGACGCCGCTCGCGAAGATCGTGTCGCTCGATCCGGTGTACCTCGACTTCGACATGAGCGAGGCCGACCACGCGACGTTCGAGCGCGAGCGTGCAGCGCAGAAAGGGCCGCTCGCAAGCAGCGTCGAAATCGCGCTCGGGGACGACACGGATTTCAGCCGCCACGGTACGCTCGATTTCATCGATAACGCGCTCGACCGTTCGAGCGGTACGATTCGTGCGCGCGCAACGGTGCCGAATCGCGATTTCCGGTTGACGCCGGGCGAGTTCGCGCGGGTGCGGCTCACGTTGTCAGAGCCGGTGCCGACGCTGCTCGTACCCGATGCGTCCGTGCTGCCGGATCAATCGAACCACGTCGTGATGACGGTCGGGCCCGACGGTACGGTGGTGCCGAAGCCGGTGCAGATCGGCGAGTTGCGCGGCGGGCTGCGGGTCGTGCGCTCGGGATTGAAGGCGGACGATCGCGTGATCATCGACGGGTTGCCGTATGCGATGCCGGGCACGAAGGTGAAACCGACGGATGGCGAGATCGGGTTTGCGTCCGCGTCTGCGTCGACGTCCGCATCGTCGTCGCAAGGGGAGTGAGCGTCGATCATGCGTCTGACTCATTTCTTTATCGACCATCCGCGCTTCGCGGCCGTACTGAACATCTTCGTCGGACTGTTCGGGCTTGCCGCGCTGACGCTATTGCCGGTCACCCAGTATCCGGAGATCGTGCCGCCCACTGTGCAGGTGACGACGATCTATCCGGGCGCGTCCGCTGAAACGATCGCGCGCACCGTCGCGACGCCGCTCGAACAGCAGATCAACGGCGTCGAGAACATGCTCTATCTGAGCAGCCAGTCGACCGGCGACGGGCGTCTGACGATCACCGTCACGTTCCGCATCGGCACCGACCTGAACGTCGCGCAGATGCTGACGCAGAACCGCGTGCAGGACGCGCTGTCGCGTCTGCCCGAAGACGTGCAGCGCGAAGGCGTGACGGTGCAGAAGACGACACCCGCAATCCTGCTCGCGGTGCATCCGTATTCGCCCGATCATTCGCGCGACGCGCTTTACCAGTCGAACTACATCACGCTGCACGTGAAGGACGTGCTCGCGCGCCTGCCGGGCGTCGCGGACGTCGAGTTCGCCGGCGAGCGGCAGTACGCGATGCGGATCTGGCTCGATCCGGACAAGGCCGCCACGCGCGACGTGACCGCGGCCGAAGTACTCGCGGCGTTGCGCGCGCAGAACGTGCAGGTGTCCGCCGGCTTGTTGAATCAGCCGCCGACGCCCGGCGAATCCGGCTATCAGATCAACGTCGAGGCGCTCGGCCGGTTGCAGACGCCGGACCAGTTCGCGGACGTGATCGTGAAGTCGGACCCGGACGGGCGCGTCACGCGTATTCGCGACATCGGCCGCGTGGAACTCGGCGCGGCGGATTACGGTTCGTCCGCGTACAAGGATCTGACGCCTTCCACGCCGCTGCTGGTCTACGCGGAACCCGGCGCGAACGCACTGAGCGTCGAAGAGTCGGTAATCGCCAAGATGAAGGAACTGAAAACGACCTTCCCGCAGGGCCTCGATTACCAGATCATCTATGACCCGACACACTTCGTCGGCAAGTCAGTGAACGAGGTGATCACGACGATCTTCATTGCGATCGTGCTGGTGGTGGCCGTGGTGTTCATCTTTCTGCAGACGTGGCGCGCGACCGTCATTCCGGTGGTCGCGATTCCGGTGTCGCTCGTCGGCACGTTCATGGTGCTGAAGGCGCTTGGTATCTCGATCAACAACCTGTCGCTATTCGGGCTCGTGCTCGCGGTTGGGATCGTGGTCGACGATGCGATCGTCGTCGTCGAGAACGTCGAGCGCAACATGCGCGCGGGCATGTCGCCACGCGAGGCCGCGCACCGCACGATGGACGAAGTCGGCGGCGCGCTGATCGCGATCGCGTTGACGCTGTGCGCGGTGTTCGTGCCGTCGGCGTTCATCTCGGGTATCTCGGGCCTGTTCTTCAAGCAGTTCGCGGTAACGATCGCGGCGTCCACGGTGATCTCCTGTTTCGTGTCGCTGACGCTGAGCCCATCGCTGTGCGCGGTGCTGTTCAAACCGCACTATCACCACGACGCGCCGCGTGCAGGATTGGCCGGCTGGCTCGATCGTCAGTTCGGCCGCTTCAATCGCGGGTTCGATCGCGTATCGAGCGGATACGGCAATCTGACGCGGCGGCTCGTGCGGGCGTCATCGATGGTGGTGCTCGTCTATATCGGCTTGATCGCGGCCACGGGCGTGCTGTTCTCGCGCGCAACGACCGGCTTCATTCCGGAACAGGATCAGGGGCTGTTGATCACGCTCGTGCAGCTGCCGCCGGGCTCCACGCTTGCGCGTACCGAAAAGGTCGTGCTGGAAGCCGCGAGCATCATCGCGAAGACACCGGGCATCGAGCACATCGCGCCGTTCGTCGGACTCGACGCGACGACGACCACGATCGCGTCGAACGGCGGCACGATCTTCGTCGGACTGCCTTCGCTGTACAACCACGAGATTCCCGGGGTGACCGCGGCTTCGGTGCTCGCGACGTTGCGGCAGCGGCTGTCGGTGATCCGCGACGCTCGCGTGCTGGTGATCCAGCCGCCGCCGGTGCAGGGGCTCGGCAGCACGGGCGGCTTCAAGATGATGCTCGAAGACCGCGAAGGGCTCGGGCCGGCCGCGCTCGCGAAAGCGGCGAACACGCTGGTCGCGGCCGCGAACCAGGATCCGTCGTTTGCCGGCGTGTTCACGCTCTACAACGCGGGCTCGCCGCAGGTCTATACGGACATCGACCGTCTGAAGGCGGAAAAGGTCGGACTCACGCCGACCGACGTGTTCTCGACGCTGCAGGTCTATCTCGGCTCGCAGTACGTGAACGATTTCAACTATCTCGGACGGACTTACCAGGTGATCGTGCAGGCAGACGGACAGTTCCGGCGCACGCCGGAAGATATCGCGCGGCTCAAGGTGCGCAACGCGGCCGGTGAGATGGTGCCGATCGGCTCGGTCGCGCAATTCAGAACCGTGACAGCGCCGTATCGCGTGCCGCGCTACAACCTGTATCCCGCAGCCGAAATTCTCGGCGGCGCGGCACCGGGTGTTGCTTCGGGCACCGCATTGAAGCGCATGGAGGACATCGCGAACCGGGTACTGCCGAAGGGCATCGCCTACGAATGGACCGACCTCGCGTATCAACAGCAGCAGCGCGGCACGCCGACGCTCGTGATCTTCGGCGCGGCCGCGCTATTCGTGTTCCTCGTGCTCGTCGCGCAGTACGAAAGCTGGCGGCTGCCGCTGTCGATCGTGCTGATCGTGCCGATGTGCCTGCTTGCATCGGTGATTGGGCTCGACGCGCGCGGCATGCCGATCGACATCCTCGCGCAGATCGGCTTCGTCGTGCTTGTCGGGCTGGCCGCGAAGAACGCGATTCTGATCGTCGAGTTCGCGCGGCAGCGGCAGGACGACGACGGCGTCTCGGCCGGGAAGGCTGCCGTTCATGCGGCGCGTACGCGGTTGCGGCCCATTCTGATGACGTCGTTTGCGTTCATCCTCGGCGTGGTGCCGCTCGCGATTGCAACCGGTGCGGGCGCGGAAATGCGGCAGTCGCTCGGCACGGCGGTGCTGTTCGGGATGATCGGCGTAACGGGCTTTGGCCTCGTGTTCACGCCGACGTTCTACACGATCGTTCGCCGGTTCGGCCGCAAGCCCGTGGTTCAGCAGCTTGGTCAGGAGGAGCGCGCGTGATGGCCTTGCTTTATTCGATGACTCGTCATTCGACGACTCTTCACCCGACGACTCGTCTGCGCGGCGGACTGGTTGCGTCTGCACTCGTTATCGCACTGTCGGGCTGCATGGTCGGCCCGGACTATGTTGCGCCGAAGACGGAACTGTCGGCGTTTCACAACCTCGATGCGGTGTCCGCGCGGCAGACCACGCTGCCGGCGCCGCCGCTCGATCAGTGGTGGACCGGCTTTCACGATCCGATGCTGGTGACGATCGTGCAGCGCGCGCTCGCGCAGAATCTCGACCTCGCGGCCGCGTATGCGCGGGTTCAGCAGGCGCGTGCGGTTGCGTCGGGGTCAGGGGCGGAACTGCTGCCGACGCTCGATCTCGATGCGTCCGCAACGGCGCAACATCAGAGCATCGAAGGGCCGATCGGCACGCTCGCGCGCGGCTTTCCTGGTTATACGCGCGGCCAGCGCGAGTACACGTTGGGCCCATCGGCGAGTTGGGAGATCGACCTGTTCGGCGGATTGCGCCGAGGCGCAGGCGCGGCCACCGACGAAGTGCAGGCGGCGCAAGCGGACCATGCGGGCACACGCATCACCGTCGCGGCCGATGCGGCCGACGCGTATCTGCAGATTCGCGGCTACCAGACGCGGCTCGCGGTCGCGCAGGATCAGGTCGACACCAATGCGCACCTGCTGCGTCTCGTGCAATCACGCTATCAGGCGGGGCAGGCTGACGGACGCGAAGTCGCACAGGCCGAGGCGCTGTTGAAAGATGCACGTGCATCGATCCCCACGCTGCGTGTCGGTCTCGAATCGCAATCGAACCGGCTCGACGTGCTGATGGGCGTTCAGCCCGGCACCTACGCGACGCAACTGGCACTGCCGGCGGAAATTCCGTCGGTGCCGGCGATCGGCGGTAACGATCAGCCGCTCGATGTGCTGCGACGCCGGCCGGATGTGATCGCGGCAGAACGGCGACTCGCGGCGTCGAACGAACGTATTGGCGCGGCGATCTCCGAGTATTATCCGAAGATCTCGCTGTCCGGCGCGCTCGGCTTCGACAGCCTGAACGTCGGCCACTTCCTGAGTTCGGATGCGTTCCAGGCGACCGGTGGCGGTGCGTTACGGTGGCGTCTGTTCGACTTCGGCAAGGTCGATGCGGAGGTTGCGCAGGCCCACGGCGCGAATGCCGAAGCGTTGGCGCAGTATCGGCTGACGGTGCTGAAAGCTGCCGAGGATGTGGAGGACGCACTGAACGCACTGTCGCAGACGGAGATCCAGGTGACGGAACTTCAGGGCGAGGTCGATGCACTCACCCGTGCGCGTGATCTGTCGCAGAAGGCGTATGAAGCGGGCTCGATTCCGCTGACAGATGTACTCGATGCGAACCGTCAGTTGCTGGTCACGCGAGACCGGCTCGATGCGGGCCGTGCCGATGCCGCGCGCGCAGCGGTGGGCACGTTCCGCGCGCTCGGCGGTGGATGGAATGTGCAAGCGGACAGCAAGGAAACAGCGGCCGTCGCTGCACAACAGGAAGCCAGTGATGCAAAAACACGTTGAACTGTTCGGCGCTCAAACCGGCAATTGCATCCGCGCGGCGATCGCTCTTGAAGAGGCGGGGATACCGTACGTCGTTCGTCACGTCGATCTTGGTCGGGGCGAGCAGCGGCAAGCCGAATTTCTGTCGCTGAATCCGGCCGGTAAGGTGCCGGTGATGATCGACGATACCGATGCGGCGGCGCCAATGGTGCTTTCGCAATCGAACGCGATCATGCTGTACGCGATGGAAAAAGCACCGGGTCGCCTTCTCCCGGCAGACGGCGCGGCGGAACGGGCCGTTGCGCTCGAACGATACTTTTATTTCGTGACCGACGTGATAGGTCCGAGCCATGCTGCCTTCTACCTGAAGTACCAGCGCATGACCGATGCGGCCGCGGCGCTGCAATCGCTTGCCGTGCGCCGGCTGGCCGATGCGGAGCGTTTCGTTGCGCAGTCGCCGTTCATCGCCGGCGACCAGTTCACGATTGCGGATATTGCGGCCTTCACGATAGCCGGTTCGATGCAGGCGGAACTCGAAAGCCTGTCGCTGCCGAACCTTGGACGATGGTTTCGGGATGTCGCGGCGAGGCCGGCGGTCGCGCGGGGTTACCGCGCGTTTGCGTTGGATGTGGCGTGATAGGTGGTATCTGTTGAATGCGCGGCAATGAGGCTGCAGGGCAGCCTTTTCCACATCGCCGCGTGCTATCAGACCGCATCGCTCGCAATCTTGACGAGCAGCTTGCCCCTGTTCATACCGTCGAAAAGCATATTCAGCGCGGCCGGTGCATGTTCAAGACCATCGATCACGTGTTCGCGATACAGAAGTTCGCCTCGTTCGAGCCTGGGCAGCAGATCGGCCTCCGCCTCGTGAAACCTGTCGGCGTGGTCAAGATAAATAAACCCTTCCATGCGCGTGCGGTTGATCAGCAACTGAAGCCAATTCTTGAGGCTTTCCTGCTCGCCCCGGTAGCGGGAAATCGCTCCACACAGGATGATGCGGGAACTGACATTAAGGAATGGAAGCATCGAGTCGAGCATGGATCCGCCGACGTTGTCGAAAATGATGTCGATTCTGTCTGGACATAGTCTCGCAAGCGCTGCAGGAACATCGTCTGTTTTGTAGTTAATGCAATCCTCCGCGCCCAAAGAGCGGACCCACTCGCATTTCTCCGCATCACCGGCTAACCCGATCACTTTGCAACCGGCCGCTTTGAGCAACTGCACCGCAACGCTACCTACGCCGCCGGCGGCAGCTGTCACGACCGCAGTTTCGTCGGGCTGGGGTTGACCGATGTCATGAATGCCGAACCATGCGGTGAGCCCATTGATACCAAAGACGTTGAGCGAGGCGGCGAGCGGAATGGTCGCAGGAATGATGCGAATGCCGTTGCCGTCACTGAGCGCGTACTCCTGGCCGCCAAGAAGGCCCTCCACGAACGAGCCAACAGGGAAACTCGCGTGCTTCGATGACACTACCTCGCCCGCACACAAGGCACGCATTACATCGCCCACTTCGGTTGGCGCAATGTAATTGCGGGTGCCGTTCATCCATCCGCGAGTGCCGGGGTCGAGCGACATCCAGTAATTGCGAACGACGAACTGTCCCTCGGCGGGGACAGGCATGTCAGCGGCCTCGTAGCGCAGCACATCGTCTGCCAGCGGCCCTGTGGGGCTGTCGGGCCTTCGTGCGAGGATAAAGCGGTGGTTACGGATACGGTTAGCGGCGGATTCGGTCACGTCGGGTTCTCCTTATCTATGAGTGGTATTTTCACGATAGTGGTGAAACACGGAGCCCGTACTCGTTCGTGCGACGCTTTGCGCAAACTCGATGAATGTCGAGGAGTTTCAGGCTTCAAACGTAACGTTATAATAACATTAACATACGTGCGAAGATGCAAACCCGGGCACAGGAGACACGATGGATTTTCGTCAAAAAAATGGCGCATGTCCGCAATGCGAACTGCGCCTGATCAGGTTCGCCGCAACGAAGCGCGACGGACCATCAACGAGTCGACAAACCTGAGAGATCAGGCGGTCGCTGTCTTTTTCCTTGCACCGCGACGGGCAGCCTGGGACCTTTTCATGCTTTCTTCATCCCACGGAACAAACACTTGCGAGAGCCGCACAGTGCGCAATTTTTTGCGGGCATCGAGCTCGATGTCTTTGTGGAGTTGGATCAGCGTGTCGTGCACGCTGCAATGATCGGCCCACTCGGAGAAAGGATTCTCTACCGAGAAGAACGGCATCTCGCTGTCGCCGACCGCTTCGTAGATGTCTAGCAGGGTAATGTCTTTCGGCGGCCGAGCGAGTTTGACGCCGCCATTGCCACCGCGAGTTGCCTCGAGCAGGTTCGCCTTGACGAGCAATGAAACGATCTGCCTTGCGCGTGCGGCATGCGTGTCCACCCACTTCGCGATCGTTGTGGTAGAAAGCATGCGCGGCTGATGCGCTCCGACAAACGACATGATGTAGCACGCCGTAACGAATTTAGTGGACTTCAAGATTGACCTTTCAGGTGTTGCGGCAGCCGAAAAAAGATACGCATATAGGGCGTCGCGTAGTCGATTCTACCTCAGTCACCGATGGCCACCGGCTACGCCGTTTTGCGCTTTCCAAGGAATTTCGCAAATGCCTGTTGCGCCGCCGGAGCAATCACCGTGGCGGCAAGCGCCTCCCTCTCCGCAACATACTGGCGCGCGATATGAAGTTCGAGTCCATCCTGAATAAGACGCTTCGTCCTTCTCACGACGGCCTCTGGCAGTTGTGCCAGCGCATTCGCGTGCGATCCCGCCACGTCCAGCAATTCCTCGGGTGGCACAACGTCGTTCAACAAGCCAAGCAGCTCGGCACGCGCTGCGTCGATCTTTTTCCCAAGCATCAGAAGCTCGGTTGCGCGTTGCCGTCCGGCAAGCAGCGGCAGTAGGACCGTAGAGGCGCCTTCTGGCGTGATGCCGAGGCTTGTGAAGGGAAGAGCAAATACCGAGCGCGGCGTCGCGAACGCCAGGTCGCAATGCAGCAGCATCGTGGTCCCTATACCGATCGCTGCACCGTCGACTGCCGCGACGACTGGTTTGTCCAGTTCCATCAGCGCCGAAAAGAAGCTCCAGACGGGAGCGTCTGACTTGATCGGCGGCGAGGCAATGAAGTCGTCGATATCGTTGCCCGCGCAGAACACGCCAGGCTGCCCCTTGATCAGAACGACACGGACCTCGTTGTCTGTTTGCGCCTGCCTCAGCGCCGCTGCAAGCGCGCCATACATTTCGCCGGTCATCGCGTTCTTGCGCTCGGGTCGGCTGATCGTGATTTCGAAGACGTTTGCTTTCAGTGAAAGAAGGATATGTTCGGACATCGCCTATATGCTCGTCGAGAGGAGGATGCCGTGCTCATGGCATTTCTCCCATGTCAGGAATACCACCATGCAATGCCAATGTTACGGTGACGATAACGTAAGTGGCGTCAACGCATTGGCGAGACGGCGGCGGAATAGTTCGTGCGGGAACGAACCACTTGACGCCGATCGTGGTGGGAGCTATCTTAAAAGAAAATGTTATCGTAACAATAACGTATAAAGCCGCACAAAACAACGCCGGAAAATCTCGCGCTGTTGCCGTAACGCACGCATGTTTTCGTGCGGGCATGAGCGGCGCTCAGGCGGAGCATGCGTGGGTTGACAATCGGATTGGCGTAATCAGGATGAAGCATGGAAGAGAAGCGGGTGCTGTGTTCGGGCTGCGATACATATTGCCAGGTTCATGCGGAAGTCCCTGAATCGGGTCTTGTGGGCGACGTGAAGGTTCGCGCGATCGATCCTCGTCCACTGCGGGCCAACATATGCATGAAGGCGGTCTATGCGCCTGTAGGCTTCTCACATGCCGGCCGCGTTCTTTATCCGCTCAAGCGGGTAGGGCCGCGTGGCGGCGGAACGTGGACCCGCGTGAGCTGGCAGGAGGCGATGGACGATATTGCGCACCGGCTGTCGGATATCGTGGCCGCGCACGGTCCGGAAGCACTCGCGGTATCCACGTCGCAGTGGAACACGCAAAGCGACAATGGCGCGGCGCGCCGATTCATGAATCTGCTCGGCTCGCCCAACTGGATCAGCGGTGTGGCGATGTGCGCGGGAAATACCGCCGCGATCAATCGTATGGTGTACGGCTGGTATCCGTATCCGGACTATCCGCAAACCAACTGCATCGTGCTATTTGGGCACAATCCGAAGCAACATTCGTGGACGCCGATTTTCAACGCAATTCGCCGCGCGCAGCAACGGGGTGCGAAGCTGATCGTACTGGACCCAAGACGCAGTGAAAATGCCGAACTCGCCGATCTCTGGTTGCCGCTCAAGCCCGGGACCGATGCGGCGATGTGCTTCGGATGGCTCAAGGTCATTCTCGACGAAGGTCTTTATGATCGGGATTTCGTCGCGCGCTGGACGACAGGGTTCGAAGCATTCCGCGAACGCGTCAATCAGTTTCCGCTCGAACGGGTGGCAGAGATTACCGGTGTTTCATCCGATCTGATCGCGCAGGCGGCGCGGATGTACGCGACTTGCGGGCCGTCCGTCATTCCGTGGACTCCGATCACCGACCAGCAGCGCAATTCGACCTCGGCAATCCGCCTGATGTGCAGCTTGCGCGCACTGTGCGGATACCTCGATGTGCCTGGCGGAGAAGTGCAGCATGGCTTCCATCCGGACATCGTTCACGAATCCGATCTCGAGTTGCACGGCGCGCTGAGCGACGCGCAGCGTGCGAAACAGCTCGGATCGGACACGCATCCGGCCTTCACCTATCGAGGGACGGCGGCGCTGCGTGAACCGTCGATGCGGGTCTGGAACCATGAATGGCCGAATCTGATCAGCGGCAGCTACATGGCCAATCCGACAGCCGTGTTCAAGGCGATGGCGGACGCCGAGCCCTATCCGGTGAAGGCATTCTTCGTGCTGGGGAACAATGCGCTGTTGAGCTACGCGAATATGCAGCTGATTCAGCGGGCGATGTTGAATCAGGATCTGATCGTTGCGGTCGAACAGTTTCGTACCCCAACCGCGCAGCTCGCGGACTATATCTTGCCAGGCGATGCGTGGCTCGAACGCAGCGCGCTCTCGGATGGCTTCGGCTGGACCGCAATTTACCGGGCTTCGCAGAAGACCGTCGAGCCGCCGGGCGAATGTCGCGGCGTGTACGACTTCTGGCGTGAACTCGGCCTGCGTATGGGCATGCGTGAGCAGTTTCCGTGGCCATCGAACGAAGCCGTACTCGACTACCGGGTCAGGGCGCTCGGCATGAGCTTCGACGAATTCGCCAAACAGCATGCCTACCATTTCCACGATATCCGCTATCGGAAATACGAGCAAAGCGGTTTCGCGACACCAAGCGGAAAAGTAGAACTGTATTCGAGCGTGCTGGAAGATCTCGACTTCGATCCTCTGCCGTATTGGCGCGATGATCCACCGTTCGATCCGGCCTTTCCGTTCAAGATGTTCACCGGCATCCGCGACGACGAATTCTTTCAGACCGGTCATCGGCATATCGCCGCGTTGCGCGCACGATGCCCGGATCCACTGATGTTCATTGCGCAAGCCGACGCGGACGCCGCGGGCGTGACCGACGGAGAATGGGCAGAAGTCGTCACGCAACAAGGCCGCGTGAAGCTGAAAGTGTCCGTGCGGACAGACATGCAGACCGGCGTTGTGCGTGTGCCGCACGGCTGGTGGATGCCGGAGCGGCCCGAAGGCGACGGCACCTTGTCGGGCGCATGGGAGTTCGCGGATGCGCAGATTTGCCCTGACGATGCGGATCATCTCGATCTGGAGCAGGGTATCCCGCACTTCAAAGGTGTCGCCTGCCGCGTACAACCGCTGGCCTGACGCGCGTTGTGTGCCGAGCGATTCGCCGTCGCGCAAACCCCGTCTTGACGATGAGATAAAGTTACGATGACAATAACAAACAGGATATCGTGAAGTTCATCGTAGACACGTGGCATCGGTCGAAGCGCCGGTGAAGGGAGAGTGTGATGGAGGATGTATTCGTCATTTCCGCGGTGCGGACAGCGATCGGTGACTATGGTGGCGGCCTCAAGACCGAGGCGCCATCGACGTTGGGTGCGTCGGTCATCAAAGAGGCGGTCGAGCGTGCCAACGTGGCGCCGGAAAGCGTGGGCCATGTGGTGTTCGGCAACGTCATCCACACCGAGCCGCGCGACATGTATCTATCGCGTTTCGCAGCGATTCAGGCCGGTCTGCATGAGCACACGCCGGCCATGACACTCAACCGGCTGTGCGGCAGCGGACTGCAAGCGGTGCTGTCGGCGGCAGAATACGTCGCGAATGGCGATGCCGAGATCGCAGTGGGCGGTGGTGCCGAGTCGATGAGCCGTGCACTCTATTCATCCGCACTGACCCGCTGGGGGCAGCGCATGGGTGACACGCAGCTCTACGACATGATGATAGGTGCGCTGACGGACCCGTTCGGCAACGGACATATGGGCATCACCGCGGAAAACGTCGCCGACCGTTATCGCGTGTCGCGAGAAGAACAGGACGAGTTTGCAGCCGACAGTCACCGCAAGGCGGCACAAGCGGTTCGGCAGGGTCGTTTTGACACGCAGATCATGCCCGTGACTGTCAGGAAAGGCCGCGAAGAAAGCGTTTTTTCCGTTGACGAACATATTCGTCCGGATCTCGACGCTACCGCGCTCGCACAACTGCGTCCTGTATTCAAGAAAGAGCAGGGTACGGTGACGGCGGGCAACTCGTCGCCGATCAATGATGGTGCGGCCGCCGTTGTGCTCGGCAACGAACGCGCTGCCGCGGCGGCGGGCAAGGAGCCGCTGGGGCGACTCGTCGCGTTCGCACACGCTGGCGTCGATCCGGCGTTTATGGGTATCGGTCCGGTTCCCGCCGTGACGAAAGTGCTGAACAAAGCGGGCCTGCGCGCTGACGACATCAGTGTGATCGAAAGCAACGAAGCATTTGCCGCGCAGGCGTGTGTGGTGACCCGTGAATTGCGGTTCGATCCGACGCGGGTGAACCCGAACGGTGGCGCAATTGCGTTGGGCCATCCGATCGGGGCGACGGGCGCAATACTCGTTACGAAGCTGTTGTACGAACTCAAACGCATCAAAGGCCGTTACGGTCTGGTGACGATGTGCATCGGCGGCGGCCAGGGCATCGCCGCACTGTTCGAATCGGTCTAGCAACCGAGCGGGTCACGTCGAGTGCCGGCACGCGGTCGCATGACCGCGCGCGTGGCATTGACGTCTTATCCGTCATCAAAACAATAGCAGGAGACGTCAGAATGGATCATGCCGACCGTTGGCGCTTCGCGAAGCGACGGGCGAATTTCGAACCGCTCAGTCCAATTTCTTTTCTTAAACGCACTGCACGTATTTTTCCGGATCGCACTGCGATTGTGTATGGCGACCTGAGGCGCACGTACGCCGAAATGGAAAGCCGCTGCCGCAGGCTGTCGTCTTTCATCGACAGCCGAGGCCTGGGCCAAGGCGATGTGGTTTCGGTAATGTTGCCGAACCTGCCGGAAATGGTCGAGCTGCATTTCGCCGCGCCGGCGAATGGGCGCATTCTCCATACGGTTAGTACGCGGCTCGACGCGAACGGCGTGCGCTTTCAACTGCAGCACTCGAAATCGAAACTCCTGGTTTTCGACGCCGAATATGCGGGGGTTATCGAAGCCGCGGTGGCGGACATGACGTCGCCGCCCATTCTCGTGGAACTCGTGGACCGCGGTGCGCCCGTCTCTGTCCAGGCGTCATCGTCAGCGCATATGTCCTATGAGCAGGCTTTGGCACTCGGCGATGACAGCATCGCACTGCAAGGTCCGGAGGACGAATGGCAGCCGATCGCGCTGTCGTACACGTCGGGCACAACGGGAAATCCGAAGGGTGTGGTCACTCATCACCGGGGGGCGTATCTGAATGCCGTGGCCAATGTGCTGGCGTGGTCGGTGCCCGCGCATCCAGTCTATCTATGGGTGCTCGGAATGTTTCATTGCGACGGCTGGTGCTTTCCGTGGACGATCACGCATCAGGCGGGCACGCATGTGTGTCTGCGCAAGGTCGACCCTGCGTTGATTTTTACGCTGAGTGAAACGGAGCGAGTTACACATCTATGCGCGGCGCCGGTCGTGCTGTCCATGCTGACGACGGAAGCCCACGCGAATCACCGGCGCTTCGCGGAGCCGGTCGATATCCTGACCGCCGGAGCGCCGCCGGCCGCACCCATCATCGGCGCAATCGAGTCGATCAACGCGCGCATCACCCAGGTCTACGGTTTGACCGAGACCTATGCGTCGACCACATTCAGCGCATGGCGTAGCGAGTGGGACACACTGCCGCCTCAGGAGCGGCACCATCGCAAGGCACGCCAAGGTGTCGAGTATCCGGCGTGCGAAGAACTGGGTGTGATCGATGCGTTCGGCAACCAGGTGCCTTGGGATGGCGAAACGGTCGGCGAGGTCGTGGTGCGTGGCAATACGGTAATGGCCGGCTATCTCGACAACCCCGCGGCCACGGACGAAGCGCTTGCGAATGGCTGGTTCCATACCGGAGATCTTGCGACGCGCGATGACGAAGGCTACATCTCGATCAGGGACCGTATCAAGGACATAATCAATTCGGGTGGCGAAAAGATTTCCTCGATAGAGATCGAAGACGTGCTGTTCGAGCACCCAGACCTGCTCGAGTGAGCGGTGGTCGCGGCACCGCACGAGAAATGGGGTGAAGTGCCTTGGGCGTTCGTGCTGGCGAAGCCCGGCGCCGCGCTCAGTGAAGAACAGCTTCTGCAGCACTGTGGCGAACGGCTGGCCAAGTACAAGATACCGAAGCGCTTTGTGTTCGGTGCGCTCGAAAGGACCGCAACCGGCAAGGTGCAGAAATACAAGCTGCGGCAGATCGCTACCGAGGCCGTGATGCGAGAGCAGGCGAAATCCGACGCCGCATAGGTCTGCACCCATATCTACGGCAACGACCGGAGCACCATGTCGACGACAGCCATCCAGCGCGAGGGTCCGGGGTCAATAGACGGGTCGACCTTGCCGGACTCAGGGGATGCCACGTTCCCGTCGACGGAGCGGCGTCGACGAGTGCCGGCATCAACAGCTCGCCAGGCCATTCTGGAAGCCGCGACGACATTGCTCTCGTCGCAAACGTACGAGTCGGTGAGCATCGATGAAATCGCGAACCGGGCCGGCTTTCACAAGATGGCGATCTATCGGTCGTTCGGCTCGCGCGAGGGTCTCGCGATCGCGTGCGCCAACTGGCTGTGCCACGAGGAGCGCGGCAAGTTGGAGCGGGCAATCCTGCCGTACGAAGGCGATCCGTCCGCGCAATTGAAAGCGCTTTTCGCCAGTCTGTGCGCGAACCGCCTTACCGATCCGTCGCATGGCTGCCGGTTGCAGTTGCTGGCCGGCCGCTTCCCCGATCCCGATCATCCGGTGCGCGCGGTCATTGCGCGACAAAAGCGTGAGTGCCGGCGATGGCTGGCGGATTTGCTGACCGATGCGGGCATCGCCGGTTCGGCCAGCCGGGCGGCCGACATGCTGATCCTGATGTGGGACGGCATCGTGTTCAATCTGCACGGCACGTCCGAGTCGCGCCGCATGGCCGCGATGCTGTCGGATCTCGTCGACGAGATGCTGCGTCCCGACGCGGCCGATGCCACGCTGCGCTAGCGATGCGCGATTCGCTGCTGTTTCACGGCCATTTCTCGTGTGCTTTGCGCCCGTGATGCTTCGGTGGAACAACTTCTGTTCCAGTCAGACGGTTGTTCGCTTCGGCTCATGCGCGCACTATGAATACGCCGGCTCTACCTGAGCGGGCAGACAGGCCGGTAGGCCGACGAGAACCATTCGACGGAGACAGTCAATGCGAGTCCGCGATGCCACGCATCGCGCGAGTTCGCGCCCGAACAGGGCGATGGCCTGACTATCTTCTTTCGGCTACGCGCAGACCGATGAGCGGGCAACGCGATCGCGTAGCGCGCGATCATCGCGGACATGAGAGCGATTTTCCGCTTTAAACAAATACAGCATGGGCATCAGATATGGGAGCAGAACTAACCGGCAGCGCGGTCATCGTCGGCGCGGGGCAGGCCGGCGGCTGGGCCGCGCGCACGCTTCGTTCCGAAGGTTTCACAGGTCGCATCGTGTTGATCGGCGATGAAGCCGTGCCGCCCTACGAGCGTCCGCCTTTGTCAAAGGAGCAACTGCAACCGGTGGCTCCGGCATTGCCATTCCTTTTGACGCAGGAAGAACTGAAGCGCCAGGATATCGAATGGCTGGCGGGTGCACGCTGTGCGCGCATCGATCGGCGGCAACGCATCGTTCGGCTCGCTGACGACAGTGTGATCGATTACGACAGGTTGCTATTGAGCACCGGCGGGAGCGCGCGTCTGCCGGCGATCGACGGCATCGATGCGCGCTGCGTGCAGGTCTTGCGCACGATCGAAGACGCCACGCAGTTGCGCGCGGCACTGCGGCCCGGCGCGCGCGTGCTCGTGGTGGGCGGCGGTTGGATCGGACTGGAAGTGGCCGCAGCGGCGCGTGCGGTGCAATGCGAGGTGACGCTGGTGGAGGTCGGCAAGCAGTTGTGCGCGCGCACCGGTTCTTCGCACCTGTCGGACTATCTCGCTGCGTTACATCTAGAACGCGGCGTCGACGTGCGGCTCGGCACACAGATTGTCGCGCTCGACGAAGCGGGCGAAAGTGGTTGCCGCGCGCGCTTCATGGATGGCGCGAGCTTAGACGTCGACCTCGTCGTGGTGGGAATCGGACTCGTGCCGAATGACGAGCTGGCGCGCGCCGCGGACCTCGTCTGCGATCGCGGCATCGTCGTGGATCGGCAGTGCCGCACATCGGATGCGTCGATCTTCGCCGCCGGCGACGTCACCGCGCTGCGAACGGACGACGGCACGCTGCTGCGGCTCGAATCGTGGCAGAACGCGCAGGATCAAGGCATCGCCGCCGCGCGCGCGATGCTGGGGCAGGACGTGGACTATCGGCCGGTGCCTTACTTCTGGTCGCAGCAATACGACAGGATGGTGCAGATCGCGGGCCATTGCGGGCCAGTTGCCGAGATCGTGGTCCGTCAAGCGGCGGCTGGCGGCGTTGCGATCGCCGAACTGGATGCCGACGCTCGCTTGACCAGCGCAATCTGTATCGGTTCTCCGCGTGAATTCCGGCAATTGCGTCAGTTCGTAGGCGCTGGCGCGCGAATCGACCGGGCGCGTTTCGCGGACGCCGCCGTCAAACTGTCCGATACGGCTGTATAAGCCACGACCATTTCACCGCGTGTCAATACTCATCCGCTTGCACATTGCCGCCTTAAGGACCATCCAGAATGAACCAACACAATCTCGATACGCTGGCTGCGGTCGTATTCGAGTTCTTCCACGGACTCGACACGCGAAACCACGCGGCCACCGCGCAATTCATGGCGCGCGAGGGTATCTGGCGACGCCAGGGAACGGAACTCGTGGGGCCCGAAGCTGTTCTCGCAGTGCTCGAGAAGCGCGACGCGAGCCGCCGTACCGCACACCTCATCACCAATCTGCGGCTCGCGGAAGCGACTGACACGACCGCGCGGCTGCGCTACTACGTTACCGCTTTCGAACATGCCGTATCCGCGGATGGCCAGAACAGCCCGACGCAGATGGCGGGTGTGCTCGATAGCACCGACGACCTCGTACTGGAGGACGGTCAGTGGCGCATCCAGTACAAATCCAGCCAGCGGCTGCTCGCCGGCTAGGCGCACGTATTCATCACTTGACGACACATCATGCTATCCACCAACGTCATCGAATCACTCGCGCGGGAATTCTACGAGGCTGAAAAGACCCGCGAGCAGATCAGGCAGATTTCGCTGCGCCATCCCCACATCACGATCGCGGATGCCTACGCGATCCAGCGCAGCTGGGTACAAAAGAAGATCGACGGCGGTAACCGTCTGAAAGGCCACAAGATCGGCTTAACTTCACGAGCGATGCAGATGGCGGTCGGCATCGATGAACCGGATTACGGCGCGCTGCTCGAAGACATGTTTTTCGCCGACGGCGCTACCATTCCAACCGAGCGCTTTATCGCACCCCGCATCGAAGTGGAGTTGGCATTCATCATGGACCGGCCGCTCAAGGGGCCCGAGGTCACGCTGTTCGATGTGCTGGACGCGGTCCGATACGTAACACCCGCGCTGGAGATCATCGACTCGCGTTCGCAGATGGTCGATCCCGACACCGGCAGGACGCGCAAGGTTTTCGACACCATCGCCGACAATGCCGCGAATGCGGGTGTCGTCATGGGCGGCCGTCCGGTGAGGGTCGGGGACATCGATTTGCGTTGGGTGAGCGCGATACTGTCGCGCAATGCCGTCATCGAAGAGACCGGGGTGGCGGCTGGCGTGCTCAATCATCCCGCCAATGGCGTGGTGTGGCTTGCCAACAAGCTGTCCGAGCACGATGTGGGTCTGCAGAAAGACCAGGTGATTCTGGGTGGTTCATTTACGCGCCCCATATTCGCCAGGAAGGGCGACGTACTGAATGTCGACTACGGGCCGCTCGGCACGGTGTCCTGCTGTTTTGGCTAGTTGCCGTCTCACGGCGCTCGCACCGCGGCGTTTGCTTGAAATCGTAGTGGAATGTGCCAGTGTTTTCCCGAGGCCGGAGAGTCGTTTTCCGATGCACTACCCGTGTTAACATTTTGTTCAGGCGTTCTCGCGTGGCTTCAGTTTGGATCTCACCCGAAGATCGAGCGAAGCAGGCGTGATTCCTGGGTGTAACCGGTGCAATGTATCGGAGGGATGATGGGGAGCGGCGTGTCGTGGTTGACGCAATCGGGGTCGGAAATTGCAGGTGTATTCGAAGATCTCAATACCCTGCGTATTTTCGTGCGTACCGTGGAGATCGGAAATTTCTCCGAAGTCGCGCGCCGAATGGGGGCCACCCCCGCGATGGTAAGCAAGCGGATTGCCGGGCTTGAAGGCAAGCTTGGACAGCGGCTGCTGAACCGTAACACCCGACGGCTCGTCGTCACTGAAGTCGGTCAACTGCTTTACGACCATGCAATGCGTGCGTTGCTCGAGCTGGACCACGCTGTCGAGGAAATGTCCTCCATGCAGAACCAGGCAACGGGGCATCTGCGAATCACCGCGCCGGCCATGCTGGGCGGAGAAATCATTGCTCCGCGTCTGCCTACCTTTCTGCAGCAGAATCCGCTGTTGTCGCTCGACATCATTTTCGCGGCCGAAAAGCTGGATCTGTATGAAGCCCGTATCGATATCGCGGTGCGCATTGCCGATACCATCGATCCGGGCCTTGTCGCCATCAAACTCGCGCCCTATAGCCGGGTTTTCGTCGCCGCCCCCGCCTATCTGAAAAGCCACGGCGTGCCGGGAATGCCGGAAGATCTGATGGATCACAACTGCCTCATTACGCGCGGATCGACATTGCGTTGGCCTGTAAAGCGTGACGGCGGCATCGACTATATCCACGTCAAAGGCAATTTCACGTCCGATAGCGGCCCGGCGCTTCGTCTCGTGTGCCTGGCCGGTCTCGGCATCATGATGGCGCCGCGCTGGATGGTTGCTCACGACATCAAATCGGGCGATCTCGTCGAAGTGTTGCCCGGCAACAGTATCGATAATCGCGCTGTTTACGCCGTGCTGTTGCAACGCAGCGACGCGTCCGCCAAGTTGCGGGCCGCAGTCGAATTTCTGCGCGGCTGTTTCGCACACATGCACTAAGTCTACGCCGAAGCCTCTCTCCGCCTCCTGATCCTCTTCCCGCGTTTTCATACCGCGGGGAACAGTTCCTGTTCCGCCGCGCGTCTTGTACGGTGCCGCGCCCTGGCGCATTCTGACTACGTCGTTAAGTCGTATTTGGAACTCATCTGCAAGAGAGGGAGATAGCTCATGAATGAGCAATGGGCGGACGTTTGCAATATCGATCTGATTCCTGAAGACGCCCCACATGCCGTCGCGATCGATGGCCGCGAAATCGCGGTCTATCGCGTCGACGGCGAGGTCTACGCAACCGATAACGTTTGTACGCACGGCGAGGCTCGCCTGTGCGACGGATACCTCGAAGGCCATGAGATCGAATGCCCGTTGCACCAGGGACGTTTCGATGTGCGCACGGGCCGCGCGACGTGTGCGCCGCTCACCGCCGACATCCGGATTTACCCGGCGAGGCTGGAGGGCGATCGCGTACTGGTGCGGCTCGCGGCTGCCAGTTGATCGGGCGAGGAAAGAATGCTGTTCCACGTCCGGCATTGCGGTAGCGCGCGGGGCGGCGCACAGTACATCACAACAGCAGAGCGGGAAGATCAACCCCGCGCACCCACACGGAGACAGGAATGAAGCTGGTCAGCTTTCTCGACCAACGCAAGGGCGGCGCACGCCGGTCCTATGGTGCGCTGATCGACAACAGGATCGTCGATCTCGCCACAGCCGCTGCGCCTACTTTGCGCGACGCGCTAACGATCGACGGCGTGGCCGGTATTGCCGCCCGCCTGCAAGGCTTGCAGGGCGCCGGCGGCCCCACATTGCGCGAGGTGACGCTCCTCACGCCAATTCCGGATCCGGACAAGATCATGTGCGTGGGGCTGAACTACCACGCGCATGCGGCCGAGGCGAATCTCGCGGTTCCTTCGAAGCCGTCGGTATTCGTCCGTTTCGCGTCGTCGCTCGCATCGCAGGGCGAACCGGTGTTGCGGCCGATCGTGTCGGAACAGTTCGATTACGAGGCCGAACTCGCAGTCGTGATCGGACGTCGGGCGCGTCGCATCGCCGAGGCCGATGCGTTGCAATACGTCGCGGGCTATGCGTGCCTTGCGGAAAATTCGGTGCGTGACTGGCAGAGGCATTCCGCCCAGGCCACCGCCGGCAAGAACTTCGTGAAGTCCGGCGCGTTCGGGCCGTGGCTCGTCACGCCCGATGAGGCGCCTTCTCCTGAACAGATGTCGATTATCGGGCGTCTTAACGGCGAGATCGTACAGAACGGAAGCTGCGCGGACCTGATCTTTGGCGTCGCGCAGATCATTGCCTATGTCACGACATTCACGGAACTGCTACCTGGCGACGTGATCGCCACCGGTACGCCCGCCGGTGTCGGCATGAGTAGAAAGCCTCCACGTTTCTTGCGCAATGGCGACGTCTTCGAAGTGGAGATCAGCGGGCTCGGCACGCTGCGCAATCCCGTTCGGGACGACCTTTAAAACATAGTGGGAGCAGGAATGACTCAGCAAGCCATCTGGTTGAGCGAAGAGGACGTGACATCGCTCGTCAGCCTTAAAGATGCCGTTTTCGCACTTGAAGACGGTGTGCGCCAACTCGGCGAAGACTCCGCTTTCAATATTCCGAAGGCGCTGGGCAGTTTCGGTGACGCATCGTCCATGCATTCGCTGGGATCGGCGATGACGAGCGCCGGCTTTTGCGGCTACAAGAACTGGATCAACACGCCGGACGGCGCGAAGGCCGTATTCGTGCTGTTCGATTCGAAAGCCGGCAGTCTGCTGGCGATGATCGAAGCGAACTGCCTGGGACAGTTGCGCACGTCGGCGATGACGGCGCTTGGCACGAAATGGGTGGCACGTCCGGGCACCAACGACATGGCGATGATCGGCACCGGACGTCAGGCACTGGCCCAGGTTGCCGCGGTGAATATCGTCAGGCCGCTGGAACGGATTCGTATCTGGAGTCCTACGCCCGAAAAGCGCCGTGCGTTCTGCGCGTCCATCACCGAGCAGTTCCCGATCGAAGTAATCGAAGCGGACTCGCTGGAGCACGCACTCGAAGGCGCTCCGCTCGTCACCACCGTCACGCGGGCCAATGCTCCGTTCCTGAAGGCACCGATGCTTCAGCGCGGCGCGCATCTGAACGCGGTTGGCGCGATTTTGCCGCACTCGGCCGAATTCGAGCAGGCGCTGTTCGAGCGGATCGGCTTCATCGTGGTCGATGACGTGTCGAACGCGCAAAAGGCGTCACGCGAACTGATCGACTATTTCGACAAGGGCCACGGCGCGGGGCAATGGGATCGTGTGCGTCCGCTCGGCAAGGTCGTCGCGAATCAGGAGAAAGCGGGTGCCGATTGCGATGTCACGCTGTTCAAATCGATGGGCATGGGAATCTCTGATCTGACGGTCGCTATCCTGGCTTACCAACGTGCGGTGCAGGCGGGACGCGGCAGAAGTATTCCCCTGATGCCAAAGTCCGAGATTCGCTGGGCAAGTTGAAGGCTAAGGTTTGGCACGATTAATTTGAAGGAGACACAAATGAACAATCCAATCACTCTTGTTGATGTCAGCGGAAAGCCGGCCCGTGAGCAGGCGTTCTGGCCGACGGTCGTGCTGCGCCGCGCGCAGATCGAAGCAGAGATCGAGCGCCTTGCGTCGATCGACCGTCCGGCCGACGGCCGTCGTGCATCGTCGGTCAACCATCCGATGAATAGCGGGCCGATTCCCGCATTCGCGCCCGGCATTGACGTGCAGATCGTGGTGCTGAAGCCCGGCGAGGAGAGCACGCCGGTCGTGCGTAATTCGAGCGGCGTCGAGATGTGCATCCGGGGTTCAGGTGTGGTGACGATCGGCAGCAAGGAATTCCGCATCGAAAAATTCGATGTATGGAACACCCCTTCAATGCGTCCTCAGGTGGTGCGCAACGACGGCAACGATCTGCTCGTGCGCCTGTCGTACAGCAACGCGCCGCTACTCGAACGCCTCGAAGTGCACTTCGTCGACAACGCTCCCGATCTCGTCGCTTCGACCGGAACGGTCGCCGCCGCGGCGGATCAGCATCGCGCCCGCGATGCGGCGAAGCCGATTCCGATCGGTGCGGAAGGCGCGCAGCTACTCGGCTACGAGTGGCTCGTCGACATCGAGACAGTGGATTCCAAGGCATTGCATTGGCCATGGAAGGAGGTTTCGCCGCATCTGCAGACCGTCTACAACATGGAGTTGGGTTACACCGGGCGACATCTTTACGTGCTGTACAACCCGGCCACGGAACGTCGAATCGGCACGTCGCCGAGCTTCTTCGCCACCATCGCGAAACTGCCCGCGGGCAAAGTCGACCGGCCACACCGCCATACGTCGGCCGCGATCAACTACATCATGTGGGGGCACGGCCGGTCTTCCGTCAACGGACAGAAAGCGGAGTGGGAAGAGGGCGACCTGCATTTCTCGGCGCCGGGCTGGTCGATACACAACCACGCATCGCGCGAGCAGGGCTGCACGGTCCTGACGGTTCAGGATCATCCGTTGCACATCGCGAACGAATCCCTGTTGTGGCAGGAGACGTTGAAGTCGCCGATCCTGAAGCTGGGAACGGATTTTGGCATCCAGACCAACCTGTCAGAGATCCAGGAGTAACTGGACATGAGAGACCGGATTACACCGATCGTGGCGGACGTGCCGCGCAACCCACAGACTCTTGCGCTGGAAGCGGAAATTCGCCGCCTGTATGAGGACGTTGCCGACTTGCTCGACGACGACGAAGTCGAACGCCTACCGTCGTATTTCATCGACGATTGCGTCTATCAGGTCGTATCGCGGGAGAACTACTCGCAGAACCTGCCACAGGCGACGATTTATTGCGACGGGATTGCCATGGTGCGCGACCGGATCATCGCGCTGCGCGAGACGCAGGTGTATGTGCCGCGTATCTGGCGGCATTTCATCAGCGGTGTGCGTGTCACCGCGATCGTGGACGGCGCGATTCATGTGCGTACGAATTTCATGGTTACCGAGGCGATGCTCGATGCCGATCCCATCGTGTTCATCGTCGGCCAGTATCTGGACGTGCTGGTTCGCGAGGGGGAGCAACTGAAGTTCCGGCAGCGGCTCGCGGTTTTTGACAACCACCACATCAGGCGTTCGCTGATCATGCCGGTCTAAGAACAGGGAGGAGAGGATCATGGAGCAGGCAGTATCGACGATCGCAATGCCGGAAAAGCGCCGCAAGTGGCCAGAAGAAGGCTGGACGCGCGTGCCTTTCTGGGTCTACACGGACCCGGACATCTACCAGCGCGAGCTGGAAACGTTCTTCTACGGCAATACGTGGAATTACATCGGACTCGAATGCGAGGTGCCCGAGAAGGGTTCGTACAAGCGAAGCTATATCGGCGAACGGCAGGTGGTCATCGTGCGCGGTGACAACGACCAGATTCACGTCTGGGAAAACCGCTGCGCGCATCGCGGCGCGCGGCTGTGCTGGAAGAACAAGGGCAAGGAAGACTCGTTCACCTGCCCGTACCATCAGTGGAACTTCGCGCTCGACGGCAAGCTGCAGGGCGTACCGCTCAAGCGCGGCATGCTGAAGAAGGGCGGCATGCCGCCCGACTTCGACAATGCGGAACATGGCCTGACTTCGCTGTCGGTATACCGCCTCGGCGGCACTATCTGGGCGAATTTTTCGCAGGATCCGGTGCCGTTCGAAGCCTATACCGGCGAAGACATGATGAACGCACTGCGCCGGCAATTTCCGGGCAAGAAGCTAACGCTGCTCGGTTATAACCGCCAGTTGATTCCCAGCAACTGGAAGCTCTATTTCGAGAACCTGAAGGATCCGTATCACGCAACGCTGCTGCATTCGTTCCTGATTACGTTCGGTCTGTGGCGCGCCGATACGGATTCGACGTCCGAACCGTGCGGATCGGGCCACAGCCTGATGTCGTCACGCAACGTCGGCAAGAAGGCGGATGAGAACGCCGCGCAGATCGCACGCTTCAAGGAAGCGCTGGACCTCAACGATCGCGATACCGTCACGCCGCGGCACGAATTCGAGGACGGCAAGATCATCGGCATCAAGCATTTCCCAAGTGTCGTGATCCATCAGCAAGCCAACACATTCGGCATGCGTCACGTGATTCCGAAAGGACACGACAAGTTCGAGCTCGAGTGGACCTATTTCGGCTATGAGGACGATGACGACGAGATGACGCGCTTGCGGGTGCGCCACGCCAATCTATACGGTCCCGCCGGATATGTTGCGATGGAGGATGGCGAAGTGCTGAGCGAGTCGCAGCTAGGCGCGCATCATGCCGACGCGCATGCGGCGGTGCTGGAAATGGGCGGCAAGGACGTGCAGAAACAGGATCACATGGTGACGGAAGTGATGATCCGCGCGTTTTACAAATACTACAAAGAAAAGATGGGGCTGTAGTTCGCGCGCGAGCGATCCATGCACAAGACGTGGACGCTCCGTTGGCGGCACCCCGCCTCGATGTGATGCCGGCCGTTTGGCCGGTGCTACTCGAAGGCGCTGTACACACATGGTAAGGAGACGAAAAATGACGGAAAAGACGGATGATTCCGCGATCAGCGCTTCCCGGCGGAACTTCGTGAAGGGTGCTGGCGCGCTTGCGTTGTTTGGCGGCGTCGCGCCCGCGGTGTTAGCGAAATCGACGGCGCCACTCAAGTTCGGATCATTGAATACCTATTCGAAGGTCTATGCCGGCTTGGGCAATGCGAACCTGAACGGCATGCAGCTGTATTTCGACCAGATCGGCAATACAATTGCGGGTCGTAAAATCCAGATCATCAAGGAAGACGACGAGCTCAATCCGCAGGTCGGCTTGCAGAAGTTGAAGAAGCTGGTCGAATTGGATCAGTGCGATTTGATCACCGGCATACAGGGCAGCAACATCGCGATGGCGGCCGTGCAGTATCTTCGGCAAAGCCAGGCGTTTCTGCTCTGCTCGGGCGCGGGTGCAACCGAGCTGTCGTACGTCGGTCTGCCCTATCTGTTCCGCTGTTCGGCGGCCACGTATCCCACCATGGAGACGATGGCCAAATACTTCTACGACAACATCGACAAGCGCGTCGTACTGACGACATCCGATTTCGCGGGGGGCCGCGACGCGCTGGCGGGATTCAAGTCCGGCTTCCAGACGCGCGGCGGAACCGTGATCAAGGAAATCTATCCGCCACTCGGAAATAATGATTTCGGTCCATATCTGGCCGATATCCGCAATACGGACGTCAAAGCGACGTTCAGCTTCTACGCCGGCACCGACGCCGTGCGTTTCGTCAAGCAGTACGACGAATATGGCTTGCGGCAAAAGTATCGCCTGACAGGCTCGGGTTTCATGCTGGAAAGCGATACGCTGCCCGCGCAGGGGCGCTCCGCACTTGGCGCCATCAATGTGCTGCACTACGCCGATACACTCGATAACGCCGAAAACCTGAAATTCGTCTCGGACTATCTTGCGCGATACAAGGAGTATCCGAGCGTCTATTCCGAATATGGCTACGTGGCGGCGCGCGTACTGCATCTGTCGCTGGAGGCGGTAGACGGCAATACGGAAGCCAAGGAAAAACTGCGCGAAGCGATGCGCGCAGTGAAGTTTAATGCGCCGCGCGGCCCCTTCCGCTTCACACCCGAAACGCAGAGTCCCACTCAAAACATCTATATCCGCGAAGTCGCCGAGATCAACGGCCGCATTACGAACAAGGTGATCTTTACCTTCAAGGACGTGCCGGAGCCGGCTAAGCGGCCAGTCTGACTTCACTGCGGTCGAGGTGGCCCGGCACGTCCGTTGCCGGATGTCGTTCTCAAGCACGAGGCGGTGCTATGGATTTCTTTATTTCGCAGTTAATCAACAGTCTGGCTTTTGCCGCGCTGTTGTTCATGACGGCGGCCGGACTTTCGTTGATTTTCGGGTTGCTGAACGTCGTCAATCTCTCGCATGGTTCGTTTTTCATGATCGGGGCGTTCGTGGCGGCAACGCTCGTCAATCTCACCGGAAATTTCTGGTTAGCTATGGCAGTGGGATGGGTGCCCGCGACGGCCGTTGCGATTCTCGTCGAACGTGTGTTCATGCGTCCGCTTTACGGCCGCGGCCATTTGAATCAGGTATTGCTTACGTTCGGCTTCATCCTCGTATTCGGTGATGTCTGTCGATATTTCTGGGGGGCCGATATCCGCAACGTCGCGCCGCCGACGCTGCTCGACGGTAGTGTCCGTCTGGGAGGAGCAGTGCTGCCTGTCTACCGGCTTTTCGTCGCCGTATTCGGTGGCGTGGTCGGCGTGACGCTGTGGTGCTTTCTCGAGCGAAGCCGACTTGGCGCGATGGTTCGCGCCGGTGTCGATGATGCTCGCACGGCGTCCGGCATCGGCATCAATGTACCGCTGCTATTCAGCTTCATCTTTGCATTGGGTTCGGCGCTGGCCGCGCTAGGCGGGATCGTCGCGAGTCCGATTTTAGGGGTTTATCTCGGCCTTGATATCGATGTACTCATTCCTGCCTTCATCGTCGTCGTCGTGGGCGGATTAGGCAGCTTGCGCGGTGCGCTCGTGGCTAGCTTGATGCTCGCCTTCGTCGATACCTTCGGTAAAGCCTATTTTCCAGACGCGGCCTTGGTGCTCGATTATCTGTTGATGGTGTTCGTGCTGTTGAAGCGTCCGCAAGGACTATTTGGCATCTTGATGAGTTGATATATGAACCAGCGCAACCAGATCCTGTCTTTTTGCATCGTGTGCGTGCTGCTGATTGCACTTGGGTTCGGCACGCCATACATGCTGGAAACAGGCGCGGAAATTCTCATTTTCGCTATTTTCGCCATGAGCCTGAATCTGCTGCTCGGCTACACAGGCATGATGTCGTTCGGGCACGCTGCCTTCTTCGGCATTGCGACATACACGGTGATCGGCCTCGGCGTGCATCTCGGTCTGTCCGGGTGGTGGGGGCTTCTTGCGGGAATCGCGGCGTCAACGGTACTCGCGGCGGTCATCGGGGCTTTCTGTGTGCGTGTGACGGGTATTCCATTTGTCATGCTGACAATGGCTTTCTCGCAACTTCTATACGCCGTGGCGCTGAAATGGCGTGACTTGAGTGGCGGGTCGGACGGTCTGAATGGCTTCGAGCAGCCATCCCTGTTCGGATTGAGTCTTCAGCAGAGTCCTGTTGGGCGCTATGCGGTCGTGGCGATCGGCTTCATCGTTGTTCTCGGCTTCATGATTTGCCTCGTACGCTCGCCGCTCGGGTCGATCTTTATCGGCATTCGCGAGAACGAACAGCGCATGCGGGCAATCGGCTACCCGGTCGAGCGCTTCAGGCTGCTTGCGTTTGTCATCGCAGGGGCGCTCGCGGGCATTGCCGGCGCGCTGTACGCGCTCTTCAATGCCTACGTATCTCCCGACGTCCTGCGCTGGGGTCAATCGGGCGACGTGATGATCATGGTCGTGCTGGGTGGCGCGGGAACGGTCGTCGGGCCCGCAATAGGCGCGGCGCTGTATCTGTTGATGAAGAACGTGATCAGCACCCACAGCGAATACTGGGCCTTTTGGGTTGGATGGATCTTTATCTTTTGCGTGATGTTCATGCGCGAAGGAGTCTGGGGATTCGCGGCCGCGTTATTCAAAAGGAACACGCCGTGTCAGCTGCTTGCACGCTCGAAAGCAGTATCCGGGCCGGGGGTGAAATGAATCTACTTGCGACCGAAAATCTTTGCAAGGCGTATGGCAGCCTCGTGGTGACAAAGCAGGTCAATCTGAGCGTGGACGTGGGCCAACGGCACATCATCATCGGGCCGAACGGCGCCGGCAAGACGAGCCTTATTCATCAGCTAACCGGACAGGTGCGTCCAACTTCAGGAAAGATTCGCTTTCGTGGCGAAGACGTCACGAGTGCAACGCCGGACAAGCTGTGCCAGTTGGGCATGGGCCGCACGTTTCAGAAGAACAATCTGTTTCCGAGCTTGTCTGTACGCGAGAACGTACGCCTTGCGGTGCAGGGCAAGCAGGGCGGATGGTACGAATCGTTCCGTAGCACGCAGACGCGCCGTGAGCAATGGGAACGGGCCGACGAATTGCTGGAGCAGGTCAGGCTAACCGATGGACGGCACCGTCAGACATCCCATTTAAGTTATGGCGAACAGCGACAACTCGAAGTCGCGATCGGGCTTGCCGCGGAGCCTGCGCTTCTATTGCTCGATGAGCCGACATCAGGCATGTCGCCAGCGGAAACCGATCGCATGATCGATCTGGTGCACGGGTTACCGAAATCTCTCGCGATACTGATGATCGAGCACGACATGAAGGTCGTCTTCTCGCTGGGCGACCGGATCACGGTTCTCTATTACGGGGAAATTCTCGCGTCAGGGTGCCCGAAAGACATTCAGAGAAACGAGCGTGTTCGCGAAGTCTATCTTGGGGGGAAGCACTGATGCTCCAGATAAATGGCATCCACAGTTATTACGGCGACAGCCACGTTCTGCACGGCGTATCGCTCGACGTCAAGCCAGGAACAGTCACCTCCGTTCTTGGACGCAACGGCGCGGGAAAGACCACGACGGTTCTGTCGATCATGGGTCATCTGAAACCACGCTCAGGAGAGGTTATTTACGAGGGGCGCCGGATCACAGGGTTGCCGCCGCATCGGATTTCGCGATTGGGGTTGGGCTTTGTGCCGCAGGAGCGCGGCGTCTTTCCGAGCCTGTCGGTCGAAGAAAATCTGACCGTTGCGGCACGGCCGGGAAGAACTGGAGATTGGACGCTGTCACGTATCTATGAACTGTTTCCGCGGCTTGGAGAACGACGCAAGAATCGCGGGTTTCAGCTTTCCGGTGGCGAGCAGCAAATGGTATCGATTGCGCGGGCGCTGATGCTGAATCCGTCGACGATTATTCTGGACGAGCCGTCCGAAGGACTGGCACTCATGATCGTCAATGAAATTGTAGAGATTATGCGGCAGATGAAGCGGGCGGGAATGGCATTGCTATTGATCGAGCAGAATCTGAACGCGGCACTGGAACTCGCCGATATTCATTATGTTCTCTCCAAAGGGCAGGTTTGTTTCGTCGGGACTTCGGAAACACTGAGGGGAAACGAGAATGTGCTGAGCGAGCATCTGAGCGTCTAGTCAAATAAGAAGTAGCGGCCTAAAAGAAAATCCGCATAAGAACACTTCCGCATCGATTCCGATATGACGGCTGCCGAGGGCAGCCGCCAGGTGGCCTGTTGTCTGGAATCTTTCAAATAAAAATAAAAAATATCCGATCTGCCGAAACTTGTAGTTTCCTTTGTTTTTTTCATACTAAATATGGAGGTAGATTCCAATGAGGAGACGTCTTGTAGTGATTGCAGTATTGGGGGCGTTGTCATCGCCGGCATTTTCTCAATCGAGCGTGACGTTGTACGGTATCCTGGACGCCGGCTTGAACTACACGGTCGGTTCGCAAAAGGCAATAGTGAATGGTCGCCCGGTGGGAGCGGGAAATCAATTAGCTCTCAATGACGGCGCGTTCGGGATGTTTGGAAGCCGGTGGGGACTCAAGGGAACGGAGGATCTCGGCTCCGGCCTGAAAGCCATATTTACGCTTGAAAATGGCTTTTCAATGAGCAGCGGTGCATTTGCCCAGGGTGGCGCCGAGTTCGGGCGCCAGGCGTTCGTCGGACTCGATTCGCCGTACGGTCGGCTCACGTTAGGGCGTCAGTATGACCCTCATCTGGACATCGTTGCACCATTTTCCGCTGCGTGGCAGTTTGCCGGCTATATCGCCACACACGCAGCTGACGTCGACAATCTGCTGAGTACGAGGCGACTGAACAACAGCATCAAGTACACGATGCCCAAGTTTCACGGCGTGAACGCGGAGGCTTTGTACAGCGTGGGCGGCGTGGCGGGATCGGTGAGTCGTAATCAGGCATGGTCGTTGGCCGTGGGCTACGACGGTGGGCCGTTTCAGTTCGGCGCGGGCTACCTGACGATCAACAACCCGAACGTGTCCTTTTATGGGGCGAATCCGAACGGGACGGGCGTGACAGGAAACAACCTCGGCAGTCTGGGAAGCGCGACCTCGCCTGCAAACAACCCGGCATACGCGGGATTTGCGTCGGCAAACAGGTACAACCTCGCAGGTGTAGGGGCGTCTTATACCTATGGATCGGCTACAGCAGGTGTCATCTACACCAACGTTCGCTACACCGGCTTGGGCGACGTCGCGACGTCTGGTCCCAATCCACTCGGATATAGCGGAACGGCTGCGATCAATACCGTCGAACTGAATCTTCGCTATTTCTTTACGCCCACAATTCTGGTGGGAGTGATGGGCAGTCTTACTCGCGTCGGGTCAGTGGGCGGACACGATGGTGCATCCTACCGCCAGTTTGGCGGTGGCGCGCACTACTTCCTATCGAAAGCGACCGAACTGTATGCGCTCGTCATGTATGAGCACGCAACCGGCGTCGACTCGACAGGCAGGGCCGCCGTCGCGGCAATTTCCGGATTGACGCCGTCGTCGACGTCGTCGCAGACCGCAGTGCGAGTCGGTATCGTTCACCGCTTCTAACAGGCATTGAAGTCGCTGTCCGCCACATTGCATCGGATGCCATGGGCGGGCGGCGGATCCCCTCACGCAGTAGGCACTGGCCGGATCCGTCCGGACGATCTCGGACCTATCCCCCGGCGATGCGGCACATGACCTACGATTTCCGCCACCTAAAGTCAAAATGCCCGAAAACGGCATTACACGGTCAACGCACCCTCAAGCTCGGCCAGCATAGCCGGCACGCGTTCGTGCAGGAAATCGACGAACGTCCTGATCTTCGCATCGAGATACTGACGCGATGCGTAAAGCGCATAGATATTCAACTTCTGCAGATGAAATTCGGGCAGCACACGCACGAGTGATCCGTCCCGCAAGTGCGGCGATGCCGCCGCCACATGCAGCGGTCCGATTCCCATACCTTCGCGAATCGCAACAGCGAGCGTGTCCGCCATGTTCACGTGGAAAGTCGTTGAGCGAAGTCTCAAGCCAATCTCTCCGTCTGGGCCGTTCAGAAGCCATTCTTCCGATGGTTGGCCTGGAACGTGTAGTTGCAGACATGCATGATTTGCCAGGTCTTCCACGTCGAGCGGCATGCCGCGCTGCGCGAGATATGCGGGTGACGCGCACAGAATGGTTTGAGTCGTACCCAGCAGCCTTGAAACAAGGCCGACGTCGCTGAGCATGGGCGTCACGACGATTGATACGTCGCATCCTTCTTCGATCAGATTCGGCATTCGTTGCGCCAGCGTGAGACTGATCGAGACGTTCGGATATTGCTTACAATATCGCGCGATGAGTGGTGCCGCGTAGTGCTGTCCGAAGCCTGCCGTGGAGTGCACGCGCAGAGTGCCTTCCGGAGAGAACTGCGCGTCTATTGCTTCCGCTTCGGCTACGTCGATCAACGTGAGGATCTCGTTGCACCTTTGAAGGTATCGTTCTCCAACTGCGGTCAGGATGGTCTTGCGCGTGGTTCGCTGAAAAAGCCGGGTGCGCAGGTGTCACTCGAGTTCGGCAATTGCTCGCGATACTTGCGACGGTGTTGTCGACAGATGTTCCGCCGTCCGTGAAAAGCTTCGTGTTTCTGAAAGACGTGTGAACACACGCATGTTTTTTAACGTGTCCATGCGAGCGTGTGCCTTAGTTGATAGAGAGAAGTTGCGAAGCAGGGGGGGCGATCATTTTGGCGGGGAGCGTGATTCGCGGCTCGATCAGAAACGCTGCGGTTGTGCAGCGTCTTCCGCGTGGCAGGAGATGGGTGAGTCAGTATTCGTTTGCCGATCGCGGTGGTCAGGCATCAGTTATGATGCCAAGCGGATAGAGTTTTTCGTCGAAATGATCGAGCGACGGAAAAGATAGCGCATCGCGCGTGTCGACGTGCCGGACCGCTTCCCGAAGGTCTTGCATGACGCGTCGCCGTTCTTCCTGTGATATATACGGGACATGAAAGCCCACGAATGGCTTCAGCACGCGAAATCCAACGTAGCCGAGGGTACCGCGCAGCAGATGGCTGAGCATGCCTTGCAGTTCGCCGTGAATGCCGTGCGGTCCGAACATGTGAGGGCGTCCGCCTAGCGTCAGCGTGACCCACGCGGTTTTGCCAACCAGTCCGCCGCGGTCGTAGAAACGCAGTCCACCATAGAACAGACCCGATAGCAGTACGCGGTCGATCCATCCTTTCATGATCGCTGGTACGGAAAACCAGAAGACAGGGAAATTGAAAACCACAAGGTCGGCCCACACAACGTTTTCAACTTCTTCCGCGATGTCGGGTGCAAGCGAATGCTGCTCATGCGCATGACGTTGCTCGAGCGCGTACACGAGATAGTCCGGTCGGGTACGGAATGAGAAATCGTCGGCACTTGCTACTGGATTGAAGTGCTTCGCGTACAGATCCGATACCCGAACTTCGCAGCCGGCAGCTTCGAATTCTCGTGTCGCCTCGAATCTCATGGATGACGTGAACGATTGTGGCTCGGGATGAGCGTGAACGATCAGAACATGTTTCATGGCAACTCACCGGGTTGAGCAAGCAGTGCTTCCTCAACGAAATGCAGCCGATCCTGCCCAAAGAAAAGTTGATCTCCGACAAAAAAGGACGGGCAACCAAAAACGCCTCTTGAGATTGCCGAATCTGTATTGGCCTTCAGGCGGTTCTTTACTTCGGGAGAACCGATCCGTGCCTTGAAATCTTCGGTGTCGATGCCGGCACTGGTGAGAACCTGTTCAAGCACGGTGGCGTCGCCGAGATTGCGAGGTGTTTGCCACATCGCTGAAAACACGGCCTCCACATAGGCCGCGAACAGCGGGCTGCCCTGCAACGCGATGGCGCCGCGCTGCAACGCCAACGTAACGACGGGGAAATGAGGGTTTTCCTGGTACTCGATGCCGAATTGCCTCGCCCACAATGCGAGATCGGCGAAGAACCACTTGCGTTTAGCAGGAACGGCAGTCGGCTGTGTGTTGCCCAGTGACTGCAGTATCGCACCGAGCAAGACCGGGGTCCAAACGATTGTCGCCCCCGTTCTATCGGCGATGGTCGCTAGCCGGCGATACGCGATGTAACTGGTGGGACTACCAAAATCGAATAGGAATTCCACTTGCCTCGGCACACTGTTCTCCTCTAGTTTTTTCACCACGTTTCCATATACGGACGAAGATCCATCTCGAATGTCCAGGCATCGCGCGGCTGATTGTGCAAATGAATGTAGTTTTCGGCGATATGGTCGGGATTGAGAATGCCGTCCACCTGCTTGAGTGCGTATTGCTCAGGAAAGCGCTCCTTGATGAATTCGGTGTCGATCGCACCATCTATCACAATGTGAGCAATATGAATATTGCGCGGTCCAAGCTCGCGCGCCATGCTTTGTGCGAGTGAACGCAGGCCGTGCTTGCCGCCCGCAAATGCGGAGAAGTGGCTCGAACCTCTCAAACTCGCGGTAGCGCCGGTGAACAGGATCGAGCCGCGTTCGCGCGCGAGCATCGCTTTGGCGACCTCGCGGCCGGTGAGAAACCCCGCAAAGCAAGCCATTTCCCAGACCTTGAAGTATTTCTGGGCAGTCGTTTCCGTGATGCTGAACCGCACGTTTGCGCCGATATTGAAAACGGCGACTTCGATAGGCCCGACATCGCGCTCAATAGACGTCACCAGCTCGACGACCTGTTCTTCCTTCCGTGCGTCGGTGCCATACGCCACGGCCTGACCACCGGCTGCGGTTATTTCGTCGATGAGAGGCTGCAGCTTGTCCCGATTACGCCGCACTACGGCAGCCACGTATCCCGCGCTCGCAAATCGCTTCGCGATCGCACCGCCAAGCGCGTCGCCCGCGCCGACTATGAGTGCCACTTTTTCGCTCAAGATCACCTCATCCGTATGAGAAAACGGAGCCCGCGAAACGCAACGGCTCCTCACTGGCTTCCGTGAGGCCGCCGGCCAGATCGGCGCACCTCATCGGGAACGCCTGCTTAGTATGTTATCGTAATAGTAACGTACTGTGGTGCGAGGGCATTGTCAATTTTTTTGTTTGCGTGCGACACGCATAGCAGGTGGCTGGGCAGTGTGCTTCATTGCGGCTCGGAGCCATGCGTAGACGCTATCGTGTGAGAGTCCATGGTGAACCAGTGGGCCGATTCGCGAGTGCCGTGGGACACCGTGCGCCGAGAGAAGGGGGGCATTGTCAGAGCGTGAACTGAGTAATTTCATCGACGGAAAAGTCTGATTGGTGGCGAGTAGAAAGAGGTTGACGATGGCGCCGCAATCGAGGTGACGAACCCCGCGACGGGTGAGTCGCTAGGTACGGTTCCGCGAATGGGCGTGAACGAAACGCGACGAGTTATCGGGGCGGCAGAACTCGCATTGAACGACTGGCGTGCGCATACCGGTAAGGAGCGCGCGGCGATTTTGCGTCGCTGGCACGATTTGATGCTGGAAAACAAGGAGGATCTCGCAATCATCATGACGATTGAGCAGGGTAAGCCGATCGCGGAAAGCCGCGGGGAAATCCTGTACGAGGCATCGTTTCTGGAATGGTTCGGCGAGGAGGCAAAACGCATTTAGTGCAATACCATCCCTGGCCATCAGCGGGATAAGCGCATCGTTGTCGTCAAGCAGCCAGTCGGTGTGTGCGCGGCGATCACGCCGTGGAATTTCCCCGCTGCGATGCTCACGCGAAGGTTTGGTCCCGCGCTCGCCGCAGGTGGCACGATGGTGCTCAAGCCCACAAGTCAAACGCCGTTTTCCGCGCTCGCTTTGTGTGTGCTCGCAGAACGCGCAGGCGTTCCTGGAGGGGTGATCTCGTGTATTACCGGTACTGCCAGCGCAATCGGCGCGGAGATGGCTTCCAATCCGGTGGTCCGTAAGCTATCGTTCACCGGGTCGACAGAAATCGGCAAAACCTTGCTCGCGCAGTGCGCATCCACGATCAAGAGGACGTCCATGGAACTGGGCGGTAACGCGCCCTTCATCGTGTTCGATGACGCTGATCTGGATGACGCTGTCGACGGCGTCATCGCATCGAAATACCGCAATGCAGGGCAAACCTGCGTATGTGTGAATCGGCTGTTGGTGCAGGACGGTGTGTATGACACTTTCGTCGAAAAGCTGGTTGCAAAGGTCGAAAAGTTGAAGATTGGCGACGGTCTCGAGCCCGGTGTGGAGATCGGTCCATTGATTGATAAAAAGGCGGTCGCGAGAGGTTCCGAGCACGTGACGGATGCCGTGGCGAAGGGTGCGCGGATTGCGACGGGCAGTCTGCGCCACGCGAAAGGCGGCAACTTCTATGAACCGACTGTACTTGTCGATGCGACACGCGAAATGATGCTCTTCCGTGAGGAGACCTTTGGGCCGGTAGCTCCGGTTTTCGTTTCAGCATTGACGAGGAGGCTATCGCGCTTGCCAACGATACCGAATTCGGTTTGGCTTCTTATTTTTACACGCGGGATATCGGGCGAGTATGGCGGGTCGCGGAGGGACTGGATTACAGGATTGTCGGTATTGACGAATGACGGATTTCCACGGAAGTGGCGCCGTTCGGCGGCGTGAAGGAAAGCGGGCTGGGACGAGAAGGTTCCAAATATGGAATCGATGACTATCTCGAGTTGAAGTATTTGTGCGGTGGCGGCGTGGCGTAATCCGCTATATCGGTGATATCAGGTAGCCCCCCAGCATGTTTGGGCTTGGGCTATGCCCGGCCCAAACATGCTAATTCACGGCGTCGGCTGCGGCGTCCCTCGACGCCTGTGGACAACTTGCGCAATATCTGATGGTCGTGTGATGGGGGCGGTCTTCGCCGCACAGGCGGGTGCGGAACGGGAAGAGCTTCGTTGCACAGGGGCGCGCGCGTTGAACGACTGGCTTGGCAAGGCGATTGCGCTCGAATCTACGCTGCCGATCGGCGCGGTGCCGACCACTTATGCCGGCTCCGAGATGACGCCGATCGACAGCCTCACCAACGGGAGTCTGGAGCGCACCGGGCGCGATATGCGTGTGTTACCGCGCACGGTGATCTACGATGCGTCGCGGACTCTTTCGTTGCCCGCGAATGTATCCGCGGTGTCAGGCGTCAACGCAATCGCGCATGCGGTCGAAGCGCCGTATCTGGAGGACGCGAACCCTGTGATCAGTCTGATGGCCGAGGAGGTGATTCGCATGCTCTGCAGTACGTGGCTCGCGGGCTTCTGTGTCGGCGCGGTCGGGATGGCGTTGCATCAAAAGCTCTGTCATACGCTCGGCGGCACATTCAATTTGCCGCACGCGCAGACGCATGCGGCGATGCTACCGCACACTACAATCACGATGCGGCGGCCTATGCGCTTGCTCTCGAACGTGTTGCATAAGGATGCGGCCGATGCGCGGCCGCTGCTGTTCGGATTGAACCGCCCGCCCGGTGTGCCGATTTCGCTCGCACAGATCGGCGCCGGAACACGGACTCGATGAAGCCGCGGATCTCGTATGCAAGAATCCGTATGCGAATCCGCAGCCGGCGGAGCGCGGTGCGTCGCGCACTGTTGCAGCGCACATGGCAGGGCACGGGCCGGCGGCCTGAGCGGCCTGAATGGCCTGAATGGCCTGAATGGCCTGAATGGCCTGTGAGCGCCCTCAGCGCCAGCGCGGAAACCCATCAAGGAGGACACATGTCGACAAACAGCAAAGACAGCGAGCACGAGCTAACCGAACAGGTTATCGCGAGCTTCGCGAACACGTCCGATGAACGGCTGCGCACGTTAATGGGAAGCCTCGTGCGGCACATGCATGCGTTCGTGCGCGAGGTCGAACCGACCGAGGCCGAGTGGATGTCGGCGATCCGTTTTCTGACCGACACCGGCAAGATGTGCGACGACCTCGTGCGCCAGGAATTCATTTTGCTGTCGGATACGCTCGGCGTGTCGATGCTGGTCGACGCAATCAATCACCGTTACGCGACCGGCGCGACCGACACCACCGTGTTCGGCCCGTTCTACATTCGCGGCATGCCGGAGCGCGCGTACGGCGAGAACATCGCGTTCAGTCCCGGCACGCCGGCGCTCGTGCATGGTCGCGTGCTGACGACGGACGGCGAGCCGATCGAGGGCGCGGTGCTCGACGTGTGGCAGACCGCCGACAACGGCATGTACTCCGGGCAGGACACCGAGCAGCCGCACGGCAATCTGCGTGGCCGTTTCCGTAGCGACGCCGAGGGCCGCTACGCGATCTCGACGATCGTACCGGTCAGCTATCCGATTCCGACCGATGGCCCGGTCGGCCGCATGCTCAATGCGACCGGGCGGCATCCGTGGCGCCCCGCGCATCTGCACTTCATGATCGACGCGCCCGGTTATCGCAAGCTCGTCACGCACGTGTTCAACAAAGGCGACAAGTATCTGGAATCGGACGCGGTGTTCGGCGTGAAGCCATCGCTGATGGTGGATTACCACGAGCATCCCGCCGATCACGAACTCGCGCGTCGTTTCGGTTTCGACGGGCCGTTCCGCGAAGCAAGCTACGACTTCGTTCTCGATCGGAGCTGAGCACAACGGGGCGCTATTTCGCGGCAGGTGCCCATTGGGAATCTTCCGAAATAAAAGCGCCGCGTGTCTTTTTAGCCCGCCAGGTTAATCACACCGAAGGCAATACGTTTAGACTGGACTGCTACTGCGCCCGCCTATCCAACCTCGCGAGGGAGCGGCGAGCCAGCTATTCATCACAGGAAGACCACCGCATGAGTACATCCAGAACAACGCCACCCAAGCCACGCCCGCCTGTAGACGCTCTCAAATACGAAAAATTGGCCTTGGCCGCTTTCCGTGTCTGCGAGCAGAACAGAGAGCAATTCGATGCTCTGGTCAAACTTATTGCTTCGATCTGTCGCCATTCTGCAAACACGCTTGCCGATCGCCGCGAGCAAAGCAGATTGCTGCAATTGCTGATCGATACCGTCGAAGGCTATAAGCAGATGAACGCCGGCGACCTGGAGCTTTTCCAGGTCATCGCGCTTGACGCAAAAGGCGTCGGGCAGTGCCGGATGAGCGCCCAGTATGCGGCGGAGCTTCTCGATGATGCGGTGTGTCGTCCGCGTGCCGGCGTGATTACTCACTGATCCTTCACGGCACTCCGCCGTGTCTCCCGGAAAAGCGCGATGTATTCGCGCTTTTTTTAGTTCGCTCTCAATGAAAGTGCGAGACGGAGATTGGAATGTTTCGATTTTCGCGAGCCCGTCGCGCGCTGAACGACTGATAGGTATACACCGCGCTCAGCTCGACGAACCGAAATCAATCTGCTTCGCCAACGGCGTGCTTTTCAGCAGCCGTACAACGGCCTTCCATGCACCGCTTTCCTGCCACGCACGCAGACGACGCCAGCAACTCGCACCCGACCCGAAGCCCAACTCCGTGGGCAGTTCGTTCCAGCTCAGATCGTTCATCTGCACATACAGGATGCCGCAGAGCACCTGCCGGTCAGTGATGGGTTTGCGGCCGGGGTTATGCGAGCGTCTCGGCCTGGCGTCGGGCAGTAGCGCCGCGATACGCTTCCACAGCGCATCGTCGATGACGGGAATGCGTGGTTCGGCGGGTGGCGGCTCTTGCGCCGGCGGTTCTTCCTTCGGCTTCTGTTCGCTATTGAAGGCGATGCGCGCGGACTCGTGCGCGGCATTGACGTGCAATTCGGCCGCGGCCCGAGCGGCTATGGGATCGCGCCGCCTGATCGCTTCGAAGATGCCGCGCATTTCATCCGCGCTGTGCCAGTCGCGTCCCTCGTTCGCCATCGATTTGGCGCGCAACACGTTGATGCGCGCGAGCAGCGATGCCAGGATTTCCTGAATGATCTTGTTGCCGCAGCCTGTCAGGATAATTTCGTAGAACGCGCTCGTCGCGCGGATACGTTCGGTGGGCTGATGCTGCTTCACCGCGCTTTCGAAATCGCGCAGTGCGTGTTCGAGCCGCGTGATGTCTTCCGCGGTCGCTTCGCGCGTGAACAGCGCCGCGGCCTCGCCTTCCAGCATCTTGCGCACGTGGTAAATCTGGTCCGCTTCGAGCGGTGTAATCACGGCAACCGAAGGGCCGCGATTGGGCACGTTGACGATAAGCCGCTCAGACTCCAGGCGCCGCAGTGCCTCACGTATGGTCGTGCGGCTCACGTTCGTCATTTCGCAAAGCGTGCTTTCGACAAGACGTGTGCCCGGCGGAAAATGACCGTCCATGATCGCCTCTCGCAGCTTCATGGTGGTTTGCAGCAGCACGGTTTGAGGGGTGACCTTGATGTCCATGTTTTTATTGGGCAACCATACAATCTCGCATAAATTGCAATGTAGCACAATTCATTTCAAAATAAAATAGCTCATTTCAAAACGATGCGAAACGGGTCCCTCAGATAAAAAAACCGCCGCAAAATGCGGCGGTCGAGCAACAGATCAAGGCGCTGATCAGGCAGCCGCCTGGAACCGCGCGCCGAGACGGTCGAACACCACGTAGTGCCCCTTGAACCAGCTTTCCGCGGCCAGCTTCGCGCGCCACGGCGTAGCGCGCGCGGCTTCGCGTTCCGGCGACGATAGCGCGTCGGTCGACGCGAGGTAGTGCAGCGCCAGATGCGTGTACTTGCCCGGCTCGCCATCGATGATGTCGAAGCGCCGCACCATCAGCCAGTCATTGCATTTCATCAGCAACGGAATGTGATCTTCGGTGTACCAGCGATCGAAATCGTCCGCGCGATCGGCCGGTACTTCAAAAAACACTGCATACAGCACCGCTGCGTTGATCGACGCCGATTCAGGCTTTTCCCAGCGCCCACTTTCATTGCCGATGTAGCGCGTGAAACCGCTGACGTCGCCGAGCATGCGTTTCGTCAGCTCGCTCGGCTGCCCCTTGATCGACTGGTATTCCGGCGTCTTCAGCGCGCCGGCCGTGTCCATTTCATACACCGCCAGATAGGCGGGACCTTCATTCGCGCGATAGCGCTGCGCGCTCGTAAATCCCGGCGCGCGCATGCGCAGCGGAATGTGCTCGGTGTTGTACCAGTCGTTGAATTCGCCTTCCCATTCCGGGGCGGGTGTCATTTCAGAGAACAGCACAGCGGTCATGTCTAACTCCATGTGGAAGGGTTGATTCTCGGCCCCGGCAAAGTTCTACAGCACTGCCAGATTTATTTTGTCGGGGTTTACTCTAGGTGGCTGAGTTCATTTTGATAAATGCTTGACTATCATTGTACGACAATCGTAGAGTGAGACAAAACTCGTTGCAATCCGCAGCGAGATTTCAACCACGGAGTCAGTCAGCATGGAGTTGCAGGTCAAGGGTATTCACACGTTCATCGAGAATCACATTCCGAGCGGCAAGTACGCGGGCGAAGAGCCGTTGCGCAAGGTCGCCGTGGTTGCGGTTCTCAAGAATCCGTACGCGGGGCAGGAAGTCGAGGATCTGTCCGCATTGACCGAGGGGAGCGCGGCAATCGGTGAGCAACTTGCGAAACTCGCTGTCGAAACGATGGCTCCGTACAAGATCCAGAGCTACGGCAAGGGCGCGCTGGTCGGCGTGTCCGGTGAGGAAGAACACGCCGCCGCGCTGCTGACGAGCGTCTACGCCGAGCCATTGCGCGAGGCAGTGGGCGGAGGCAAGGCCTGGTTCCAGTCGCGCGTGAAAGTCGCGGCGGTCGGCGCTTCGCTCGACGTGCCGATGGCCCACAGCGAAGCACTCTATGTGCGCTCGCACTACGACGGCATGACCGTCGCCATCCCCGAAGGTCCGAAGCCCGACGAAATCGCCGTGATGTTCGTGGTCGCGAATCGTGGCCGTATCGGCGCGCGCGTCGGCGGCCTGCGAGCCGAGGATGTCAAGGGCGAAGACGGCCTCTATTAATCATCTGCAGTGGAGATAAAGCACGTATGAAGACCGCAATCGTAAACCTCAAGACCATCGTGACCGGTGAATGGCGCGAGCCTTTCGCGAAAGGTGACGGCATCCTGATGGCGGACGGCAAGATCGAGAAGATCGGCACGCTGTCGGACGCAGATCTGAACAGCGCCGATGTCGTGATCGACGCGGATGGCGCGACCGCCATTCCGGGCCTCATCGATTCGCAGGTGCACAACACGTTCGGGGATTACACGCCGCGTCAAAAGACGGTTGGCTTCCTCGAAAGCTATCTGCACGGCGGCACGACCACATCGATCACGGCGTCTGAAGTTCACGTGCCGGGCCGTCCGACCGATCCGCAAGGCGTCAAGGCCCTCGCAGTCGCGGCGCAACGTTGCTTCAAGGAATATCGTCCGGGCGGCATGCGTGTTTTTGCCGGTTCGATCATTCTCGAACCGGGCCTCACCGAAGACGATCTGCGCGATGTGGCTTCGCAGGGCGTATGGCTCGCGAAGGCCGGCTTCGGCGGCGTGAAGACGCCGTTCGATTACGCCGAAATGATTGGTTGGGCGAAGAAGTACGGGATGGTCACGACGGTCCACACGGGCGGCTCGTCGATTCCGGGCTCGTCGGGCATCTGGGCCGATCACCTGTTGAAGATGCAACCGCACGTGTCGTTCCATATCAATGGCGGACCGGTTGCGATGCCGGACGACGATTTCCCGCGCATCCTGCACGAAAGCACGATCGCGATGCAGGTCTGTACCGCCGGCAATCTGCGCACGCTGCTGAGACTGGCGGATATGACCGTCGATGCCGACCAGTTCGACCGCTATCTGATCGCGACCGACACACCGACCGGCAGCGGCATCATGCCGCTCGGCATGATGTACACGATCACGCATCTGGCGAGCCTCGGCCGCAAGATGGCTCCGGAAACCGCAATCTGCGCGGCAACCGGTAACAACGCGCGTACGTACGGCATCAACTCCGGCTTCCTGCAGGTCGGCAAGGATGCGGACGTCGTGATTCTCGACGCGTGTGTCGGCGGTACGCAACGTACCGCGCTCGATGCACTCGCGAACGGCGACATCGCCGCGGTCGCCGCCGTGATCACCGATGGCGTGCCGCGTTTCGTCGGCCGCAGCCGCAATACGCCGGCCTCCGAGAAGACGGTGCGCGTCGTGAAGTCGACCGTGATGCAGGATTTCGCCGCACCCAAGCACTAAGCTCGTCAGCAAAAAGTAAAGAGCCTATTTAATGAACGTACAGAAAGATGTGATCGTTGCCGGCGGTGGTCCCGTCGGCATGGTGACGGCGCTCGCGCTCGCGCAGCGCGATTTCAACGTAACGGTGGTCGAAGCCGACGCGCAGGTCGATACGAACCCGCGCGCCGCGACCACGCATGCGTCCACGCTCGAAATGCTCGCGAGCATCGGCGTGATCGACGAATTCATCGCGGCGGGTCTGACCGCGCGCTACTTCGATTTCTGGGATCGCGATCAGAGCCGCAAGATCGCACGCTTCGATCACGACTTGCTGCGCAACGACACGCAGTTTCCGTTTGTCGTGCAGACCGAGCAGCACAAGCTGGTCAGGATCATCGAAGCGAAGCTGAAGAGTTATCCGAACGTGACGGTACTGCGCGGTACGTCGGTTGCCGCCGCGGAGCAGGACGCCAATGGCGTGACGGTGACGGTCGAACGCGACGGTGTGCAGGAGAAGCTGAGCGGTCATTTCCTCGTCGGTACCGACGGCGGGCGCAGCACCGTGCGCAAGAGCCTGAATATCGAATTCGAAGGCTACACGTGGCCGGAGCAGTTCCTCGTGCTGACGACCTCGTTCGATTTCGAAAAGGCGCTGGGCAGCTCGTACCGTGCGTATTTCGCGGGCGCGGACGAGTGGTGCAATCTGTTCAAGGTTGCGGGCGACGATATGAAAGGCCGCTGGCGCGCCGTGTTTCCCGCGCCGGTCGATGTGCCCGAAGAAGTGATCATGAGCGACGAGGCAGCGCAACGGCGTCTGAACGGTATCTTCCGGTGCGACGAAGAATACGAACTGCTGCACAAGAATATCTATCGCGTGCATCAGCGCGTTGCCGCATCGTTCCGCAAGGGCCGTATCTTCCTCGCGGGCGATTCAAGTCACGTAAACAATCCGATCGGTGGCCTGGGCCTGAACTGCGGCATTCATGACGCGCTGGAAATCGCCAACACGCTTGCGCAGGCAACTGACGCGAATGATCCGTTGCTGGATCGTTTCGAGCGCCGCCGTCGCACGATGAATATCGAGTTCGTGCAGCAACAGACCATCGCGAACAAGAAGCGGCTGGAAGAGAAAGACCCGGCGGTGCGCGCGAAGAATCTGGATGACCTCGTCGAAATCCAGAACGATCCGGCGCGTCAACACGCTTTCCTGATGCGCTCGTCGCTGCTCGATAGCGTGCGCAAGTCGCAAGCCATTCAGTAAAGAGGACGACATGATGGATTCTTTTGTCCGGCCTTCGCTGATGGATCCGACGCTGCTGCGCACGCAGGCATGGATTGCCGGCGCGTGGCATGAAGCGGAAGACGGCGCCGTGATCACGGTGACCAACAAGGCGACCGGCGTGCCCATCGCCACTGTGCCGTCGGTCGGCCGCGAACAGACGCGCATGGCGATTGCCGCCGCGGAAATCGCCGGCATCGCGTGGCGCAACCGCAGTGCGAAAGAGCGGGCAGTGGTGCTGCGCCGCTGGTTCGACCTCGTGATGATGAACCAGGAAGATCTGGCCCGGATCATGACAGCGGAGCAGGGCAAGCCGCTACAGGAGTCGCGCGGTGAGATCGCTTACGCGGCATCGTTCATCGAATGGTTTGCCGAACAGGGCAAGCGCATCGAAGGCGACATGCTCGAAAGTCCGAATGCTTCGCAAAAGATCATGGTGCTGAAGCAGCCGGTTGGCGTGTGCGCCGCGATCACGCCGTGGAATTTCCCGGCGGCGATGATCACGCGCAAAGTGGCCCCGGCGCTGGCGGCCGGCTGCACGATGGTGCTCAAGCCCGCGTCGCAAACACCGTTGACCGCGCTTGCACTGGCCGCGCTCGCTGAAGAAGCGGGTATTCCGTCTGGCGTATTCAGCGTCGTCACGGGTTCGGCTCGCGAGATCGGCGCGGAAATGTGCGAGAACCCGACGGTGCGCAAGCTGTCGTTCACGGGCTCGACGGAAATCGGCAAGCTGTTGATGGCGCAATGCGCACCCACCGTCAAGAAGCTGTCGATGGAACTCGGTGGCAATGCACCGTTCATCGTATTCGACGACGCGGATGTCGATGCGGCTGTTGCGGGCGCAATCGCTTCGAAATTCCGCAACACGGGGCAGACCTGCGTCTGCACCAATCGCTTCCTCGTGCAGACCGGTATCTACGACACGTTCATGGCGAAGCTGAAAGCGGCGGTGCAGGCGCTGCGCGTCGGTGACGGCGCGACCGAAGGCATCACGCAGGGCCCGCTGATCGATGCGTCGGCAGTGGCGAAAGTCGAACAGCACGTGGCGGATGCGGTAGGCAAGGGCGCAACGCTCGTATGTGGCGGGCAGCGCTCGACACTCGGCGGCAATTTCTTCGAGCCGACATTGATCACCGGCGTGTCGCTCGACATGAACGTGATGCACGAAGAGACGTTCGGCCCGCTCGCCGCGGTGTTCCGCTTCTCGACCGAAGAGGAAGCCGTGCGCGTGGCAAACGATACGGAAGTCGGCCTTGCTTCCTACGTGTACACGAACGACATGTCGCGTTTCTTCCGCATGGCCAGTGCGCTCGAAACCGGCATGGTCGGTATCAATACCGGCCTGATTTCCAATGAAGTCGGCCCGTTCGGCGGCATCAAGGAAAGCGGGTTCGGCCGCGAAGGCTCGAAATACGGCATGGATGACTATCTGGAAACGAAGTACGTCTGCATCCAGGTAGCGCTCCAGGCAACGTAAAGGGCCGCGTCTAACGAATAACGTCGCGTCAGCACGGCTGACGCGTTATGGATTGAGAGGACTTCCAATGTCGGATATCAGCAAGCCGCTGCATCTAGCGGCCAGGCGTTCGGTACGCATGCGCTGGGTAGTGGCGCTCGTGCTGTTCGGCTCGGTTCTGGTCGGATTCTTCGACCGGATCAGTGTCGCGGCTCTTTTTAATAATCCGGACTTTTATAACAGCCTGCATGTCGGTTTCAATCCCACGAAGCTGGGATTTCTGATGACGGCATTTCTGATCGCATACGGAATCTCCTCCGTGGTGCTCAGTGTCATTGGCGACGTATTCAAGCCCGGAAAGGCACTCACGGCGTCGGCGGTGATCTGGGGCGTCGTAATGCTCGGCATGGGCGCTGCGCAGAGCTATGGCGCGCTGATTCTCGGGCGCGTCGTGCTGGGAATTACCGAAGGACCGCAATTTTCGCTGATCGCGAAGATCGTGCATCGTTGGTTTCCTCCGGATCAACGCGGTCGTGCCAACGCAATATGGATGGTTGGCAGCCCGATCGGATCGGCCGTGGGCTTTCCGTTCACGCTGTGGCTGGTTCACGCGCATGGCTGGCGCGCATCGTTCTACATATTCGGCGTGGTGAGCCTGTTTATCATGGCGCCGCTCATCTACTTCACGACGCGTGACCGTGCGCGTTATGCCGATCGCGAAGAATCGCGGCAAGCCGCTGGCGCTACCGAAGCAAAGGAGAAGGTCGATCTCCGGCTGTTTCTCAAGGATTACCGCTTCTGGCTCGTCACCGCGTATGGCTGCGGGCTTCTGATGTACCTGTGGGGACTCAATAGCTGGTTACCGACGTATCTCGCACGTGTGCGGCACTTTGATCTGGCGCAGATGGGCATCTATTCGTCATTGCCGTTCATTCTGATGTTCATCGGTGAAGTCCTGTCAGGGCTGCTTGCGGACCGTTTGGGTCGCCGCGCGATTCTCTGCTTTATCGGTCTCGCCGGTGCCGGAATTTTGCTCTATATCGGCACGCTGATTCAGGAACCTCACACTGCCGCGCTGGTGATCGCGCTGAGCGCCGGATGCTGGGGCTTGGGATTGCCGGCGCAGTACGCGCTTGCAATGGACATCATTCCGGTCTCGGTCACGTCGGCAGGCATCGGCGTGAAGAATGGCTTCAGCAACCTGATGGGAGCACTCGCGCCCGCTCTGATTGGCTGGATCGTCAGCACGACGGGAAGCTTCAACACGGGTCTTCTGGTCATCGTTATCGGCAGCATGGTCGGCGCGGTGATGATGATCCCGCTGATTCGCCGTCATTGAGTTATCGCCGCATCGTTAATCAGGCGGCAGCAATCGGGTTAGTAGAAGTAGCGATAAAAATAAATAGATGGCACTGCGGTGTGATGGAGACCGGCACACGCGGAGCAGGCTTCGGCGGCACCACCGCCGATAGCGAATCAGGCTGGCGGTTTGAATAACGCCGCAGCCGTATTCGAGCTGTATGCAATTGTTCTCGCATGGAGATGTTTTTTCCATGTGGTCAATGGTCGCAATGAATCTGCAAAGCACCAAAACGAGACACGACTAAAGCCGCCTCCTTGACTGGATCGAGCGGGAGGTCGACTCGCGCTCTGAATCTCTGCGGGATTTATTGCGGCCTGGCGTATCCGGTCAAGCTCGTCGACCGATATCCGTATTGCGATTGGAAAGAAGCGCTGAGACGTCATGCCATAAATATCTGGCATGCGTCCAGATATCAATATCTAAAGCTATTTTAAAAATATGAGAAATTGCAAAAATAAATTGATCGGTTGCCTCTCGCCCATCAGCGCGCGACTTGTCGCGGGATGCGTGCTTACGCTGTCTGTCTCGCCTGCTTTTGCCCAATCGAGTGTCACGTTGTACGGCATCGTCGATGGCGGCCTGGTGTATAAGACCAATGCCGATGCAGGCGGCCACAGCGTGACGGCTTTCGGAGCGGGTACCGAGCAGGCCAGCCGGTTCGGTTTCGACGCCAGTGAAGCGCTCGGACAGGGATGGTTCGCCACGATGAAGCTCGAGAACGGCTTCTTTATCTCTAACGGGCAGATCATCAATAGCGGGATTCTTTTCAACCGAGGCTCTACCGTTGGACTGAAGAATGCCGGCTACGGCTGGCTTCAACTCGGCAGGAACTGGATTCCGTTTCATGATTCCCTGTCGTTACTTGATGTCGCCAACTTCGGCAACTTCGGTACATTGAGCAATCTGTCGTACCAGAATCTGAGTGCAACGCGCAGCGGTCTGACCGGCGCCGGCTTCTACTGGGCCAACAACTCCGCGAGGTACACAACGCCCAACATTCACGGCTTCGTTGCCAGCGCACTCTATTCGTTCGGTGGCACGGCGGGTGACTTCCAGAATCGCAGTCTGTATTCGGCACTTGCGCACTATCAGGCCGGCAATCTGCTTATCGTCGGCTCGTATTTCTCAGCGAAGGACCCGAGTGGACTGACGAACAAGGTCGTGTCGCGCGCGTTCACCGCCGGTGTCAAATATGAATTTGCCAGTACGGTCACGGCGAGCCTCGCGCTGGTCAATTTCAAGGATCCGGCCACCGGCGACAATCAGACCTTTTATACGCTCGGCACCCGCTATCAGGCGACACCCGCACTCGCTTTCATTGGCGACTACATCCACCTTCAGAACGAACGCAATAGTCACGGCAACGGTGATCTGTTCAAGATCGCACTGAATTACAGTCTGTCGAAGCGAACGCTGTTGTATGCCGATGCAGGCTATACGCGCAACAGTTCGCAAGGGACGCTGGGTGTGCAGAACACGGCGCCGGTTGGCTTGCCTGGCGCAAATCAGACGGCTTTGGCGATCGGCATCACGTCGAAATTCTGATCGAGTGCTTGCTGAGCGGCCGCGTTGTTCTTGCTGTGCTTCGCCTGTCTTGCGATAAGGCTCCTTGAGGTTGGGCGCAATGAGCTTGATCGTAGGAGCCGTTCAGTTTGTACTCTTGTACCTAGGCATAAAACGCCGACGGCACAACGCCGAAATGCCGCTTGAACATCGCGGCGAACGCACTCTGACTCGCGTACCCGTGATTCATCGCCACCGCGATGATCTTCTCGCCATGTGCGAGGCGCTTTAGCGCGAGCAGCAAGCGTGCCTGCTGCCGCCAGCGTCCGAACGTGATGCCGGTTTCGCGCTGAAACCAGCGCTGAAAAGTCTTCTCCGATACATCGAGCGTGCGTGCCCATTCGCCGATCGTTCGTTTGTCGTCCGGCGCGGCGAGCAGGCGGTCGCAGACATCGCGCAGCCGACGCTCGGCCGGCCACGGCAGATACAGCGGCAGCAACGGCACCGCGTTCAGCTCCGCGAGCAGCAACTGCATCAGATGATCGTCGCGTGAACCGGCTGCGTAGTCGGGCGGCACGTCGATTGCCGCCAGAATCAGTTCGCGCAGCAGCGGATGCACGTCGACCACGCAACTGCGCGTCGGCAGATGCGTGGCCGCGCCCGGTTCGACGAACACCGTGCGCATCTTCACGTCGCCGCTCATTTGCACCGAATGATCGATCTCCGGTTCGAGCCATACGCCGCGCGTCGGCGGCACGACCCACGAGCCGGTCGCGGACTCGACCTGCATCACGCCTTCAATCGCATACAGCAACTGCGCGCGACGATGACGGTGCGCGGCGATCACGGTGCCGTGCGGATACCACGCGGCCATCGCGGAGACCGGCATCGGTGTGCTTTCGAATGGCACATGGGCGCCAGGCGCGGTTGGAACGCCGCCGGCGCTGCGTGCATTGGCATGGGTTCGCGTGTTCATTCGTACGAGTAGTTGAGTGTGAAGACAAGCATCAACGCGAGCATCCTGCTGGGCACGTGGGTAGACCTTGCATCGAACATTAGACCGCTCATTGACCGTTTCTCGGCAGGTAACGACTTTTTGGCGTGAGACAGACCCGCGACGCGGGCGCACGATTGCACTTCATTTCGAGGCCATTCCGATCTGCCCCGGGCCTTCTTCCGCTGGATTTCGAACGGGCAGTTCCAACGATAGCAAGGCAGAGCAACCGATGAAGAGATCGTATTTCCTGTTTCCGTTTGTGGCAATCCTGCTGTGGGCGGGAAACGTGATCGTGTCTAAGCTGTCCGCGCACACGATCGACCCGTCGGCGATCACGTTTTACCGCTTGCTGCTGGCCGTCGCGTTGATGAGCGTGTTCACGCTGAGGCCGGCCTGGCGCAACCGCGCGGCGATCGTGCCGCAATTGCCGAAGCTCGCGATGCTCGGTTTTCTCGCGATGGCGTTGTTCCAAAGCCTGTCGTACGAAGCGGCGAAGACCACGACCGCGACCAACATGTCGATCATCACCGCGCTGGTGCCGCTGATGACGATGGTCGTGAGTACGTTGTTGCTCGGCGAAACGCCGACTTCGGGCATGATCGGTGGCGGAGTGCTGTCGTTGCTCGGTGTGGTCTATCTGATTACGCAGGGCAATCCCGCGATGCTGCTTGCCCACGGTGTGCATCTGGGCGATCTGCTGATGATCTTCGCGGCGCTCGCATACGCGCTTTATGGCGTGCTGCTCAAACGCTGGCACGTCGGTCTGCCGACGTGGCAATCCACCTATATTCAGGCACTTTTCGCGTTGCTATTCATGCTGCCGATGCTGCTGCGTCTGCCCGCCGCTGAAGCATTGCCGACGCGCGCGAGCCTACCGCTGATTCTGTATGCCGGCGTGCTTGCGTCGGTCGTGTTGCCGTTTCTGTGGATGCAGGGCGTCAAGTATCTCGGGCCGAATCGCTGCGCGCTCTTTATGAACGTGTTGCCGATCGCGACTGCGCTGATCGCGATCGTGTCGCTCGGCGAGACCTTGCATCTGTATCACGTGCTGGGCGGTGGTGTTGCGCTGCTTGGCGTAGTGGTTGCGCAGGGATCGGGTCGCGGTGTGATGCGCAGAGCGGTTGTCGCTCGGGAGTGAGGCGGTTATCGGTGCAGTGGATATTGGTGGCGATTCGTTTGGGCAACACGTCGGCTCTTCTTTTCGAGTATTCTGACGCCCCGATGGGGAGAGGGTTTGACGTCCTTGACACACACGGCATGCGGCGTCAGCGAACAACAAGAGATTGCGTGCGATCGTTTCGCGTGCGAACAACGCGCTTTTGAAACATATAACCAGTGCAGAGGCTATTGATGGTCCAGGACCTTGCAGTCGTCTTTATCTACGATGACCACACCGATACGCTCAAGATGAGCAACGTGTCTCGTCGCGCTATTCAATCAACGTTGGATCGGGCGATGTTCATCGACATTCCGGAAGGGCCGGAGACTCCATTGGATGATGAGTCGGCCCGCAGGCTTGGAGCGTTGGCACTTCGATGCCTTGGAGAAGCACATCCGGACCTGGCTGCACGACTGAATCTTTCAACCCTAAAGTAGCTGTTCGTGCGATCCTGGATTCGTAATGCGCGGATGGTTGGTACGTAGACTTGCACTGCTATCGCTGTGGAGATACCCGTAGGCGGCGCACCACGGGTATTCCCACTCGTCGGGCGTCGAGATCACTTCGGCTTCAACAAGCGGAGCCACACCGCGTGCGCTTCGCGTCCCGCAAAAAGCGAAGTCCGCCAACGCGTTGACGGACTTCGCGGCAACAGGCAAATGCGACCCGACGCCACCAGCTAACCGCTAATCACCTAACCATTAGCCCCCAACCCCCTGCGGCATCACCCTATCCGCCACCCTCGCCAGCAACGGCCCCAATCCCTCCGCAAAAGTCAGGTGCGAGATAACCGCGTCGCGAAGCTTCTGATACGGAAGCTCCGCAAGCATCGCAGTCTGCATCGCAGCCATCACTTCACCCGCCTCCGCGCCGAGCATCGTGAAGCCGACGATCCGATCATCGTTCGCGCCGACGAGCACTTTCATGAACCCGTGTGTTTCGTCGGTTGCTTCGGTGCGCAGCACGTTGCTCATCGGCAGTGTCGCGACGCGAACCGCAATGCCGGCGCGCTGTGCATCGCTTTCGCTCAGGCCCACTCGAGCGAGCGGCGGATCGGTGAAAAGCGTGTACGGAATCAGGCGGTCGGTGGTCGACCGGTTGCCCCCGGCCATGTTGTCGCGCACGATCCTGAAGTCATCCACCGAGACATGTGTGAATTGCGGGCTGCCCGCTACTTCGCCGATTGCCCACACGCCTGGCGCCGAAGCCTGTAGACGGTCGTTGACGCGGATATAGCCGCGTTCATCGACGTCGATGCCGGCGACTTCCAGGCCGATGCCGGCGGTGTTCGGAATACGTCCCAACGCGACGAGTATGTCGCTGCCGTCGATCGTCTGCTCCCCAGAATCGGTGCGCAACGCGATATGTACCTGCGTTCCCGAGCGGCCTTCGACGTTGATCACTTCGGCATTCAGCGCAACATCGATTCCCTCGGCGCGGAGAATGCGCAGCATTTCATCGCTGACGTCCGCGTCTTCGCGCGCCATCAAGCGGGCATTGCGCTCGACGATCGTCACGCGGCTACCGAAGCGGCGATAAGCCTGCGCCATTTCGATGCCGATATAGCCGCCACCGAGCACGATCAGATGCGGCGGCGCGTAGTCGAGATCGAGCGCGCCGATATGAGTGAGCGGTTGCGCGGCGCGCAGTCCCGGCACATCCGGAATCGCCGCGTGGGTGCCGATATTCACCACGACCTGGCTGCCGCTCAATATGCGCGAGCCGCCGTCGTTCAGTTGCACTTCGATCGTCTTCGGCGCGACGAAACGGCCGGAGCCCATGATCAGCTCTGCGCCGCTCGATGCATACGCATCGATATGAAACGATGCTTCTCTTTCGACCATCCCGCGCTTGCGCTCGCGGACTTTCGCCATATCGACGGCAACGGGGCCCGTCGTCATGCCGAAATCGGCTGCGTGTCTGGTCAGATGCGCAACGCGCGCGCTCCAGATTTCATTCTTGCTCGGCAGACAGGCGACGGCGGGACACGAGCCGCCTACCCATTGCCGTTCGACTACGGCGACGCGCTGCCCGGATCGGGCGAGATGCCAGGCGAGCAGCTTGCCGCCCTGGCCGCTACCGAGAATCAATGTATCGAACTGTTCCACTTCCGACATGACATCCTCCGCTTAAGCTGATTGAACCGATGGACCTGAAAACTCGCGTATGCGCGACGGCGAGCGACGAGCGGCGGCGCGTTGCCGCATAACATCGGCGCTCGCCGACACACCTGTTACTTGACCGGCGGAAAGTCGACGTCGGTATCGTTGATGCGATTGAACGTGTTGGTGAAGATGGTCATCGCGATCGTCAACGAGATCTCGGCGAGTTGGGTGTCGGTATAACCAGCGGCGCGAATCGCGGCGAATTCGCTTTCACTGATCGTGCCGCGAGTGTTCTGCAGCACCAGCACGAAGTGGATCAGCGCATCGCGTCGCGCGTCGCCCGTTGCCTCACCCGCACGGATCAGCTTGAGCGCGGCCGGCGACAGGCCGGTCATCTTGCCGAGCATCGCGTGCGCGGCTACACAGTAGTCACAGCCGGTCTGCTCGCTGACAAGCAGCTTGATGGTTTCCAGATCCTGCTTGCTGAGGCTGCTGGACGCGAGCGCGCCTTCCGCATCCAGCGCCGCGTTCAACGTGGCGGGCGCGAGATGACCGAGCGCCGCGAACAGATTCGGCACGCTGCCGCCGGCGATTTTGCGCACGCGTGCATACACGTCGGCGGTGGCGCCAGTGGCGTTAGTAACAGCGGGGATAGCGATGCGACTCATGATTCACCTCATTCGGTGGTGGTTAGGAGCCTCCACTTTAGAGTTGTGAATTGATCCTGTTGAGACTTAAAATTGCCAAGAATATGCTCAAAAGTATCAGTCGCGCTTGGGCCTGAAACGAACCTGAGCTTGAGCCTTAAATTGACCCGAGATGCCCCGAGCTAGACCCGGAGGTTGGACATGTCGCCCCCACTCGATTGGCTCAGCCGTCTGCTCGGCATGATGACCGTGCGCGGTCAGCTTGAACTTCGATGCGCGTATGGCGCGCCGTGGCAAGTCGTCTACACGGACTCGGCCGCGGGCGAGATGCCGTACCACATCATCCTCAACGGCTCGGCCGTGCTAGAAACGCCGGGCACGGGCAAGCCGCAAAATCTTCGCGCGGGCGATATCGTGATGCTCACGCACGGCTCGGCCCATATCCTTCACGATGGCGGCGGCGCGCGGCCGAAGCGCGTGCGGGAACGCGAAGAACTGAATCTGATCATTAGCGAAAACAAAGGCAGTGGTCCGCGTCTGGACATGCTGTGCGGCCGAATCGTGCTGGCGCCGCCGCACGACCGCTTTATCCGCGCGTATCTGCCGCCCCGGCTGGTTGTCCGCACCTCGGCGGAAGATGCCCATCGCGGCGACGCGCAAGCTCAACTGGAAGGTCTGGTGGCGCTGATGCGCACGGAGTCCAATGCCGGCAACCTGGGCGGCTACGCGATGATGAATGCGTTATCGGCGGCGCTTTTTGCGCTGGCGTTGCGCGTGGCCGGCGAAACGGCACAGAGCGGCAAAAGCGGCGGGACGCCGACGGGATTGCTCGCGATCGCTGGGTACCCGCGCCTCGCTCCCGCGCTGGCGGTCATGTTCAACGAGCCCGCGCATCCATGGACGCTGTCCGAACTGGCTGAACTGTGCAACATGTCGCGCGCGACGTTGATCCGCCACTTCCAGGACAAACTCGGGCGGTCGCCGAATGATCTATTGACGGATGTGCGAATGGCGTTGGCCGCCAACGAATTGAAAAGGCCGGGGGTGTCCACCGATGCCGTGGCGGAGAGCGTCGGCTATCAATCGGTGGCGGCGTTCAGGCGCATTTTCACGCAGCACATGGGGATGACTCCCGCTGACTGGCGGCGCGCGCAAGTGCAGACGCTACACGCGGCCGATCATGCGGCCGATTAGCGCCGCGTGATTCATTCCTCTCCTTCGAGCAGCGCGAAATAGCGCTGTTCCGCGCTCGCGATGAAATCCTGAGTCGCCGATTTGATCCGCTTCGGGTCGCGTTCGAGAAAGCCGTTCAGCATTGCCTGCATACCGTCCACGACGATTTTCTGCGTCGCGTGGTCCTTCAGCGTTCGCAAACGCACCTGCTGCGCGTGATCGGCGAAACGGCGAATCGTGACCCGCAGCCGTGAATTCTGTACCGCGTCTAGCCAGGCATCGCGAAACGCAATGTTGGCCTCGATCATCAGATCGCCATCGTTCTTCTCATACGCTTTGCGCGCCTTCTGGAATGCACGCTTGAGCACATCGTCGACGCGCTCGTCGAGAATCGCCGCCGTGCTTGCCGCGGCACTCGGTTCGAGCAAGCGCCGCACTTCGAAAATCTCGCGTACGTCACCGCTCGTCAGCGTCGGCACGACGAAGCCGCGCGTGGTGCCGACCAGATAGCCCTCGCTGACGAGCCGCAGCAGCACCTGACGTACCGGCATGCGCGTGCAGTCGAATTCGTCGGCCACTTCGTAGTCGAGGACCCGGTCGTTCGGCCCGATTTCGCCATGCCGCAACCGGCGGCGCATTTCCGTATAGATCGTCTCGGTCAGGGTGGTCTGACGCAGCGCGGTACGTCGAGGCTGCTTCGTCAGATTGGCGGTGTCATCGGTCATGCGTGAAGGGTTGGCGTAAGTTTGATTGGGACTCATCGTATGCGGCGCTCGCGCGGGGCGTCAAGCGTGAGGCGTGTGGTCGGCAAGGGCCGTGGGTGGCCGCGCGGAATAGGGTTGCGGCAATGGGGCAGCCGGTTGCCCGGCAGCTTAACATCAGAATTCAGTTTATGAATTCATAAACACCGGATGGGTTCTGGTCTGTCCGCAGGTGGCAGCTTTCGATTGACAACCGAGCGAGCCTCAAGCGTTTGTCAATTTTCAGTATAAACCCTATAAATAGGCGTAAAAATTGTAAAGACTCACGTTCGTAGCGCGTGTTTTCGCGGCAGCGCCACACCGTTATCACAATGCTTGACATCTAAATATTTTCTCCATAAAGTGAATTCACTAACAAACTGAATTCAGAAACTTACGGCCCTGTCAGTCAGCTTGCGGCATGCAAGCCGACCGAGGGCATCAGGAGTGTTCGACATGCTGTTCCCTTCGCTGAAGCCGGCTTTGCGCGGCAATCAGCCTCTCGATCTGATCTGGCTGGCGCTCGGCAGTGTGCCGCTCGTTGAATTCGCCGCGCACGCGAAACCCGGCGCGCTCGTGCTCGATCTGCAGCATGGCTTATGGGATCGGATGCAACTCGAAGCGGCGGTCGGAGCCGCGAGCGGACGTGTGCCGGTCATCGTGCGCTGCGCGGAGAATTCGCACGCGGCGATTGCGCATGCGCTCGACGCCGGCGCGGCATCGGTGCTCGTGCCGCTGGTCGAATCGGTTGACGATGCGCGCCGCGCCGTTTCGGCAGGCCGCTATCCGCCATTCGGCAGCCGCTCCGCCGGCGGCGTGCGGCCGCTGCTGGCTGGCGTCGACGCGATGCTCGCCGCGGACCGTGAAGTGGCGATCGGTTTGCTGATCGAAACCGTGCAAGGAATCGAGCGCATCGACGAAATCGCCGCGGTAAGCGGCGTAGATTATCTGTTCATCGGTACCGGCGATTTGTCGCTGTCGCGCGGCACGGCCGATGCCGAAGTTATCGAGCGCGATTGCGAGCGCGTGCTGCACGTCGCGCGCACACACGGATTGCCGTGCGGCATCTTTACCGGCGAGGCCGGCGCCGCGCGGCGGGCGTTCGCCAACGGCTATCGGATGTCGGTCAGCGCGAACGATATCGACATGGTCAAACAAGGCTTTCTGACCGCGCGTGAACGCGCCTGCGGCGCCTTATGAACGCGGCAGCGAGCGCGGCTATACATGACCGTGTCGTCACGGTCACGGCTGCTCGTACCAACCGTGCGGCCGGCCGTCATGCCAGGCGAGCCGCAACGAATCTGACCCATCAACGAACGCAACGAACTGACTTGGAGACGCGATGAATCTGACGAGAGACGCGATCCTGACCATGCCCGATTCGCCGATCCTCGACGTGTGGCGCCTCGGCGTCGGACGCAGCGATGTGATCGGCCTGTGGGCCGGCGAAAGCGATCTGCCCACACCGAAGCCCTTTTGCGATGCCGCCGCCGCGGCGCTCGCCGCGGGTCATACCTTTTACTCGCAGAACCGCGGTATTCCCGCGCTGCGCGATGCGATCGCCGCGTACTACGCGCGTCTGTGCGACGTGACGGTCGCCGATGAGCGCATCGCTGCAACCAGCTCCGGCATGAATGCGGTGATGCTGGTCGCGCAGGCGATCATCGAGCCCGGCGACAACGTGGTCTGCGTGACCCCGTCGTGGCCCAACATCCTGCGCGCGATCACGATCACCGGTGGCGAAGTGCGCGCGGTGCCGCTCTCTCACGGCGACGATGGCTGGCATCTCGATCTGCAGCGTCTTTTCGATGCATGCGACGCGCGCACCCGCGCGATCTATTACGCGTCGCCGGGTAATCCAACCGGCTGGATGCTCGAAGGCGAACAGCAGCAGCGGCTGCTCGAATTCGCCCGCGCGCGCGGCATCGCGATTCTCGCGGACGAGGTGTATCAGCGCATCGTCTACGACCGGCCGTACGCGCCGTCGATGCTCGAATTCGCGAGTCCCGACGACCCGGTATTCGTTATCAACAGTTTCTCCAAAGCCTGGGCGATGACCGGCTGGCGCATGGGCTGGCTCGTCTATCCGCGAGCCATGCTCGACACCTTCGAAAAGCTGATCCAGTTCAACACCAGCGGCGGCCAGGCGTTTCTGCAAGCCGGCGCGGCAGCGGCGCTGAATGAGGGCGAGCCGTTCGTGCAGTCGTTCGTCGAGCGTTGCCGCGGCGGTCAGCGCATCGCGCTCGAACGTTTGCGTGCGATGTCCGGCGTGCAGGTGGTGCCGAACACGGCGTCGTTCTACCTGATGTTCAGCGTGGCGGGTGTGACCGACACGCTCGAATTCTGCAAGCGCGCGGTGCTCGAAGCCGGCGTGGGGCTTGCACCCGGCACCGCGTTCGGCGAGGAATCGGCGCAGCAGATTCGCCTGTGCTACGCGCGCGGCGACGAGAGCCTGATCGAAGCATTGGACCGGCTCGAAAAATTCATTCGCAAGTTCTAACGCAGCACCTTCGCAGCATCTACATAGCACCTGAGCAGCACCGACGACCGGCGCTTGTCCCGGCCTGGCTTCCTTTTGGCCGCACGTTAGTCGACAAGCCGCCATCCATATCAGAGGGGACACACAAAATCATGCAACGAAAACTACAAGCCGCGATTGCAACCTTGGGGATCGGCCTGACGGGCACCGTGTTCGCACAGAGTTCGGTCACGCTGTACGGCATCGTCGACCAGAGCGTGCGTTTTACGACGAATTCGAATGCCGCCAATGACAACCAGGTGCAATTGACCAACGGCGCGATCACCAATAGTCGTTGGGGCTTGAAGGGCGAGGAGGATCTGGGTGGCGGACTGAAGGCGCTGTTCCGGCTTGAAAGCGGCTTCGAGCCGCAAACGGGCGCGGTCGATATGAATGCGTTGTTCGGCCGCTATGCGTATGTCGGTCTGTCGGGACGCTTCGGTACCTTCACGCTGGGCCGGCAGGGCACTGAATCATTCAACTTCTTCGGCGATTTCGATCCGCTGACCGTCGGCAATTACACCGCGAATTCGTGGCCGTTCTTCATGACGATCGGCCGCATCAGCAACACCGCGAGCTACGCGGGGCAATTCGGCGGCCTACATCTTGGCGCGACCTACGGCTTCGGTCAGCAGCCGGGCAGCATGAGCAAGGATTCGTATTGGGGTACGCGCGTGTCGTATGATCTCGGCCCGGCGAGCTTCGGCGGCACGTATCAGGAGTCGCGCGACCTGAACAACAACGTGCAGCGCATGTGGGGCCTCGGCGGCAAATACAACTTCGGGCCGGCCACGCTGTTCGTCGGCTATATGGGCGGCAGCGATGCGACGGGTTTCGTCGACTCCGCACTGAATGCCAACACGGTGACGGGTGGCAACTTCGTCGACAACCCACGCCGCGACATGACGCTTTACACCGGCGCGACATGGCAGGCAATGCCCGCTCTCGCGATCACCGGCGCGTTCTATTACGACGACATGAAAAACGTCAACGGCTTTGCCGACAATAGCGGCAAGCGCTACACCGGCGTGCTGCTCGCCGAATACTCGCTGTCGAAGAGCACCCAGGTGTATGGGACGGTCGACTACAACAAGGTCTCCGGAGGCGCGACTGCCGAGTTGCCGGGCAAGAGTAACCAGACCGGCGTCGCCGTCGGCCTGCGCCATATGTTCTGACGAGCGGGTCGACGAACCGCTTTGACGAACCGCTTTGACGAACATCTCGCGCTGATACAAGGAAACGCAACATGAGCATTTCTCCCGCAGATCCCCGGCGTGCCGGCTGGCTGCTCTATCACTCGGTCGGTATGTTTCCGGGGCAGGAAGAGGCGGTGCGCGCGGCGCTCGACACCTTCGCGTCGAACTGGTGCCGTCCCGATCTGCAACGCTGGGACTATGGTCTCGCGGCACGTCGCGAGGTGCTGGATCAATGGGCCCGGCTCGTGAATGCGCCCGCGCATGCGGTATTCGCCGCCGAGAACGTCACCGACGCGTTCGCGCGTTTCGTCGGCGCACTCGGGCGCAACCGTCTTGCCGGCAAGCGCGTGCTGATCGCCGCGGACTGCTTTCCGAGCCTGCATTACATGCTGAGCGGTCTCGCGCCGGTGCTCGGCTTCACGCTCGACACAGTGCCGCTCGCGGAAGGCGAAGCGTATATCAGTGACGACGCATTCATCGCTCGCTGGCAGGACGACGTTGCGCTTGCAATCATCACGTGGGTCACGTCGACGGCATCGAAGCGCGCCGACGTCGCGCGTCTGGCCAGGCATGGCCGCGAGCAGGGCAGCCTGATTGCCGTCGATATCACGCAGGGCGCCGGTATTCTCGACTTCGACGTCACCGCGCCCGCGGTCGATTTCGTTGCGAGCACCACGCTCAAGTGGTTGTGCGGCGCACCGGGCACCGGGCTCGCGTATCTGAACTCGTCACTGCTCGACCATGCACTCACGCCGATGGTGCAAGGCTGGTTCAGCCAGCCCGATCCATTCAACTGGGATCTCGACCGTTTCGCACTCGCGCCGGATGCACGGCGCTTCGACAGCGGCACGCCGTCGTTTCTGCCGTTCGTTGCTTCCGGTCCAGGTCTCGCGTGGCGACTTTCACCCGCGGCCGCAGGCATGCGCGAACACAATCTCGCGCTGTCGCGCAAGCTGATCGCGCTGTGCGATGCGAAGGGCTACCGGCTGCGTTCGCCGCGCGAAGACGCGTTGCGCGGCGGCAGTGTGATGGCCGACTTGCCCGCGCACGTCGATCCGCACGCGCTGGAGACGAAGCTCGCAAGCCACGGCGTACTGGTCGATACACGCGGCAGCACCGTACGCATGTCGCCCGGCATGGTCACTCAAAGCGAAGTACTCGACGATCTGTCGGCATTGCTCCCCGCAGCCTGATCCATCGACGCAATAAGAACGTGACAGGATAAAAAAATGGAAGAGACAAGCATCACCTCGCGAGAAAAAGGCCTGAACAAGGCGCTGACCCAGCGGCAGATCGGCATGATCGGCATTGGCGGCGCAATCGGTACAGGTCTTTTCATGGGCAGCGGCATTGCGATCGGCTATGCCGGTCCCGGTGTGCTGATCAGTTATGCGATCGCCGCGCTGATCGCGGTGATCATGGTGTTCAGCCTCGCCGAGATGGCGGTCGCGCATCCGACGGCGGGCTCGTTCGGCACCTACGCGGAGATGTACCTGAACCGCTGGACCGGCTTCGTCGTGCGCTACACGTACTGGATCATCGAAGTGGTCGCGGTGGGTGGCGAGGCCATCGCGGTCGGCGTGTATATGAGCTTCTGGTTTCCGGGCGTGCCGGTCTGGATGTGGTCGATCGCGTTCGGCATTGCACTCATCTATGTGAACTGCCGCTCGGTGACCAACTTCGGTTCGTTCGAATACTGGTTCGCGCTGATCAAGGTGGTCGCGATCCTCGGCTTCATCGTCGTGGGTCTCGCCAAGGTGTTCGGCCTCGGCACCGGTACGCCGGTCGGCATGCACAATCTGACGGGGCTGCCCGGCGGCTTCATGCCGCACGGTTTCAGCGGCGTGTGGATGGGCGTGCTGATGGCGATCTTCTCGTTCTACGGGGTCGAGATCGTCGCGGTGACGTCGGGTGAAGCCCAGGATCCTCAGCGCGCGATTCCGAGTGCGCTGCGCTCGATGGTGCTGCGTCTCACGCTCTTTTATATTCTCGCGCTCGGCATCATGGTCACCTATCTGCCGTGGACCGAAGCCGGTGCGAAGGTGGTGCAGCAAAGCCCGTTCGTGAAGCTGTTCACGCATGCCGGTATCGCGCACGCGGCGGCGTTGATGAACTTCGTCGTGATCACGGCGGCGCTGTCCAGCATGAACACCAACATCTATCTGTCGTCGCGTACGCTGTTCTCGCTGGCTCGCGGCGGCTATGCGCCGCGCTGGCTCGGCTCGCTGTCGGCCAACGGCACGCCGCTCGTCGCCACGCTGATTTCGGGCGCCGGCGTGCTGGCCGCCGCCGCGGTGTCGTTCTTCAGTCCTCTCGCGTACAACTATCTGTTCGGGATTGCGCTGTTCGGCGGCATCTTCGTGTGGATCGTGATTCTCGTCACGCACCTGCGCTTCCGCCGCGCGTGGCAGGGCCGCAAGCTGCCGGTACGCATGCCGTTGTTCCCGATAGCGCAGATCACCGGCATCGCATTGCTGAGCGCGATTCTGATCACGATGGGGCTCGATACCGACTTCTGGAATATCTCGTGGATCGTCGGTGTGCCGTGGCTGGTGGGTATCTCGGTCGTGTATTTCATTTACCGCAAGCGGCTCGCTCAGGCAACGCTGTCGGGCGCGGCCGGCATCTGATCGGCAGATCGGGCGGTAGAAGATGTAGCGGGCCGCGACGACGCGCGTCGTCGTCGTCGCGGCAATAACGCATCAGCGGGTATGCGTGAGGTTAGAACAGCACGTCGATACCGACGGTCACCGCTGTCTGACTGGACGAGCCGGTCGGGTTGAGCGTGCTGACCACCGCGTGTTTGTACGACGTGTAATCGACCGCGCTATACAGCGTGGTGCGCTTGGAAAGCAGATACGCAAGCGAAACCATCGACAGACCACGGCGGCTCGCCTTGTCGTTCGATACGGTCGTCTGGTAGTAACCGCCGCGGAAAACCACATCCGGTGTGATGGTCCACGCAAGGCCGCCGAACGCATTGTTCGTCACCTGATGCGGCGTGGTCGGATTCTGCTGATCCTCGGACATGAAGCCGCCCGAGATCCGTACCGGGCCGATCTTGTAGCCGGCGGCGACCAGGTAATAGCTGTCGCCGACATAGGTCGTGCCGTTCAGGATGTTGCGATGGCCATACACGCCGCCGATACCCGCCGGACCTATCTGATAGCTGACGCCCACGGAGCGCGTCGCGCCGCTGCTGAAATTGCCGGGTACGCCGCCAAACGAGTTGTCCGCTTCGAACAGCAGCGGCCCGAAATTGTTCGTGTATTTGACCGCGTTGTTGTTACGGGTGCCGTCCGAGGCCAGCGTCAACGGCAGGATCGGCGTGAAGTGGAACCCGAACGGATCGTAGATGCTGATGATGTCGTGCGAGATCGTGTACTGGCGGCCAAGGTCGATCGAGCCTAAGCGCGTGTTGCCGATACCGACATACGACTGACGATTGAACAGCGTGTTGGTCGTATTGTCGAGTTGCCCGTTACCGAGGTTGAAGCCGTTCTCCAGACGGAAATGGGCGTTCCAGCCGCCGCCCAGATCTTCGGTGCCGAGAAAGCCGAGTTTGTTCGAACTGTAGTAGCCGTTCGAATTCATCGTGACCACCGAGCCGCCGCCTTTCGCGGCATTGGTCTGATAGCGGACGCCGCCATCGGCGGTACCGTAGATCTGCACGCTCGATTGCGCGTGCGCGGGCAGCGTGGCCAACGTGCCGGCTGCTGCCGAAAGTCCAATTCCAATGGTTTTCCAAACCTCTTTCTTCATTTTTACGTCTCCGCGTTAATGTTGTTGTGTGAAACGACTGACGATCGGAAGCGTCGCCGTACGATGCGTACGACGAGCAAAATCGTCTGTTCTTCGCCTCAGTTTCAGGTTTTCAGGGTAGGCCGGCAGTTGCTTTCGATTCGTGGTTTCAGATCCGCGCTTTCAGATCCGCATTGCCGGCCGCGAGAAGGGCTACTAGCTAATCATCAATTGCCTGCCGAGCCCCCGCTCGTTGCGTTGAGCCGCGTATGCGGCGGGTCGATCGGTTTGAACCCGGTACTCAGTTCGCGGCGCAGTGCGACGCGGTCGAGTGCCTTTTCCCAATTCGCCACCACGATCGTCGCGAGGCTATTGCCGACGATGTTGGTGAACACGAATGCACTGGAAAGCGCCTTGTGAATGCCGAGAATCAGCGCGATCGATTCGACCGGAATCGTGTTCGATGCGGCGAGTGTCGCGGCCAGCACCGCAATCGCCGCACCGGACACGCCCGCCGCGCCCTTCGACGTCAGCAGCAACACCGCAAGCAGCACCAGTTGGTCGTGCCAGTTCATCGGCGTGTTGGTGGCCTGCGCGAGAAACACCGCGGCCGCAGCGAAATAGAGGCAGGTGCCGTCGTGATTGAACGTGTAGGCGGTCGGCAGTACCAGGCCGACTACCGACTTGTCGCAACCGAGCCGTTCGAGCTTGTCGATCAGTTGCGGGAACACCGTTTCGGACGAACTCGTGCCGATCACCAGCAGCAGCTCGGCGCCGATATAGCGCATCAGGCGGAACAGGCTGATGCCGTTGAGCTTCGCGATCGGCCACAGAATCAGCAGAATGAACAGCGCGCAGGTCAGATAGAACTCGAGTACGAGCTTGCCAAGCGAAAGCAGCGTGCCGAAGCCGAACTTGCTGACCGTGTACGCGATCGCGCCGAACGCCGCGAGCGGCGCGATTTTCATCGTCAGACCGATGATCCAGAACAGCGACCCCGATACCGAATCGATCAGATCCAGCGCTGGTTTTGCACGCTCGCCGATTGCGGCGAGGCCGAACGCGAACAGTACCGAGAAGAACAGCACTTGCAGCACGTCGCCGCCGGCGAACGCGCTGATTGCCGTGTGCGGAATCACGTTGAGCAGGAATTCGCTGGTCGTCACGACGTGATGGGCTTTGGCGACGTACGCGTCGACCGCCGCGGAGTGCACGCTGTGCATGTCGACGTTCATGCCGACGCCGGGCTTGAGCACGTTGATCACGACAAGCCCCAGCACCAGCGCGAGCGAGGTCACGACTTCGAAATAGAAGAGTGCCTTGATCGCCACGCGGCCGACTTTCTTGAAGTCACGAACGCCCGCGATACCGCTGCACACGGTGCAAAAGATGATCGGCCCGATCAGCATCTGGATGATGCGGATAAAGGCGTCGCCGACCGGTTGCAGGTTGATGCCGAATTTCGGAAAGAAGTAACCGGTGGCGACGCCCAGCGCCATGCCGGCCAGCACCTGAATCGACAGGTCGCGATAAAACGGCTGACGTGCCCTCGGTTTCGGTGAAGTGGACTTGCCAGGCAAGCTCATGGTGTCTCCTTGTCAAGCAGTGGCGAACTCAGGTTCGCTCGGAAATGATCTGACGAACAGATACGGTGTCAGCGCGCGGCTTCGCCGAGAACGGCAAGACTGTCGGCGAAAATTTCATCGACGCTCAGCTTGCGCGGCAGCAACTGCTGCTGCTCGCAGAATGCAAGGGTTTCCGCGAGCGGCCCGCGCAGTGCGTCGTAACCGAACAGCAGCTTGTTCGGCTTGCCCGCGTTTTCCGCGGCGACCGAGTCCTTGCCGCGGCATAGCAGGTCATAGACCGCGCGCATTGCCTGCGGATGCGAGTCGGCCAGTTCCTGCGTGACCACGACGACGTGATTGATCGGAACATAGTGATGCTCCGCATACCACGCGCGATCGGCGGCGGCTGCGTCGACGATCAGCGGTTCGAGACCGGGCTCGTCCGGCAGATCGTTGCCGAGAATCGCCGCATCGAGTTCGCCTGCGCGAAGCATCGGCAGCAGTTGCTTGCCGGCCTCGGCGCGGCGCACGAAAGAAGGATCGCGATACTCCTCCAGATGCGAGCCTTCGATCGTGACCCAGTCGATATCTTCAAGCTTCACGCCGTAGGTTTGCGCGAGGATCGCGCGCACCCACACGCCGGTCGTTTGCGTGTAAGCGCGTACGCCGACTTTCTTGCCCGCGAGACTGCCGACATCGAGCCGGCCGCGCGCGGCGTTGTGAATGATGCAGCCTTGCTGGAAGCGCGCGGCCACGACCGCCGGCAACAGTACGACCGGTTTGCGATAGGCCTTCGCCTGCAGGTAGGTGACGATCGCCATTTCGCTGACGTCGTAGGCCTGGCGGCGCGCCATCGGCGCGAACGCGCGGTGGATCGGTTCGACCTCTTCGAACACGAGTTCGACGGCAGGGTCGGTCAGCTCGCCGGCCTTCAGGGCCCGGGTGTGCGGATAGGTTTTGAGCGCGGTTTTCAGGCGCAGCGGTTGGGTTGCGGTGGTCACTTGCTGTCTCCTATTTTGTTCCGGGCGCGTTGATCAGGCAAACGTATCAAGCCGAAAGGGCCGGATAAATCGTGCGCGCGGTGCCGCCGAAGATCGCTTCACGTGCATCTGCCGGCAACATCGACAAGGCCTCGCGCGCATCGGCGAACAGTTGCGGCAGCGTGCCTTCGGCCGCGGGGAAATTGGAGCCCCACGCGATACGGTGCGCCCCGAATGCTTCGAGCACGCGCGGGAAGAACGCCGCGGGCGTCGACGCACCGCGCGCGGCTTCGGCGATCGTGCGATTCGTCAGCTTCAGGTACACGCCTTCGTGCGACGCGAGGCTGAACAGCGGCGCGGCTGCTTCGTACGGCGGGCCGCCGGCGAGTTCCGGACGCGCGAGGTGATCGAGCAACACGCGGATATCGGGAAAGCGCGCGAGCATGTTCAGCAGCGCGGGAATGCCTTGCGCGGTCATCTGCAGGCAGATCGACACGTTGTGACGCTGCGCGTAGTCCCACACCGGGAACGAGCGTTCGTCATCGAGCCAGCCCGCCTGGCCCGGCATCGTGCTGCCGGTCGTGAACAGACGCAGCCCGGAAAGACCGGCGTCGAGCCAGCGCTGCATCTGCGTGACGGCGTCGGCTGCCAGCACGTCGATCGAGAACACGCCGGCGAACCGGTCGGGATGGCTACGCACCGCCTCGACCACATAACTATTGTCGTTGCCATACACCGTCGAAGCCTGCACCACCACCGCGCGATCGATACCGGCTGCGTCGAGCGACGCGAGCAGGCCCTCGAAACTGACCGGCCGCTTGGCCGACCATTCCGACTGATGACCGCCAACCGGCGCGAGCGGATAACGCTGCTGATCCGGGGAAATTGCGTGGGTATGGGTGTCGACGACAACGGACATAACGTGCTCCTGATTAAAAATTTCTTTGATCGAATAGCCGTTACTGTACGTGCGATATGGCCGAAGCCCTCAATATGAAGTACGCTTCACGACATAAATTCTGGTTAAGCTTAGGGTTTAACATGAGCCTTCGGGAGGTTGGATGAGTGAAGCCGGGCACGTATCGTCGGACGATGATCTGGCGCGATTACGGCGTCTGTTTCTGTTCGACGCCGTCTGCGAGGCAGGCGGCATCGGGCAGGCCGCGCTTCGCGCGGGGCGCACGCAACCCGCGGTGAGCCTTGCGATCAGCAAGCTCGAAGCGAGTTTTGGCGGACAGTTGTTCGAGCGCGGCTTCGGCGGCAGCGAGCTGACCGAAGAGGGCGTGATCCTGCATCGGCGCGTTCGCCGCATGCTCGATCAGATGGAGCGAGCGGTCGCGAACCTCACCGGTCAGACGACACCCGGCGCGGCAAACGCCGCCGCGATTTGCCGGCATCTGACCGATGCGCAGGTGCGTTGTCATATCGCGATCGCGAATGCGGGCTCCGCCGCGCAGGCGGCCGAAGCGCTCGGTATTTCGCAGCCGGCCGTGCATCGCGCCGCGCGGCAGATCGAGCAGAACGTCGGCGTGTCGCTGTACCGGCGGCGCGTGCACAGTGTGTCGGCGAACCCCGCCGGTATCGAGTTCGCGCGTTGTCTGAGTCTCGCGCTGTACGAGATCGCGCAGGCCAGCGAGGACCTCGCCTACGCGCGTGGACAACTCACGGGCCGGGTCGCGATCGGCGTGTTGCCGCTGCTGCCGCCGCGCCTCGTCGCGCGCGCGATTCAGCGTCTGCGCGCGCGCTATCCGGCCGCGCGCATCAGCGTCGACGAAAGCTCGCACGCGAGCCTGTTGAGCGCGCTGCGAATGGGCACGATCGATATCATCATCGGCGGTTTGCGCGAGCCGCGTCTGACGGCATCCGTGCAGGAAACCGAACTGTTCAACGATCCATACGTGATCGCCGTGCGCAACGGCCATCGGCTCGCGGGGCAGAAAACCATCACCGCGCGCGACCTCGCCGATTACGACTGGGTCGTGCCGCAGCGCAAGGTGCCGCGCCGCGCGGTGATCGATCAAATCTTCGCCCGCTTGCCGGTCCAGCCGCGGCTGGTGGTCGAAACGACGTCGCTCGCGATGATGACGGCGATGCTGATCGAGAGCGACTGCCTGACGTTGCTGTCGCGCTCGCAGATTCTCGATGGCCACCTGGGCAGCGAGATGGTGGCGCTCGAACTGGAGGCACTCGAGGCCAGCCGGGCAGTGGGCTTTACCGTCCGCACCGACTGGCTGGGCACGGCGGTGCAACAGGCTTTTCTTCAGCATTTGCGGGAGGAATGCGAGCCTCCTCGCATCTGATGGGACATGTGGCGCTGATTCCGGCGGGCGCGTGGCTTAGGGAATCAGCGAGGTGACCGGACGGCTCAGCGCATCGCGCCTTTGGTCTCCGGCATCAGCAGCACGACCGCGACATAAACGGCGCTGACGAGCGCGCTGACGATCGCCAGCGTGGCGGGCAGCAGCCCGACCTCGGTGGCCAGCAGCGAGACCAGCGTCGGCATCGAGCCGCCGATCGCGAAGCCGATATTCCACGAGATCGCGGTGCCGCTGGAGCGGATTTCGGTCGGGAAACGCTCGTTCAGCACGATCACCAGCGGCGCGTAACAGAACGTGCCGATCGAGCTCAGCGCAATCGTGTAGGCGGCGATCGCACCGATCGCGTGCGCGTGACTGAGCCCGAGATACAGCAGCGGAATCGATACGAGCGAAACGCCGCCGTACAGCAGCATGCCGCGACGCCGGCCGATGCGATCGGTCAGCGCGCCCGACAACACCGACGCAAGACTCACGCACACCGCCGACGCACTGAGGATCAGCCCCAACGTCGTATGCGGCACGTTGTTGACGAGCTTCAGGAAGGTCGGCAGATAACCGGAAGTCAGATACGACAGGCCGCCACCGGTCAGCGTCAACAGCACGCAGCCGAACGTGATGCCGACGAAGCCGCCGCGCAGCGCGCTGATCTGCTTGCCGCGCGCCGACGGCTGCTCGTGCTGTTTGGCCGCGAGCGCGAGCCACAGCGGCGATTCCTGCAGACGCTTGAACACGAACAGGCCGAGCACCGAACTGGCGAGGCCCGAGAAGAACATGATGCGCCATCCCCAGGCGTTGAACGCCGGGCCGGGAATCAGCGCGCTCACCACTACGAAGATCAGCGACGCAAACAGCTTGCCGACACCGGAGCCGCCGCCGCAGATGATGCCCGACGCGAGCCCCCGGTATTGCGGATCGATCGACTCGGTGCCGAGCGTGTGCGTGGCGGCGACCATGCCGCCCATGTACACGCCTTGCACGAGACGCAGCAGCAGGAACAGCGCAGGCGCGGCGATGCCGATCGCTTGATAGGTCGGAATGGTCCCCATCAGCGCGGTCGAAATGCCGACGCCCATCGACGCGACGAACAGCGTCTTCTTGCGGCCGTGGCGATCGGAATAGCGGCCGAACAGATAGCCGCCGAACGGACGCATGATCAGCGTCACCGTGAACGCGCCATACACGGCGGCTAGCGACAGCATCTGATTCGACGAATCGAAGAACACGTGCGCGAGAATCGGCGCGACGTACAACAGGATGAACAGATCAAACAGATCGAATGCCCACCCGAGGCAGGACATCGCGACCGCCTGGGTCTTCTGCCTGGGGGTGAGCACAAGACCCGCGGCCTGGGAGGGCGGGGATTGCACGACTAGGTCTCCTGGAATTATCGAATAGTAAGTTGAGGGATCACGAAGTCCGGTTTGGCATCGTATCGTCAGGCCTCCTCAGGCCAGTAGAGCCGCATCGGATTGGCGACCAGCAGTCTACGCTGCAGCTCGGCGGTCGGTGCGATGTGTGGGATGAAATCGACCAGCAGGCCGTCGTCGGGCATGTGGCGGGTCAGATTCGGATGCGGCCAGTCGGTGCCCCACAGCACGCGATCGGGAAAGCTCTCGACGATATGGCGGGCGAACGGCACCACGTCGCGATAGGCCGCGCGTTCACCGTGCAGCGCGTTCGGGCCGCTCGCCGACAGACGTTCCGGGCAGGTGACCTTCGACCACACGTTCGGGTTCTCGCGCATGAAGCGCATGAACAGCTGGAATTCGGGGCCGTCCACCGGTTTGGTCACATCGGGCCGGCCCATATGATCGACGACCAGCGTGGTCGGTAGCGATGTGAAGAAGTCCCACAACTCGGCGAGGTCCGCCGCTTCGAAATAGATCACCACGTGCCACCCGAGCGGCGCGATGCGGTGAGCGATTTCCAGCAACTCGTCGGCCGGCGTGGAATCGACGAGGCGCTTCACGTAGTTGAAGCGCACGCCGCGCACGCCCGCTGCGTGCAGATCCTGCAGCGCCGTATCGGTGATGTCGCGGCCGAGCGAGGCCACGCCGCGCGCGCGGCCGTTCGAGTGGGTCAGTGCGTCGACCAATGCGCGGTTGTCGGTGCCGTGGCAACTGGCCTGAACGATCACGTTGCGCGCGAAACCAAGATGATCGCGCAGCGCAAACAGCTGTTCCTTCGATGCGTCGCAAGGCGTGTATTTGCGCTCCGGTGCGTACGGGAAGCGCTCGCCGGGGCCGAATACGTGACAATGCGCGTCGACGGCGCCTTGCGGCAGTGCGAAAGCCGGTTTGCTTGGGCCGTCGAACCAGTCGAGCCAACCCGATGTTTTCTCGAACGGTCCGGTCACTGCTCTGGATTCAGGTACCAACAATTTATTTCCTCTTCTTTCTGGGGCCGCTTGAAAACGCGGATCAAATGCGACAGGTGACGCCTTCGCGGGCGTCGTGCCGTGGTGTTCAGTGGTTGGCTACCGTGGTAACTACTGCGGTGACTGCTATCGCTGATAGCGCGCCCGCTGCGTCAGGCTGGTCAGGCTGTACTGCTGACGGTACAGCCCGGCGATATCAAGGAGCGGCAGGCGGGTCGCCATCGGCGAGATTCCGGCCAGCGTCACGCTGGAATGGAAGGGGGAAGCAGACTTTTGCATGGCTTGATTCTGGCGATCAAGCGGGGCGCTGCCTAGTACAACGAACGCACTAGCTGTTATAACAATTTGTTATGGGCGAGAATTTCCCTCAGCAGTTTTGAAGTCTGACGAATCAGCGGCGTGACCGGCCGATGCGAGGAGACCGCCAGACACAGCGTGCTGGTCAGCAGCGGGTCCTTGAACGGTGACAACGTAAACGCCCCCGGCCGCTCCGACGCGGCGACCGCCGTCTGCGTGAGGACCGCGTGACCGTAACCGGCGTGAACGAGATCGAGAATCGACGGAACGCTCGATATTTCCAGCGCGATATTCAGTTTGACGCCTGCCATCGCGGCCTGCGTGTCGATGAGCCGACGCATCGCGTGCGTGCGCTCGGGGAGAATCAGCGGATAGTCGGCGAGCCGCGCAAATGGCAGCGATTTTGGCTTGGCGCCGCTGCGTGTCGCGCGGCTCACGAGACCCATTGCTTCGTCCGCCACCGGTGTGATCTCGATCGCCGGATTAGGCTCCGGTCTATACACGAGGCTCAGATCGATGCGGCCCATCGCAATCCATTCGACCAGATGAATGGATAGCCCTTCGACGATCGCGACAGAGGCTGCCGGAAACTCGCTGCGAAAGGTATCGACGAGCAGCGGCGTCAGACGCCGGCTCATGCTCGGCGGCAGGCCCAGCACGATGCGCCCGGACGGTTCGTCGCGCGCCGCTTCGATATCTTCGGCGACGCTCGTGACGAGCTGCAGAACCCGGAGGCCATGATCGAACAGACGCTTGCCGATCTCAGTCAGCACGACACCGCGGCCGTTACGGATCAGCAGCGTGGTGCGCAGATCGGTTTCGAGCAGCCGCACCTGACGCGACAACGCCGGCTGGGACATGTTCAGTTGCAGGGCCGCCTTGCCGAAGCTGCCGAGTTCGGCGACGCGGACGAAGTATTCCAGCTGCTTGAGGTTCATAGGATTCGCCGGGTGATGAAGCCGTGCCATCGCACGGACCGTCAATTATCGGCGAGACACGGGGAATCTGCAGGCGCCGCGGATTCGCAGGTCCTTTTGAGCCGAATCAGCGGGCACGCGCCTGAGGCGATCGGAGTACCTCAAGTTCAGCGCGATCGGCGTCGTTATACCGGGGGGCGAACCGTTGACGCGGATTATTCGCGCCGGGATGGACGGGCAACACGCATTTGCGCGGCTACGTATGAATCGACTTCAACGCGGTGCGTCAACACGACGACAAAGGACATTCGGGTGGGCTACATCAATTTCGATTTGACCAATTCGGGCAGTCTCAGCACGCTGGCCTCGGCCGGTGCGGGGATGGCGGGCACGCTTCCGGTGGGGATGCCGGCAACGGGTGGCTTGTATCTGATTTATCACCAGGCCAACAACAATCGCTACATTGGAAAATCAGGCGATCTTCGCCAGCGCTTCGATGGGCGCATGCTCACCGTCAACGAATTCGGCCTGAGCCCGGCTAATCTCGCCAATCTGGGCGTGTTCTGGAGCGAGGTGGATGCGTGGAATACACCCGCGCCGGTGATGGGCGTGGCCGCTCCGCTGGTGAACACGCTGATCGCGCCGATTGCACCTGCCGCGCTGGGCTTTCAGGTGATCAGAAATGCCGGTGGCGCTGCACCGCCGATGCCGAATGCCGTAGTCGGAACGCCAGGCGGCGTGATCAATTATGGTGGCGCGCAGGTGACGACGATGGTCGATGGTCTGCAGATCAATGTCGAAGCATTGCTGATCCGCTTTTTCCGTCAGGCGATCGGGGTTGGCGGGTCGATTACGAATGGCGTGTACATGGGGCCGTTTACCAATCCCACCAATCATGAACTAATCGTTCAGGTCGAATGGGGCGCGTGTCCGGTGGTGAATATTCCGGCTGCGCACTATTGCATCACGATTCCGGCGCACGGGCAGTTCTGACGTCGCAACAGCGGGGCATTGCGGCGGCTAACGCTGTCGCTGCGCTTCGCTGGCCTGTCGTTGCAGGCATCACGGGAAAGTACTGCGCGTAATACAGGACTTGTTTCTCGTCGAGGTTCCCACGCTGCGGAAACGGCGCGAGGCCGTTCCCTTGCTTGTCACTCAGTTCGACATCTAGCCAGTGCTTTCGCGTGAAAAGCCATATGTTCGCCTATAAAGCTCGCGATGAAGTAATAGCTATGGTCGTGGCCTTCGCGCAGATTGAGCTGAAGCGGGTAACCCGCTTTTTCGCAAGCCGCGCGCAACAGTTGCGGCTGCAATTGCGTGCCTAGGAACTCGTCGTCACTACCCTGATCGATCAGCAGCGGCAACCGCTCGCTTGCGCTGCCAACCAGTTCCACCGCGTCATACTGCTTCCATGCGTCCTGGTCATCGCCGAGGTAGGCTGCAAACGCTTTCTTGCCCCACGGTACCTGGCTGGGCGCCACGATCGGCGAGAACGCGGAGACGCTGCGATAACGGTCCGGATTGCGCAGCGCGATAACCAGCGCGCCGTGTCCGCCCATCGAATGTCCGCTGATCGAGCGGACATTGCTGGCTGGAAACTGCGCTTCGATGATTGCCGGCAGTTCGGAGACGACATAGTCGTACATACGGAAATGCGTGGCCCACGGCGCCTGGGTCGCATTGATGTAGAAGCCGGCACCCTGGCCGAGATCGTAGTCCGGCGAATCAGGTACATCGTTGCCACGCGGGCTGGTGTCCGGCGCGACGACGATGATGCCGTGTTCCGCGGCGTAGCGCTGCACGCCAGATTTGGTGATGAAGTTCTGTTCCGTGCAGGTGAGACCCGAAAGCCAGTACAGCACCGGACACGGGTTCCCACGCAACGCCGCCTCGGGCAGATAAATGCCGAACTTCATCTCGCAGCCAACGGTGGCCGACGTGTGTTTCCACACTTGCTGGCTTCCGCCGTGACTGGCGTGTCGTTCAATCCGTTCCATGGCGATTACGCCTCCCTGTCAGTCCGTTGCCGGATATCAGTAATGAACGACGGTGCGGATCGACTTGCCTTCGTGCATCAGGTCGAAAGCTTCATTGATGCCCGTCAGCGGCTTGGTGTGCGTTACGAACGGCGCGAGCTGGATCTTGCCGGACATTGCGTCTTCGACCATGCCCGGCAGTTGCGAGCGGCCTTTCACGCCACCGAACGCGGTGCCTAGCCAGCGGCGGCCGGTGACGAGCTGGAACGGACGGGTGGAGATTTCCTGACCCGCGCCGGCCACGCCGATCACCACCGATTGACCCCAGCCGCGATGCGCGCATTCGAGCGCCGCGCGCATCACGTTGACGTTGCCGATGCATTCGAAGCTGTGGTCCACGCCCCAGCCGGTCATTTCGACGATCACCTGCTGGATAGGCTTTTCGTGATCTTTCGGATTGACGCAGTCGGTGGCACCGAAGGCACGTGCCAGATCGAACTTGCCCGGATTGGTGTCGACCGCGATGATGCGGCTCGCCTTCGCGAGCTTGGCGCCCTGGATCACCGCGAGGCCGATGCCGCCCAGTCCGAACACCGCGACCGTATCGCCTTCCTGCACCTTGGCCGTGTTCTTCACCGCGCCGAGGCCCGTGGTCACGCCGCAACCGAGCAGACAAACCTGTTCCGGATTGGCTTGCGGGTTGATCTTGGCGAGCGAGACTTCGGCCACCACCGTGTACTCGCTGAACGTCGAGCAGCCCATGTAGTGATAAATCGGCTGACCGTTGTAGCTGAAACGGGTCGTGCCGTCGGGCATCACGCCTTTGCCCTGGGTGGCGCGCACCGATACGCACAGATTGGTCTTGCCGCTCTTGCAAAACAGGCACTCGCCGCATTCGGCGGTGTAAAGCGGAATCACGTGATCGCCGGGCTTGACGCTCGTTACGCCTTCGCCCACTTCCACGACGATGCCGGCACCTTCATGGCCGAGCACAGCGGGAAAGAGCCCTTCGGGGTCTTCGCCGGACAGCGTGAAGGCATCGGTGTGGCAGACCCCGGTGTGCGTGATCTTCACCAGCACCTCGCCCTTGCGGGGCGGTTCGACGTCGATCTCTACGATCTGAAGCGGCTTGCCCGCCTCGAATGCAACAGCGGCACGTGATTTCATGGTGGTTCCTGTGAAAAGGTGTGGTTGACCAGCTAAGCGCGAAGACTGCTGTGGGCTAACGCAAATAGGTGCGAACGAGAGTTACGACATCGTCGATCGATCCAGGCGGGGACTCCTTGGATTGGCCGAGCTGCGTGAATTCCTCGCGCAGATGACTTTCGAGCACACCAGCCATGACTCCGTTGATTGCACCCCTGATCGCGGCCAACTGCTGAAGCACGGGCGCGCAGTCAGCGCCTTCTTCGAGTGCGCGTTCGAGCGCGTCCAGCTGACCGCGCACTTTGCGCACGCGTGTCAGAACGCGCTTCTTTTCTTCGGGAGAATGGGGCATAACGGCACCGATGTCTGGATACTGGCGGGCAGTATAGATCAATACTGCTGGGGAGTATAGGATTTATGCCGCTATTGTTCTCAGCCGCGGAGGTGATCGAGGGCCGGGCGCCCAAGGTCGTGCCGATCAATCCGCGCTGGGCGCCGCCCACGTTCCATTGGCCGCATTCATTGTTCGGTTGTCTGCTTTCGAATGCCGATATCGCTCTGCATAACCGCGCTTGCTTCCGATAATCGGAGCAGCCACCCCGCACGCGGGTGACGTCCATATGGAGAGCGAAAATGAATCAGGTGGTATCAAGTCCGGCGGAACGTGTGGGTCCGTCGTTTTCCGTCGATGGCATGCTGCTGGCTCGTCAGAAGACTCGTGAAGCGATTGCCAGAATCTCCGCGCAGGTTCGTCCGGGTATGGTCGAAGAGGACGCTGTCGCGATGGCAAAGCAAACGATGCTCGATATGGGCTTGGCGTTAAGCTGGCACCCTACGCGCGTGCGATTTGGCAGCAATACGATGAAGCCGATGAAAGTGCAGTCTGTTCCGGGCGTCGTGTTGCAGGAGAATGACATTTTCTTTCTCGACATCGCACCGCGTGTCGATGCGTGGGAAGGCGATGGCGGGAAATCGTTTGTCGTGGGGCAGAACGCCGAGTTCACTCGCTGCGCTAATGACGCGGAGCGTCTATTCCACGAGGTGCGCGCGGTTTGGAACAAAGAAAAGGCGAGTGGCCGAAGCCTGTATGAATTCGCCGATAAGACCGCGAAATCGATGGGCTGGGAACTGAATTTCGACTTGCCCGGGCATCGTGTTTCGGACTTTCCGCATGCCGCGATTCATACCGGTTCTCTCGCGGACTTCGATGAAAACCCGTCGGCCATGCGGTGGATTCTGGAAATCCATTTGCGCGACCCGCAAGGACGATTCGGGGCATTTTTCGAAGACATGTTGCTGGATGACAGGCACTACGGCTGATGGCTGTCGTTCATATAGAAAACTCGGACGGTGGCAGCCGGAAAACTTCGGCTGCTGATCTGATGGAACATGAAACACGAAGCAAAGAAGAAGCACCCCTCGGGGTGCTTTTCTATCGGATCGATTTGAACCTATTTGAACTCATGCGGTTCTGTGCTGGCCTGGAGTAAGAAACGGCGTTAAAACGAGCATCGCGAGTGCGACCGCAAACGCAAGCCACGCCGGGACGCTAAAGGAGCCGGTCAGGTCCCGCAGAAAGCCGACAGCGAGCGGGCCCGCTGCTGCAACCAGGTAGCCGACGGTCAGCACGAATGCATTCCACGAGTTGACGTCGCCAGGTCTATGAGCATTATCGAGTGGCAGCGTCATGCCGAGCGTGAATCCGCCGCCCAGGCCCAATGCCGCGACCGCAACCCAGACGTGAGGCATCAGAAGGGGCGCCACGGCCATGCCGAGTGTTCCTGCTCCCGCAAACACGGCGCAAACCGCAAGCCAACGGCGACGATCATGCGCGCGGCTCAGCGAGCCGAACACCGGAATGCCGACGGTGAATGCCACGGTGTAAGTTGCGAGCACAACGCTTGCGGACACGGTCGACAGACCTTGCTCCAGATATATCGGCGAGATCCAGGAGAGCAACGCGAAGAACAGGAAATTGTCGCAGGCGAAGAACAATGCAATGAGCCACGCGGTGCGGTTGGTCAGCGGCAGTGGCGCAGCGCCCGGCGCTTTCGCGATCGGAACTTCGACTGGCCGTCGTTCCCGCACGAACACCGCAAAGCTCGCGAACACAGCGATGAACGCTACGACAGTCCAGATGCCAGTGCCGAGCCGCCATCCGTTCATGCCGCCCAACGTGGCAATTGGGCCGGTCGCGGCAGCGGAAATCGAGCTGCTGAGCGAAAGCGACATCGCGTAGATGCTCATCATCGTCGCGATCCTGGTTGGGAAGTGCGACTTGATCAGCCCCGCGAACAGCGTGCCGGCGATAGCGATCCCGGCTCCGACACCCGCGGTAGTGAGAAGAAGCATGGAAACATTCGAGACGAAAGTACGCGCGGCCATCGACGCAAACAGCAACACGAGCGACACGAGCAACACTTCGCTTCGTCCAAACCGCGTCGCAAGCCACGCGCTCGGCATCGCCAGCAGTCCCATCAGCAGGATCGGCACGGTTGCGAGCAGCGACGCCATCGCATGAGAAAGCGAGAACGCGCGGCTGATCGCCGGCAGCACGGGTCCGATCGATGCAATGCCTGGTCGAAGCGCCGTGGCAACGATGATCATCGCCGCAACGAGCCAGATGGGTTCGCTGGCTTCAGTCGGACTTGCGCGAACGACTTTAGTGGCGAGTACCAGAGTCGTGGATTCGTCCAGGACCGCGGTGTCGTTCGCCGCGCAAGCACATGTGTTCACTTCCCCGTTATCTTTCATATCCATTCCCGGCAACTGCGTGACTCAATCTTCAGCGAAACGGGGAGCCTTTCGCGCGGAAATGGCTCCCCGGGGTGACTCAGAACGGTTTGGTCGGCAGGTACTTGCTGTCGAGCGTAATCAGTGCGCGCTTGCCGCCTTCCGGATCGTCGATGACCTTGAAGTCGAGCTTGAAGTTGATCGCGCTGAGAATGCCGTCACCGAGTTTTTCGTGAACCAGTGCCTTCAGCGTCGACGCATACACCTGCACCATTTCGTAGAAGCGGTACATCGTCGGATCGGTCGGTACGCCGCCGGGAATGCTGCCGCGCACCGGAATGGTTTGCAGCAGGCGAAGCGCGTCGTCGTCGAGTTCGAGCTTATCGGCGACAACCTTCGCGGCAGCGGGCGGCAACGGATGCTGGCCCAGAAGCGCGGCGGTCACGAAGGCGATGCTCAGGCCCGTGCCCTCGTTGATCTGTTCGAAGGTCAGATTCTTTCGGATCTTCGCGTCGATGATGACATCGGTAAGCGACCGACGGGGCGATTGGCTATGCAGGGACTGCGTCATGATGAAACTCCTTTGGGTGTTGAAAAGCAGCTGCTATCAGGCTGCAAGGCTGACTCGGGCAGGGACTGCACAAGCGTGCGGATGTTCAGAGAGGGAGACGAATTGACCGGTGGCGCTGTCGAGCGCTTCGATTGAACCCGTTTCGATGTCATAGACCCAGCCGTGCAGAGCGAGGTGCCCCTGAGCGAGAGCGAGCCGTACAGACGGATGAGTCTTCAGATTCTCGAGTTGGGCGATCACGTTTTCGTGGACCAGCGAGTCGACGCAAGCCTGTTCGTCCTTGTGATCGTGTGCGTCATTGACGATCTTCGCGGAGTCCGCGTAATGCAGCCACTTGCTCACAGCCGGCATATGGTCCATGCATTTGCAGGTTGCAATCGCAGTCATCGCGCCGCAATTGGAGTGTCCGCAGATCACCACGTCGGTAACGCCGAGTGCCGCGACCGCGTATTCGACCGTCGCGCTCACGCCGCCCGGCTCCGGTCCATACGGCGGCACGATATTGCCGGCGTTACGAATGACGAACATGTCGCCCGGTTCGCGCTGCGTGACGAGTTCGGGAACGAGCCGGCTGTCGGAGCACGAAATGAACAATGTGCTCGGATGCTGGCTGGTCGCCAGCTCCTTGAAAAGGTCGGTGCGCTGCGGCAGCACGTCGCGGCGGAACTTGAGGAAACCTTCGATGATGTCCTGCATGATTTGCTCCTTGGTTTATTTGGCGGGGAACCGTTGGATGAAGAATGCTTGAACCGATTCGCGCCGTCCAAGACCCGTTTATTATTTTGTCTATAGGCAACACCAATAGTTGGAGACGTCGATGCTGCTCCGTCACATCCGTTACTTTCTCGCTGTCGCGGAACACCGCAACTTCACGCGCGCGGCCGAAGCGCTCCATGTATCGCAGCCCACGCTGTCGCAGCAGATCATGCAACTCGAGGACACGCTGCGCGTTCAGTTGCTGGACCGCTCCGGCAGGACGATCCAGTTGACCGATGCGGGGACTGCGTATTTGCACTACGCGCAGCGCGCACTTCAGGATCTGGACGCGGGAAAGCGCGCGATTCACGATGTACAGGAATTGACCCGCGGCGCACTGCGTCTCGGGGTGACGCCGACATTTGCCGCGTACCTCATCGGCCCATTGCTGGAGAAGTACAACCGGCGTTATCCGAACATCACGTTGAATCTGATCGAGATGCCACAGGACCGTCTGGAAACATTGTTGAACGACGATGCAGTCGATGTCGGCATTGGCTTCGACAACATACGCATGCCCGATATCGAATCGCAGGGCCTATTCGTGGAGGCGCTGGCGATGATGGTCGGCAAGTCGCATCGGCTGGCAAGGAAACGAGCGGCGGTGACGCTGCGTGAGTTCGAGAGCGAAGCATTGGTGTTGCTCAGCGGAGAGTTTGCGACACGCGAACTCGTCGATGCTTACTGTCGCCAATACGGCGTCGTACCGCGCGTTGCGATCGAGGCCAATTCGATCGGCGCGGTCATCGAATTGATTCGCCGCGGTACGCTCGCGACCGTGCTGCCTGCTGCAATCGCGCGCCAGAATAAAGGGCTTCATCTGCTTGATCTCGAGCCGGCGCTGCCGAGTCGAACCGTGGCCATACTGCTGCGCAAAGGCGCCTATCGAAGCGCCGCAACACGCGCGTTTGTTGCGCTTGCACTGGAAGAAGCAGCAATCGAAGCAGACGCGCTATGAGTGGAATAATGCTTTCGCCCGTAAACGCAACGCCGGTCACTACATGACCGGCGCCACGAAAGCCTGCGCGACGGTCTTTTCCAGTCCGTCGCCATTCGGTTGCTTTTAGTTCAGACCGGCGTAGACCATCCTGGTGAACTGGTCGCCGTTGAATACGAAATTGCCCCATTTGGCGTCGAATGCGGCGGTGGGTTTGGCAGCCACGATCTCGTCGAGCGATTTCCCTTGTTGCTTGAGTGCGGCCACGTTGTTGCGCACCGTGACCAGCATGTCGCGGAATTCGATCAGTTGAGCGCGATTGCCGACTGCGCCATGACCGGGAATCACGATGGTGTGATCCGTGGTACTGGCAACAGCCTGGTTAGCCCACTTGATCGCGCCGTCGATACTGCCGCCGTCTTCGTTGTCGATATACGGGTAGATGCCATTCCAGAAGGTATCGCCGAGCGCCAGTACATCCGCGTCCTTGAAGTAGATCCACAGATCGCCGTCGGTATGGCCGCCACCGAAATTCTTCACTTCGATCGTGGTTCCCGCGAAATGAAACGTCTTTCTACGGTCGATCAGCAGCGTAGGACGGGCGCCGACCGGCACCGGATCGAAGGTCCAGTTCCACGCGTCTACATGTGTGGTTTCAGTCAGATGCCTGAACGTATTCTTCTGGGCGACAATGGTGGCACCCGCTGCATGCATCCACGCGTTGCCGTCGGTATGGTCCCAGTGCCAATGCGTATTGACCACGTATTTCAACGGTGCTGGGCTGATCTGGTTGAGCGCGGTTTGCATCTTTTGCTGCGATTTGCTGATACCGGCATCGACCAGAAATTTTCCTTCTTCTCCCGACAGCACCGTGACGTTGCCGCCGGAACCCATGATGACGGTGATATTTCCGCGCAACGGTTGCACTACCAGATCCGAGTCGGCCCGACGCAAATATCGGGAGCCGGCACCGGTATGAAAGTAGTCGTCTTGAACGACGGCACCGCTTTGCGCTGGCTGGATGGATGAATCCGCAAAAGCAGTGCTTGGGGCAAGCAGTGCACTGGATGAAATAAGAAAGGCCACCGACAGTGCCGGCAATAAAGTCGATCTTCTTAAACTCGTTCCGAGTTCGACGAGTGCATTCATTTTTTGCTCCTTGAGTTACATGAACTGAGCCAACTACGCTTAGCAGAATTATGGGGCGCGGAGTTCAGCTTCAATGAATGAACGTGGGGAGCATTACTGCCAGGTTGCAGTCGTTTGCTGCCAGCGGGCTGGATATTCGATCGCCGGACCGGAGTGCGGCATGCGTCGTGATCTCGGATGCCGACCTCTTGGTACACCCGGAATCTGCGTTTTTGGTGCTTTTTTATGCCCCTGGTTGAGCGCAGAATTGTGCGTACCCATTAAGGAGCCTCATATGAAGAACAAGCGCATTGTTTTGCCGTTGCTGGCAGCCATCGGAATGACATTTGCCGGCGTATCCGTTGCCGCGGACAACGCGGGCGACAGCGTCAAGCCCAATTTCTCGCATGCCATTCCGAATGTTCCCGGCAAGTCACTGATTGCCGTCGAGGTTTCGTATTCGCCCGGTGGCGCTTCGGTGCCGCACCATCACGCTCATTCGGCGTTCATCTATGCGTACGTCGTGTCGGGCAGCATCGTGAGCCAGGTGGAAGGGCAGCCGGAACGTACCTATAACGCGGGCGAATCCTTCTATGAGGCACCGGACTCTCACCATGTAGTGAGCCGCAATGCGAGCCAGACCGAGCCGGCGAAATTGCTCGCGGTGTTCGTCGTCAATACGCATGACAAGGCTCTGACGACCTTCGACAAATAAGAGCCCCGAATGACGCAGCGATTGAACTACGAAAAGGCTTCGCCCGGTGGAATCGAAGCGCTTGGCCGCGTGTACGGCTATATCATGCAGTCCGGCCTCGACGAAGTACTCGTCGATCTGGTCTATCTGCGCGCCAGTCAGATCAATGGATGCGCGTATTGCATCGATATGCACACGCGCGATCTGATCAAGAAGGGTGTGAAGATCGACAAGATCGTGCTGGTCCCTGTATGGCACGAAGCCGGTGCGCTCTTTAGCGATCGGGAAAAGGCCGCACTGGCCTGGACCGAGTCGGTGACGCGAGTCGCGCACACCAGCGTGCCGGACGAGGACTTTCAGGCGGCAAAGGCCGTATTCAGCGAAAAGGAACTGGCTGATTTGACCATTGCGATTGGCCTGATGAACGCCTACAACCGCCTCGCTATCAGCTTCCGCAGTACACCCGAAGCCGCCTGTTGAACAGGCGTGTTTTTCTGACCGGGCCCGGGAGCAGATGAAAGGACCGCACCGTCTGCTCCCTTCAATACGCGCTTAGTTTTCTCCTGGCGCATGCCGCACTCGGCCTTCCGCTATCCCGCTTACTTCAAACTGCCCGACAGAAACTGCTGCAAGCGCTCGCTGCGCGGATGAGTCAGCACCTCGTGCGGATGCCCTTGCTCTTCGATCCTCCCCTGGTGCAGGAACACCACATGATTCGACACGTTGCGCGCAAAGCCCATTTCGTGCGTGACGACGATCATCGTGCGGCCTTCTTCCGCGAGTGCCTGCATCACACGCAGCACTTCGCCGACCAGTTCGGGATCGAGCGCCGAGGTCGGCTCGTCGAACAGCATCACCTCCGGCTCCATCGCCAGTGCGCGCGCAATCGCGACGCGCTGCTGCTGACCGCCCGACAGATGCGCCGGATATTTCTGTTCCGCGCTCTCCGGCAAACCGACCTTCGTCAGATACTTGCGTGCCCGCGCCTGCGCTTCGGCGCGGCTCAAACCCAGCACGCTGATCGGCGCCTCGATGACGTTCTCGAGCACCGTCATATGCGCCCACAGATTGAAATGCTGGAACACCATCGAAAGACGCGTGCGCATCGTCTGCAGTTGCTTCTGATTGCTCACGCGTAGCGAGCCGTTACGATCGGCACTGGTCTGGATTTCCTCGCCGTTCAGCGTAATGCGACCGGAGCACGGCGATTCCAGAAAATTGATGCACCTGAGGAACGTGCTTTTCCCGGAGCCGCTCGACCCGATCAGGCTAATCACGTCGCCCGCTTTTGCCTTCAGCGAGACGCCTTTCAGTACTTCGTTTTCGCCGAACTTCTTGTGCAGGTCGTCGACCGTCAGCTTGTACATGCTCTTATGCTCCCTCATGGCGCGGCTGCGCCAGCGTTCAATGCCCTTGCGGCCTCAGATAAGCCAGCAAACGTACTTCCATCTTGCGAAAGCCCCAGATCAGCGCGAACACGATCAACGCATACAGAATGGCCGCAATGCCGTAGGCCTGGAAAGTCGCGTACGTCGCGGAGTTGACGTCGCGCGCGACCTTCAGAATGTCGGGGACGGTTGCGGTGAACGCGAGCGTGGTGGCGTGCAGCATCAGGATCACTTCGTTGCTGTACGAGGGCAGCGCTCGCCGCAGCGACGACGGCAGGATGATGCGCGTATACAGCTTGTACTTCGACATCCCATACGCGAGCGCCGCTTCGATCTCGCCGTGCGACGTTTCCTTGATCGCGCCCGCGAAGATCTCGGTCGCGTACGCGCATTCGTTCAGCGTGAATGCAAGGATCGTGCAGTACATCGCGTTGCGGAAGAAGCTGTTCAGCATTTCGTGCTCGTGGATGAAATGCAGGCTGTAGAGGCCGGTATAGAACAGCAGCAACTGAACGTAGAGCGGCGTGCCGCGAAATACGTAGGTATAGAACCAGACGGGCCCTGCAATATAGCGGTTGCGCGACGCACGGGCGATCGCCAGCGGCACCGCCAGCGCGAAACCGAGCCCGACGGAAACGACCAGCAGCCACAACGTGATGACGAGACCGTTGTAGTTGAAACCATCGGTATACAGATAGTTCGGCCAGTATTGACGAATCAGTTCGATCACAGCGCGGCCCTCCGCACGCCAATCGAATAACGCTTTTCGAGGCGCTTCAACGCAATACTCGACACGGTGGTAATGGCCAGATAAATCGCGGCGGTGACCAGCGTAAAGAAGAAAAACGATTGCGTGCTCTTGCCCGCGTCCTGCGAAGCCTTCACGACATCCGCGAGACCGATGATCGACACCAGCGCGGTGGCCTTGACCATCACCTGCCAGTTGTTGCCGATACCGGGCAGCGCGAAGCGCATCATCTGCGGAAACAGGATGCGCGTGAATACGCGCCGCGCGCTCATCCCATACGCGAAGCCCGCTTCGATCTGGCCGCGCGGCACGGATAGAAACGCGCCGCGGAACGTCTCGGTGAAATACGCGCCGTAGATGAAGCCCAGCGTGATGATGCCGGCCACGAACGGATCGATATCGATCTGCTCGATGCCGACGGCGTCGGTCAGATCGTTGAGCCAGATCTGGATGCTGTAGAACAGCAGCAGCATTAGCACTAGGTCGGGCACCGCGCGAATCAGCGTCGTGTACAGCGTGCCGACACGCGACACGAAGCGGTTGGTCGACAGCTTTGCCGCGGCGCCGGCGAGACCGAGCACGAAGGCCGCCGCGAGCGACAGTATCGCGAGCTTGATGGTGACCCACGTCCCCGCGAGCAGCAGCGGACCGAAGCCTTGAAAAAGCATGGGAGTGTCCTTGATGAACGCGCGAGGGGTGCGCGTGAGCAGATAGCCGGGATTCGCGGGCGCGGGGCAAACGGTACGTTCACCTCGCGCGCGGACGTGCCGATCGGGCCCGCTACGGCGCTCGTAGCGCCTGGCTGCCGTACTTAGCCGCCGTACACGTCGAAGTCGAAGTACTTCTGCTCGATCTTCTTATACGTGCCGTCCTTGATCATGTCGGCGATCGCCTTGTCGACCTTCGCCTTCAGATCCGCGTCTTCCTTGCGCATGCCGATGCCCGCGCCGTTGCCGAGAATATTCGCGTCGACGATGTCCTTGCCGACGAATGCGAAGCCCGTGCCGCGCGGCGTCTTCAGAAAGCCGATATCGGCCTGCACCGCGTCTTGCAGCGCGGCGTCCAGACGGCCCGAGATCAGGTCCGCGTAGACCTGATCCTGGTCCTGGTACGGCACGATCTTGGTGCCGTTCGGTTCCCAGTAGGTCTTGGCATAGGTTTCCTGGATCGTGCCCTGCTCGACACCGATCGTCTTGCCCTTCAGCGACTCGGCGGTCGGCAGCAGATTAGCGCCTTGCCTGGCGACGAGACGTGTCGGCGTATTGAACAGCTTCGACGAGAACGCGATCTGTGCCGCACGTTGCGGTGTCATCGACATCGACGACAGCGCGCCGTCGAATTTCTTGGCCTTCAGCCCGGGGATCATGCTGTCGAAGTTCTGCTCGACCCACACGCACTTCGCATTCAGACGTCGGCAGATTTCGTTGCCGAGATCGATGTCGAAGCCGACGAGCTTGCCATCGGGCGCCTTCGATTCGAACGGCGCATAGCTCGCATCCACGCCGAAGCGGACCGTGGACCACTCTTTGGCGAAAGCACCACTGGCGGCAAGCGCGATGGCGACGGACAAGGCAAGTTTCTTCATGAAGTCTCCGGGATGGATGTCCTGACAGCGGATCTTGGTGGTCCGATGTTGTATAGACAATTTATCCTCGGCGGCGAGAGACGGACAATCGGGGTTAGTGCCTAGACGGGCTACCGATGGAAGCGGGCGAGCGAACTAAATCCTTTATTTATAGGAGTTTTGGCAGGATTTTGAGGTGCGGAGGAGGCAGGAGAATTTCTTTCGAACGAGCGGTCTATACCGCGTCGAATATCTTGTCCATACAACTTGGTTACGGGAATGCGATGATCGGCTGATGGTCCGGCGAGCGAAAGGCCGCCCGCGCCGCGAGCGGTGCCGCGAAGAACGCCAGGAAGGACGCGAAAAAGCACTACTGCTGCGACGGCGGCAAATAGGTCATCTGCTGCTCGTCATAGAGCGCGTAGATCAGTTCGAGCATGCGCTTGATATCGGCGGACTCGTCGAGCATGCGCATGCTCATGATGATCGGCGACACCAGATTCTCGTCGTCGAGATCTTTGTAAGCGACATCGCCGCGCTGCAATCCATACACGCTCGCCGGCACGATCGCGATGCCTTCGCCCGCGCCGACCAGGCCGAGGGCGATCTGCAACTCGCGTGTTTCGAAGAGCCGGCGCGGCTTGAGCCCGCGATCGTGAAACGCGGCGAGCACCTGGTCCGCGTAACTCGGCCGCGGCGCCTTCGGAAAGATGATCATCGTTTCGCTGATCAGATCGCGCAGCGACAACACGGGCTTTGCGTCGATCAATGGATGGCCGGTCGGCAGCGCGACGATCATGCGCTCCTCGCGCAGCACGACGCGCCGGATGCTCGGGTCTTCATGACGAATCCGGCCGAAGCCGACATCGATGCGTCCTTCCTTCAGCGCCTGGATTTGATCCATCGTCGACATTTCGTGCAGGCTCAATTCGACCGCGCTGTTTTCGGTGCGAAAACGCCGGATGATTTTCGGCAGCATGCCGTACAGCGTCGAGCCGACGAAACCGATCGACAGGCTGCGCTCGATCTTGCCGACGCGCCGCGTCATTGCTTCGACTTCGGAGGTTTGCGCGAGCAGTTGAATCGCGTGCGAATAGAAGAAGCGGCCGGCTTCGGTCAGCTTCAAAGGTCGCGAATTGCGCTCGAATAGCTGTACGCCGAGCGAATCTTCAAGTTGCTGGATCTGCCTGCTGAGAGGCGGCTGCGCAATGTGCAGACGTTTGGCGGCCCGGGTGACATTGGATTCCTCGGCAACCGCAACGAAATAACGCAGATGGCGCAGTTCCATGGAAATACCTTTTAAGTATCGTCGTGATACTAAATCAGTGTTGGACGATGCGAATCACGTGCAACTATCCTTCAGTTACCGCAGACGCATCGCAAAATTATACCTCCCGGGCATTGAAAGCCCTGCACGGTCGAAGGCGTCGGCTGGTCCCCCCGGAGACGGCGCGAGCACATCTCGCGCACGGGATCCAAGACCTAGAAAGCGTTCAGGAGCAGCAATGAGACATGCTGAAATCGAAGCCTTATTGAAAGGATTCTCGATCGATTCCCCACCATGCAGGGCGCGTGCGCGCGTGGGTCCATCCGGGCCACAGGCCGCGCTTGCCGTGACGAAAGTCGAGTGCATGCACACGGTGGCCTGACGCGATACCGGAGGCGCACCGCCTCAACCGCCGACGCAATAACCCCAATCGAAGATAAACCGGCCCGTCCGCAGGCAGGCCGCTCCCTACGCACGTGCGTCGCACGCACACCGACTAAACCATTTTTCATGGGACCGGAGTAAGCGCTAAAGCGCTAACTCCGGTCGACATTGGAGACAACCATGATTCCGATTTACCCGGATCACACTCCGCAACTGAAGAACATCGATGACTTTCTCGTCGAAGACCGCGAGCGCGGCGATTATCGCCTGCACCGCAGTGCTTTTACCGACGAGCGTCTGTTCGAACTGGAAATGCAGCATATTTTCGAGGGCAACTGGATTTATCTCGCGCACGAAAGCCAGGTACCGAACAACAACGATTACTTCACGACCTATATGGGTCGCCAGCCAGTCGTGATTGCGCGCAACCGTCAGGGTCAACTGAATGCGTTCCTCAATTCGTGCACGCACCGCGGCGCGATGCTGTGCCGCCACAAGCGCGGCAACAAGGCCACTTATACGTGCCCGTTTCACGGCTGGACCTTCAACAACAGCGGCAAGCTGCTGAAGGTGAAAGACCCGGAAGGCGCGGGCTATCCCGACTGCTTCAACAACGAAGGCTCGCATGATCTGAAGAAGCTCGCGCGCTTCGGCAACTATCGCGGCTTCCTGTTCGGCAGCCTCAACGATGACGTGCCGCCGCTCGAAACCTTCCTCGGCGAAGCCGCGCGCATCATCGACATGATCGTCGACCAGTCGGAAGAGGGCCTCGAAGTACTGCGCGGTTCGTCGACCTATACGTATGAAGGCAACTGGAAGCTGACCGCCGAAAACGGCGCGGACGGTTATCACGTGTCGGCGGTGCACTGGAATTACGCGGCGACGACCAATCATCGCAAGGAAGAAAACGCGCGCGAAGACAAGATCCGTGCGATGGATGCCGGGAGCTGGGGCCGTCAGGGCGGTGGCTTCTATGCGTTCGATCACGGCCACATGCTGCTGTGGACGCGCTGGGCCAACCCCGAAGATCGCCCCAACTTCAGCCGCCGCGACGAATTCGCCGCGCGCTGCGGCGCCGAACGCGCGGACTGGATGATCCAGAACTCGCGCAACCTGTGTCTCTATCCGAACGTGTATCTGATGGACCAGTTCGGCTCGCAGATTCGCGTGCTGCGGCCGCTGTCGGTCAACAAGACCGAAGTGACGATCTATTGCATCGCGCCGAAGGGTGAATCCGACGAAGCGCGTTCGCGCCGCATCCGCCAGTACGAAGACTTCTTCAACGTGAGCGGCATGGCAACCCCCGACGACCTGGAAGAATTCCGCGCCTGCCAGCAGGGCTACGCGGCCCGCGCGGTCGAATGGAACGACATGTGCCGCGGTTCCTCGCACTGGATCGACGGGCCGGACGAGGCGGCGCAACGCATCGGTCTGAATCCGGTGATGAGCGGCGTGAAGACCGAAGACGAAGGGCTCTATACGGTGCAGCACCGCTATTGGGTCGACACGATGAAAAAGGCGCTGACGACGCAAGGGAGCCGCGCATGAGCAAGATCGCCATCACCGATGTGCAGGCTTTCCTGTACCGCGAGAGCCGCCTGCTCGACGACGAACAGTGGGACGAGTGGCTGACCTGCTATCACCCGGATGCACCGTTCTGGATGCCGTCATGGGATGACGAAGACAAGCTGATCACCGATCCGGAGCGTGAAATCTCGCTGATCTACTACCCGAACCGCCAGGGTCTCGAAGATCGTGTGTTCCGTATCAAGACCGAGCGTTCGAGCGCGACGATGCCCGACACGCGCACGAGCCACAACGTCAGCAACGTCGAAGTGGAGAGCGAGGAAAACGGCGTGTACACGGTGCGCTTCAACTGGCACACGCTGAGCCACCGCTATCGCACGAATTACAGCTATTTCGGCATGTCGCGCTACGTGATCGATTTCAACGGCGCGCAGCCGCAAATCCTGAGCAAGTACGTCGTGTTGAAGAACGACTACATCAATCAGGTCATCGACATCTACCACATCTAACCGGTGCGGTTCGGGAGTCTGCTATGGAACACACTATTGCCCTGCAGTTCGAAGACGGCGTGACGCGCTTTATCAGTTGCCGTGACAACGAAACGCTGTCGGATGCCGCGTATCGGCAGAAGATCAACATTCCGCTCGATTGCCGCGAAGGCGCGTGCGGCACCTGTCGCGGACTGTGCGAGTCGGGCGCGTACGATCTGCCCGAATCGAGCTATGTCGAAGATGCACTGACGCCGGAAGAAGCCGGCCAGGGCTATATCCTCGCGTGCCAGACACGGCCGCGCTCGGATATGGTGGTGCGCGTGCAGGCGTCGTCGGCGGCGTGCAAGACCGGTGTCGCGCGTTTCGAAGGCACGCTCGCGGCGGTCGAAAAGTTGTCGGACTCGACGATCCATTTTTCGGTCGATATCGACGGCACGAGCGCGCCGAGCTTTCTTGCCGGGCAATACGTGAACGTCGAGATTCCTGGCGAGAAGGGCGAGCACCGTTCGTATTCGTTCAGCTCGGCACCGGGTGCGGCGCGCGCGGCCTTCGTCGTGCGCAACGTGCCGGACGGCAAGATGAGCGGCTATCTGAGCGCGCAGGCGCAGCCGGGGCAGCGCATCGGTTTCACTGGGCCATACGGCAGCTTCTATCTGCGCGATCCGCAACGTCCGGTGCTGTTTCTCGCGGGCGGTACCGGCATCGCGCCGTTCCTGTCGATGCTCGACGTGCTGAAGGCGAACGGCAATACGCAGCCGGTGCGGCTCGTGTACGGCGTGACCAACGATCACGATCTGGTCGCGCTCGAACAGCTCGAAGAGGCACAGCGCGCGTTGCCCAATTTCAGCTATCGCACCTGCGTCGTGGATGCCGCGAGCAGCCACGAGCGCAAGGGCTATGTGACTGCGCACGTCGACAGCGACTGGCTCAATAGCGGCGACGTCGACGTTTATCTGTGCGGCCCGGTGGCGATGGTCGAAGCGGTGCAGGGCTGGCTGCGCGACAGCAGCATCGAGCCCGCGAACTTCTACTACGAAAAATTCTCGGCGAGCAACGTAGCATGACTTCGACCTTTATCGATCGCTTCAAGGACAAGGTGCTGGTCGTGACCGGCGCGGGTCAGGGCATCGGCCGCGGTGTCGCGTTGCGCGCTGCGCGCGAAGGCGCGGTGGTGGTGCTGGTCGATCGTTCACCGATCGTGCATGAGGTGGCCGACGAAATCGCGCGCGAAGGCGGCAAGGCCTGCGCGTTTATCGCCGACCTCGAAACCTATGCGGGCGCGAGCGCGATGATTGCTTTCGCAATCGATGCGTTTGGCCGTATCGACGCGCTGATCAACAATGTCGGCGGCACGATCTGGGCGAAGCCATACGAAGAATACGAAGCGCAGCAGATCGAAGCCGAGGTGCGGCGCTCGCTGTTCCCGACGCTGTGGTGCTGCCATGCGGTGTTGCCCGAGATGCTGAAGCGCGGCGGCGGCGCGATCGTCAATGTGTCGTCGATTGCGACGCGCAGCATCTATCGGGTGCCGTATGCGGCGTCGAAAGGCGGCGTCAATGCACTGACCGCGAGCCTCGCGTTCGAACATGCGCAGCACGGCATCCGCATCAACGCGGTCGCGACCGGCGGCACCGAAGCACCGCCGCGCCGGGTGCCGCGCAATACCGCGCAGCAAAGCGAGCAGGAAGCGACGTGGTATCAGGGCATCGTCGATCAGACGATGGCGTCGAGCCTGATGCATCGCTATGGCACGATCGACGAACAGGTCGGCGCGATCCTGTTCCTCGCTTCCGATGAAGCGTCGTATATCACCGGCACGGTGCTGCCGGTGGGTGGCGGCGATCAGGGCTAAGACCTGTTTCGTTGCGACAGCAATCAGGCATCGCCGGGAACGTAACGGTTCGCGGCGATGCCACTGCCGTTTCTGCTCGCATTTCGTGCGTCTTTTCGGCTTTTTTCTTCGTGTAGCGCGGAAAATGAGAGCGGTGCCGATATTCTCCGTGGCGTTTGTCCTTCATACTATTGGCCCCGAACGATGCCGCCGCATCGCAACCAGAGCGCAGATATGCTCTCATCAGTTCAGCCACGGCGGACCACCCTCGACCCACATCGACAATGAATCCCTCCAATAGCCAGGCCTCTTCGACGCGCGCGCTTGCGGCCGACTGGTCCATTTCCGCCATCGTGGCGGGTTTTCTGGCCGTGCTGATCTCCTACTCCGGCCCGCTGGTGATCTACTTTCAGGCCGCGCAGGCGGCCCACGTGCCCAACGACATGGTCGCATCGTGGGTGTGGGCGATCTCGATCGGTGCGGCGGTTTCAGGCATCTTCGCGAGCTGGAAGCTGAAAGTGCCGGTCGTGACCGCGTGGTCCGCGCCCGGCACCGCGCTGCTGGTTGGCCTCTTTCCCGCGTTGTCGCTCAATCAGGCGGTGGGTGCGTATCTCACCGCGGCCGTGATCATTCTGTTGATCGGCGTAAGCGGCTATTTCGACAAAATGGTGCGCAGCATTCCCAAGGGCATCGCGTGCGGGATGATGGCCGGCATTCTGCTGCAGTTCGGCATGCACGCATTTTCCGCCGCCGCGTCGATGCCCGCGCTGGCGTTCGGCATGATCGCCGCGTACATCGTGTTTAAACGGCTGTTGCCGCGCTACTGCATCGTGCTGGTGCTGGTGACAGGTATCGTGCTCGCCATCGTATTGGGCACCGCGCATCTGGGCAGTCTGCCGCTGCAGATCACGCGGCCGATCTTTATCAAACCCGAATGGACGTTGAGTTCGACGCTGAGCCTCGCGTTGCCGCTCGTCGTCGTCAGTCTGACCGGCCAGTTTCTTCCGGGCATGGCGATTCTGCGCGTGTCCGGCTATCACACGCCGGCCCGGCCGATCATCACCGCGACCAGCATCGCGTCGATCGGCGTGGCGTTTTTCGGCGGCATCACGATCGTGATCGCCGCGATTACAGCCGCGCTGTGCACCGGCGAGGATGCGCACAACGATGCGGACAAGCGCTATATCGCCGGCATTGCGAACGGTGTGTTCTATCTGATCGGTGGTACGTTCGCCGGCTCGATCGTTGCGTTGTTTACGATGCTGCCGAAGGAGTTCGTCGCGATTCTCGCCGGCCTTGCGTTGATCGGCGCGATCACCGCGAACGTGATGGGCGCGATCCAGGACGAGGACCATCGCGAGGCGTCGGTCATCACGTTTCTCGCAACCGCGTCGGGCATGACGTTTCTCGGACTCGGTTCGGCGTTCTGGGGCATCGTGATCGGCTCGTTTGCGTATCTCGTGCTGAACAAGGTACGCCGTTAGGCCCTACTCACGGCCGCGCGCCAAGCGCCTGATAAAGCGCCGCCGTATCCGCATAACGCTGCGCGGCGGCTTTCGTGCGATCGAGCCCGGTCTGAAGTTCCTGCCGTTGGGTATCGAGCAACGTCAACTGACTGATGCCGCCCGACGCATAGCGCTCGCCCGCGATGCCGGCACTGCGTTGCGCGCTGCGATGAGCGTCGTCGAGTGCCTGCAATGCAAGCGCATCCTGATCGAGCGCGCGCAGCGCATCGGCGACCTGTTGCAGGCCTTGCAGCACGGTCTGTTTATACATCGCGAGCGCCGCCTGCCACGCGGCTTCCGACGAACGCTTGCGCGCCAGCAATTCACCACCGTGAAAAAGCGGCTGCGTGAGACCCGCGCCGACATTCCATACGTTGAAGCCCGTCAGCAGATCGGACACGCTGATACGTTCCGTCGCCGCGCTGCCCGATAGCGTGATGCGCGGATACATATTGGCGGTCGCGACGCCGACGTTCGCGCTCGCCTGATGCAGCAATGCCTCGGATGCGCGGATATCGGGCCGCTGCTGTGCGAGCGTCGATGGCAAAGTCAGCGGCAGATCGGCGGGCAACACCAGCGTGTCGAGATCGAGCGCGGCGAGGTCGTGCGTGGCCGCGAGGTCCGCTGGCGCACGGCCCAGATAGATCGCGAGTTGATGATCGGTCTGCGCGAGTTGCGTGCGCAACGGCGGCAAGGTTGCGCGGGTCTGTTGCACGAGTGTGCGCTGACTGAGCAGATCGACTTCCGATAGCCCGCCCACCTTATAACGCTGTTCGGCGATATCGAGTTGCCGCATCTGTATCGCCAGCAGCGACTCAGTTAGCGCAATCTGCCGCGCGAGCGACGCGCGCCGGATCGCCGCTGTCACCACGTTGCCCGCAACCGTCAAACGCGCGGCTTCCAACTCGTATTGCTGATAGTCGACCTGCGCGGCCACCGCTTCGAGCGCGCGGCGATTCGCGCCGAACAGATCGAGCGTGTAGGACACCGTGACCTGCGCGCTGTATAGCGTGAACGGCGCAAACGAGCGGCCCTGGGTCAGTTCGCCGAAGCCGAGTGCTTCGGGATCGATCTTCTCGCGGGTCGTCGACAGGTTCGCATCGACTTGCGGCCATAGCGTGCCGCCTGCCTGCGCGCGATAGTCCTGCTGCGCTTCATCGAGTTTCGCGCTGGCCTGCCCGAGTGTCGGACTGTCGTCGAGCGCTTGCTGTACCAGCGCGTTCAGAGCCGGCGAACCGAATGCGCGCCACCAGCCGTCGCCGGGTACATCCGTCGGCACGAAGTGTTGCGCGGCGCCGCCCGGACCCGTGGATGCCACCGTGCTTGCCGCAAGCGGCGTCGCGGTATAGCTCGATGCCGTGGTCACGTCGGGCCGATGGAAGTCCGGGCCGACCGTGCATGCGCACAGCGTCGCGCCGACGGCAAATGCGGCGAGTCGCCAAGCGGCCGAACCCATCACCGTAGGACGGAAAATCACCGCACGACGCACACGACCAGCGTGATCAGAAAGACAAGCACGACAGACAGAAGCGGAACACATTGCAGTCCTTCCTCAATCGAGCGTGCGTCGATAGAACTTCACGGCAATGCCCATCACGACACACAGAAAGATCAGCAGCGGCCACACATGCGGCCACATATCGGCCCACCCGACGCCCTTGAGCAGAATGCCGCGCACGAGCCGGTTGAAATAGGTGAGCGGCAGCAGGTTGCCGAGGAATTGCGCCCATTTCGGCATGCCGGCGAACGGAAACATAAAACCCGACAGCAGGATATTGGGCAGGAAATAGAACATCGTCAGTTGCATCGCCTGCAACTGGTTCTGCGCGAGCGACGACAGCGTGATGCCGATCGTCAGATTAGCCGCGACGAACAGCAGCGCGGACAGATACAGCGCGATCAGACTACCCTCGAAAGGCACATGAAACACGAAGCGCGCCGCGGCCAGAATGATGCTCACCTGAATCAGCCCGATCGCGACGTAAGGCACGATCTTGCCAGTCATCACTTCGAGCGGCAGCACCGGCGTGGCGAGCAGATTTTCCATCGTGCCGCGCTCGCGTTCACGCGTGATCGCGAGGCCCGTCATCATCACCATCGTCATCGTCAGGATCACGCCCATCAGACCGGGCACCACGTTGTACTGCGTGATCGCTTCGGGGTTGTACAGGCGATGCAACTGCACGTCGAACGCGGCGGGTCCGACGGCGAGCGGCGACAGTGCACCCGTCAGATCCTTCTGCAGCACCGATTGCGCAATCGATGGCAGCGCGCCGAGCGCGGTGCCGACCGCGGTCGGATCGGTTGCGTCGGCTTCCATCAGCAGCGATGGACGCGCGCCCTTGACCAGATCGCGCGTGAAGCCGACCGGGATATTCAGCACGAACAGCACCTTGCCTTGCGCGAGCGCGCGGCGGCCGGACTCTTCGTCGGGCAGCGTCGATACGATGTCGAAGTAATCGGAGTTGCGCATCGCCATCACGAAGCTGCGCGTGAATTCGCTGTGATCGGCGGCGATCACGGCGGTCGGCAGATGCTTTGGATCGGTATTGATCGCAAAGCCGAACAGCGCCATCTGCATGATCGGCAGGCCGATGATCATCGCAAACGTGATGCGGTCGCGCTTCAGTTGCAGGAACTCCTTGCGCACGATGCTCCACCAGCGCGTCAGCGAAAAGCGTACAAGGTGCCGTGCGGTGTTCACGATGCGTTACCCGCTGAAGGTGCCGCATAGTTGTCGGTGGAGCGGTTCATCATGAAGATGAACACATCTTCGAGGCCGGTTTCCAGAGGCTCGATCCGCAGTGCCGGATCCGAATGCGCGAGTTGATCGAGCGTCGCATGCAACTCGGGCGTGTCCGGACCGCTCACATGCAGCGATGACCCGAACGCAACCGTCTGCCCGACACCCGGCGAGCGTCGCAGCCGTTCGCCGAGTTCGACGAGGTTGGGCCCATACACGGCCCACGTCACGAGACCTTGCGAATCGATCACTTCCTTCGACGTGCCCTGCGCGAGCAGCTTGCCGTACGCGATATACGCGAGCTTGTGGCAGCGTTCTGCTTCGTCCATATAGTGCGTGCTGACCAACACCGAGATGCCGCTCGCCGCGAGGCGATGCAACTCTTCCCAGAAGTCGCGGCGCGCGCTCGGGTCGACACCCGCGGTCGGTTCGTCGAGCAACAGCAATTCCGGCTCGTGCAGCATGCACGCCGCCAGCGCGAGACGCTGCTTCCAGCCGCCCGATAACGCGCCGGCCAACTGCTTCGCGCGGCTCGTCAGCCCAAGCTGTTCGAGCGCGCGATCCACCGCGTCGTGGCGATTCTTCATCTCGTAGATGCGCGCGACGAAGTCAAGGTTTTCGCGGATCGTCAGGTCTTCCCAATACGAGAAGCGCTGCGTCATATAGCCGGTGTGCCGCTTGATCTGCGCACTGTCGCGCACGATGTCATAGCCGAGGCAGGTGCCGTTGCCGGAGTCGGGCGTGAGCAGGCCGCACATCATGCGGATGCAGGTCGTCTTGCCGCTACCGTTCGGGCCGAGAAAACCGAAGATCTCGCCGCGCCGCACGCGCAGCGAAACATCGTTGACGACATGCTTGGTGCCGAAATGCTTGTTCAGCCCGTGCACGTCGATCGCGTAGTCGGCATCGGTTGCATTGCCGGTCGGAGCAGGCGCGCTCATTGCAGCGTCACCGTGACGGGTTGGCCGGGCCGCAGTTTCGGTGCATCGGCAACTTGTGGTTTGGCTTCGATCATAAAGACCAGCTTCGAGCGGCTTTCGTTGCTGTAGATCACGGGCGGCGTGTACTCGGCCTGATTCGACACGAAGCTGAGCACGGCCGGCACATCGGCCGCGCAACCATCGCAGTGAATCGATACGTGGCGGCCTGGCGTCAGCGAGCCGACTACCGCTTCGGGCACGAAGAAGCGCACCTTGACGTTTTCCGGCGGCAGCATGCGCACGACCGGACTGCCGGCTGGCACCCATTCACCGCTGCGGTACATCGTGTCGAACACGAGACCGCCGTGCGGCGCGTGCACGCTTTTCTGGTCGAGTTTCCACTGCGCCTGACCGAGTTGGGCCTTGGCCGCGTCGACCTGTGCCTGTTGCGCGCGAACCTGTTCGATGCGCCCCGGCAGACGTGCAACGGTCACCTGGCTCTGCAACTCACGCACACGCGCGGCGCTCGACAGCGCGTTCGCGCGCGAGTCGTCCAACTGGCTTTGCGCGATGCCGCCCGCGCGCAACTGCTGTTCGTCGCGGTGATACTGGGTCGCGGCGCGCGCCGCATCGGCCTCGGCCTGCACGAGTTGCGCGCGAGTGACGTCGACTTCCGGCGCACGCTTGCCGGTTCCGAGGTCCGCGAGTTGCGCGCGCGCCGCGCGCAACTGTTCGTTGGCCTGCGCGACGGCGTCGGTTTCGTTCTGCGCTTCGAGTGCGAACAGCGGCGTGTTCTGCGCGACGGTCTGGCCGCGCGACACCGCCAGCTCGGTCAACTGCCCCGGCTGCGAGGACGCGAGATACAGGAACTCGCCTTCCACATAGCCTTGCCACGTGTTGGCCGGTTGCCGCGAACAGCTCGCGCACACGATACACAGCGCGAGCAACGCGGCGAGCCTGGAGGGCACGACGAACGGCATCATGACGGCTTCCTTTTCGCGCGGCGCGGTGTGGGCGTCGCGGCAGATGTCTGCGTCGATATCGGCGCGGACGTTGCGGTTGCACTCATCCCCTGGGCGAGCAGCGCGACGACATGGCGTTCGAGTGTCGCGCGATCGAACGACGCGTTCGGATTCAGGCGCTGCCAGATCTTCGCGGTGGCCTGCGGCAGCATCACGAGCGCCAGCACCGAATTGAACAGCAGCAGCGGTTCGAGTTGCGCGTTCAGTTGACCGGATGCACAGCCGCGCGCGATGTTCTGGCCAAACCCCGCAACCTTCTGCAACGGGATATGCGCGAACGCGCGCTCGCGCAGCAGACCGCCTTCGTTGATCACTTCGCGCAGCCACAACGAAGGCAGCCACGGCATTTTTCCGGTGATGTCGAACATGCGCGCGACGATGCCTTGCGTCATCGCGAGCGGATCGTCGTGCTCGGTATCGACCGGTTGCCAGATCGAATCGAAGGCAACGACGAGCCTTTCTTCGACCAGCGCATCGAGCAGCTTTTCGCGGGTCTGGAACCAGTAGTGGACCATCGCGGAGGTCACGCCGCTGGCCGTCGCGATCTGCGCGACGGTCGTGTTGGCGATGCCGCGCTCGGCGAATAGCGCGACCGCGACATCGAGCAGATGTTCGCGAGCGTCGAAGTCTTGCGCGTGAGGGCGACGACCCATTCGGGAGCAGGCGGGTTGCGGCATGTCTGACTAATTGATGAGTTAGTTAGTTTTAAGTTGATGATAGTAGGACGTTTTTCGCTCAGATAAAGGAGGGGAAACCCTGCGGCAATTTATTTACCCGGATAATATTGACATCTATTTTTATCCGGGCATAATCGGATGATCTTTTCCTTAGGCGATTGTCATGAACGACATGTCTACCCATTCCTATACGAGCTTTGATGGCGATCGGCGCCTCGCCACGGGGTCGCTGCAAGTGAACGCGTTGGCGGTTAAAAGCGCGCTCGAAGGCGGCGCGTCGGGTCCGGTTCTGATCTTCGATGACGAAACCGGCCGCACGATCGATGTCGATACGAGAGGCACGGAACAGCAGGTCATCGCGCGGCTGGCCGGTATCGCGCGCGCTCATGCGAGGAGCGCCGACACTGAAAACGAGGCAGCGGAGGCGAGCGCCGTCAGAGGCCGCGGCCGTCCGCGACTCGGCGTGGTGGCGCGTGAGGTGACCTTGTTGCCGCGTCATTGGGACTGGCTCGCCGCGCAGCCGGGCGGCGCGTCCGTGACGCTGCGCAAACTGGTTGAGCAGGCACGCCGAAACGGAAGTGAGAAAGACAGAATGCGCGTCGCGCAGGAGCGTGCGTATCACTTCATGCTGGCGGTCGGTGGAGATTTGCCGGGCTTCGAAGAAGCGACGCGCGCGCTGTTCGCGAACGATTCAGCGAAGATGAGCGCTTGCATTGCATCGTGGCCCGGTGATGTGCGCGATTACGCGATGCGGCTCGCGTTCGGCGATGGGAACGGGCACTGAGCTTCTTGCATCGATTCGCACCACACCGCATCGCGTCAGGTCAGCAGAATCAAACCTTCGCTTTCAAGGCAGCGGCAAAGTGAACTGAATGCTTCGCTTTGGCGTGCCATGGTTCGCGGCACTCGAATCGGACTGCCTGTCGTCTCATGCGCACAGGCCACCAGCGTGCGGGCGATCCCGCAGCGTCGGTACGCAGGCTCGACGAACAACTCGATCAGCGTGGCTGAAGGGTCGTTCGACGTGTCATCGTACGAAATGGACAGCCGTCCTACTGGCTCGGCGTGGTGGTAAGCGACTGCGGCTTCGCCTTCGTCGTCGGTTTCGACATCGATAACGCGCCCGCTACGGTCCTTGAAAATATACGCGTGCATCGCTATAGGCTCATGTCAGGCAGCGCTCCACGTGCTCACCTCATGTACTTTCACTCGCGGAAGGTCTTCGCGGTTTCAGTTGCGGCATGCCTCAGATCAGGCACGAAGGCGAGCAGGTCATCGAGCGCGACGCGCCCGACCGGCGCCTGCACGGCGATTGCCGCACATGCGCGGTTGCGGTCGATTATTACGGGAACCGCAATCGCGATCAAGCCTTGTAAATGCTCCTGATTATTGATCGCCAGTTGCCGGCGCCGTGTCACGGCCAGCTCCTTGCGCAATGCTTCGCGGTCGGTAATCGTCTGTTCAGAATGGGCGCGCAGAGGCAACGTTTCGATGATGCGGTCGCGACGCTCCTTGGGCAGGAAGCTCAGCAGCAGCTTGCCGCTTGCCGAGCAGTGCAGCGGCACGTGCGAGCCCGGCTGCAGATGCATGCGCAACGGCCATTCGGTCTCGACACGATCCACATAAACCACATCATTGCCGGCGAGCATCGTCAGGTTGCAGGTCTCGCCAATCTTTTCGACGAGTTGTTCGAGCAGCAGATGCCGCGCCGCCGCCGGCCCCGCGTGCATCAGCACGTGCACCGCCATCGTCCTGACGCGCGCCGAGCATTCGTAAAGCTTGTCGTTGGCGCCGCGGGTGACGAGCCACGCGTCGGTAAGTTGCGTGAGGATCCGGTGCACCGTCTGCTTGGGCAAACCGAGGGCCTGGACGAGATCCATCATCGCCAATGGACGACCCGCCTGGGCAAGCGTTTCGAGCACGCGGAACGCGCGGACTGCCGCCGCATTCGATTGGTTCGATGTGGACATGCTTCCCCTCTGCTGCGTTGGTTGCACCGTGTCGTTGTTAACAGGGCTTCAAACAGGCTTCAAGCAGGCTTCAGGCTATTTTGCATCGTGCTGTGCATTTTTCGGGACTGGTGAAAGTCCCGAAAATTGCATATTTGTGGCCTCCCGCGTCGTGAGTCGCGGATTGCACGGGAATCGGGACTCGCATTCACGCGCTGGTGAATAGATTGGCAGTACAGCCAATCGACTTGACCGGAGTTCGACGATGAATGTGAGGGACACCCAGGGCATTGCCGCCGGTGCGGGCCATTCCGACGTGCATGTGCCTCAAATCGCGCCGCAAATCGCGGCGCTGATCGAGCGTTCGCGTGCAGCGCAGCAAGCGTTCGAGTTTGCCGGGCAATCCGCGCTCGATACCGCCGCGGCCGCCGCGGCCTGGGCCATCATGGAGCCCGGCCGGAACCGCGAACTTGCCGAGCAGGCGGTACGCGACACCGGCCTCGGCAACGCTGACGACAAGGTTCGTAAGAACTACCGCAAGACGCTTGGACTGCTGCGCGACCTGCATGGCCTGAAGACTTGCGGCGTGATTGCGCGGGACGAGGCTACGGGCATCGTCGAAATCGCGCGCGCGGTCGGCGTCGTCGCTGCGATCACGCCTTCGACCAATCCGGCCGCGACGCCGGCCAACAAGATCATCAACGCGCTCAAATGCGGCAATGCGGTAATCGTCGCGCCGTCGCCGAAGGGCTATGGCGCGTGCGAGACGCTGATCGGTTTCATCCATGCCCAGTTCGCGAAGGCGGGGCTGGACCCAGCGCTCGTGCAGATGCTTCCCGCGCCGGTAGACAAAGCCGCGACCGCCGCGTTGATGCGCGAAGCCGACCTCGTGGTCGCGACGGGCTCGCAGGCGAACGTGCGGATGGCCTATGCCAGCGGCACGCCGGCGTTTGGCGTGGGCGCCGGCAACGTGGCGTCGATCGTCACGCGCACGGCCAACCTTCGCGATGCAGCGCACAAGATCGCCGCATCGAAAACCTTCGACAACGCGACGAGCTGTTCGTCCGAGAACAGCGTCGTGATCGACGACGCGATCTATGACGCGATGCTGCGCGAACTCGCCGCATGCGGCGGCGTGCTGCTCGACGCGCAACAAAAGGAGAAGCTGCAGGCCGCGATGTGGACCGACGGCAAACTGTCGGCGCGCTGCACCGCAAAATCCGCATCGCAGATCGCACAGAGCGCCGGCCTCGCCGACATCGCAACGCGCGAGTGCGCGTTTCTGATGGTCGAGGAAACCGGCTTCGGGGAAAGTCATCCGTTTTCGGGTGAGAAGCTCGCGCCCGTGCTCACGGTCTACCGCGCGCGCGATTTCGCCGACGCGGCGAATATCGTGCGTCGTCTGTATGCGTACATAGGCGCGGGGCACTCGGTCGGCCTGCATACGGGCGAGCCGCATGAGGCCTTGACGCTGGGTTCGACGTTGCCGGTGGCGCGCGTGATCGTCAATCAGGCGCATTGCTTCGCGACCGGCGGCAACTTCGACAACGGCCTGCCGTTCTCGCTGTCGATGGGCTGCGGAACCTGGGGGCGCAACAACTTTTCGGAGAACCTCGGCTTTCGTCAGTATCTGAACATTACGCGCGTCGCGTACCCGATCGCGGAGCACGTTCCCGAGCTGGACAGTCTGCTCGGCGACTATTTCCGGAGGTTCGGCCAATGAGCGCGCCCGCGACGATTCGCGCGCTGATCGAAGCGCGCGCCGCCCAGTACCCGGACAAACCCTTCCTGCTGGCGGCGCTCGACGACGCTGCGCACGAAGATGTCCGCCCAGTTGCCGACGAGACCGCCAGTTCAGCCACGACGGGCGCGGTCCTCACCTTCGGCGCGCTGCTCGAACGCTGCCAGGCGCTCGAAAACCGCTTTCGCGACGCCGGCCTGAAGCCCGGCGACGTCGTGTCGGTGCTGATGGGCAACGGCATCCAGACCGCCACGCTACTGCTCGGCGCGATGTATAGCGGCTTGATCGCGCATCCGCTGAACCTGCTTTGCCAGCCGTCGCAGCTTGCCTATATCGTCGAGCATTCGGATACGCGGATGATCTTCGCCTGCGCGCAGACGAACGCCGCGCTCGCGACGGCGCTCGCCACGTTGCGCGAGCAGGGCATGTCGCGCGACATCGCGCTCGTGCGCACGGAACCGGATGCCGACGGGCTGCCCGAACTGCCTGCGCTCGCAACGATGGCTGCCGATGCTGCCAGCGCGGTGCCCGCATCGGGACTTGCTGGCACGTCGACCCCGGCTGCCTTCGAGCGCCCGGACGCGGACGTGACCACCGAACCCGCCGTCCCCGATACCGCCGACATCGCGCTGCTGATGTACACGTCGGGCACGACCGGCGCGCCGAAGGGCGTGCTGCTCAGCCACGCGAACCTGTATGCGAACGCGCGCAACATCAGCGTCGAACACCGGCTCGGTGCCGATGACCGCGTGCTCGCTTCGCTGCCGCTTTATCACATCAACGGACTCGTCGTGACCTTGCTTGCGCCGCTGTGGCACGCGGGCTCGGTCGTGCTGACGCCGCGTTTTTCCGGCCGCACGTTCTGGCGCGATGCCGCCAGCTACGGCTGCACGTGGATCAACGTGGTGCCGACCATCGTCGCCTATCTGCTGAACGGCGACGCGCCGCAAGGGCTCGACCTGTCCGCGCTGAAGTTCTGCCGCAGCGCGTCCGCCGCGCTGCCCGCCGACCACCATCGCGCTTTCGAAGCGCGCTTCGGCATTGGCGTCATCGAGACGATGGGGATGACCGAGACCGCCGCGCCCGTCTTTAGCAACCCGTTCGATGCCGCGCGGCGCCGGATCGGCAGCATCGGCCTGCCCTCGGGTGGCGAGGCGCGCGTGATCGATCGCGATGGCCGGGAATGCGGACCGAACGAGTGCGGCGAAATCGTATTGCGCGGCGATCAGGTCATGCGCGGCTACTACAAGCGCCGCGAGGACACGGCCAAAGCGTTCACCACCGACGGCTGGCTGCGCACCGGCGATCTCGGCTATCGCGACGACGAGGGCTACTTTTATATCAACGGCCGCTCGAAGGAACTGATCATCAAGGGCGGCGAAAACATCGCGCCGCGCGAGATCGACGAGGCACTGCTGCGCCATCCCGGCGTGCTCGACGCGGCGGCCGTCGGTGTGCCGGATGCCGCTTATGGCCAGGAGATCGTCGCGTTCGTGGTGCCGCGCGAGACTCACTGGCCCGGCGTGCCGGACTCGAACGAGCTGCGCGAGCATTGTCTGCGCGAACTGGGCCGCTACAAGACGCCGTGCGAATTCCGCTTCGTGACCGAGCTGCCGCGCGGCCCCTCGGGCAAGGTGCAGCGGCTGAAGCTCGTGACGCCGTCGGGCTGATGCGCGACCACGCGTGACTTATGCGTGACTACGCGCGACTACGGGTTCGCGCCCGCGCGCATCCGAACAGGCGATACAAAAGAGAGACTCAGGAGACAAAGACATGAAACAGCACGCACAGCGCGTGAAGACGCGCCATATCATTCTCGCGGTCATGTGTCTGATGTACTTCATCTCGTACATCGACCGCGTGAACATCGCGGTCGCGGGACCGCTGATTCGTCACGAAATGGGTCTGAGCGCGGTGCAGCTCGGGCTCGTGTTTTCCGCGTTTGCCTATCCGTATGCCGTGATGCAGATCGTCGGCGGCTGGCTGTCGGACAAGTTCGGACCGAAGCTCGTGTTGACCGTGTTGTCGTTGATCTGGGGGGTGGCGACGTTCGCGACGGGCTTTGCCGGCAGCGTCGCGATGCTGGTGGGGCTGCGCTTCGCGCTCGGCATCGGCGAGGGCGGCGCGTTTCCGACCGCCACGCGGGCGTTCACCTACTGGATGCCGGTCGGCGAACGCGGCTTCGCGCAGGGCATCACGCACAGCTTCGCGCGCCTCGGCGGCGCGGTCACGCCACCGCTGGTGCTCGCGGTGGTCGTGGCGGGCGGCTGGCGCGACGCGTTCATCCTGCTCGGGATCGTGAGCCTGTTGTGGACGGTGCTGTATCTGTTCGTATTCACGAACTCGCCGGAACAGAACCGCCGCATTACGGCCGAAGAGACCGCCGAGATCGGCTATCGCAAGGGCGACTGCGACCGTGCGAAGCGTGCCGCGACGCCATGGCGCAAGCTGGTTCGGCGCATGTGGCTCGTCACGTTCGTCGACTTCTGCTACGGCTGGCTGTTGTGGGTGTATCTGACGTGGCTGCCGTCGTATCTGAAGGAGTCGCGCGGCTTCGACCTGAAGCAGATCGCGCTGTTCACGGCGCTGCCGCTGCTCGCCGGCGTGGTGGGCGACACGCTCGGCGGCGTGGTCTCGGACAAGCTCTACAAGTGGACGGGCCGGCTGCGCTTTGCGCGCTGCGCGGTGCTCGTGACCGGCATGGGCGGCTCGCTCGCTTTCCTGCTGCCGATGGTGTCGGTCGCGAACCCGATGGTCGCGGTGTTCTTCCTGTCCGCTTCGTTCTTCTTCCTGGAGATCACGAATCCGGTGCTGTGGACGCTGCCGCTCGATATCGCCGGCAAGTACGCGGGTACGGCGGGCGGCATGATGAACACGGGCTTCGGCATTGCGGGGATGGTGTCGCCGGTCGTATTCGGCTACCTGATCCAGCACACCGGCAGCTATAACGTGCCGTTCATGATCTCGGCCGGCTTGCTGGCGCTCGGCATCGTCGCGGCGTTCTTTATCGATACTTCGCGCACGGTCGAGGCCGACGAGGAACGCGAGCGGCGCATGGGCCCGGAGGAGGCCGGGGCCTTCGCCTTCCTCGACAGCATGCCGACGGTGCGGCTCGAACGGCACACGCTGCGGCGGCCGTTGCGCTGGTGGCGTTGAACCGCGTGGTCCACGCGGACCGCGTGAACCGCGCGGCTTTGTACGGCACAGGCGGGCGGCGGCTTCCCGGCTTCGGGACATACCGCCGCCCAGCCGCGCGTTATGCGCCGCCGTCGAGCTTGCGCAGACGCCAGATCAGGCTCGATGTATCGAAGCGGCTGCCGCCCAGCCGCTGCACGTCGCCGTAGAACTGGTCGACGAGCGCGGTAACCGGCAGCGCCGCGCCATTGCGCTTCGCTTCGTCGAGGCAGAAGCCGAGATCCTTGCGCATCCAGTCCACCGCGAAACCGAAGTCGAATTTGTTCGCCATCATCGTCTGGCCGCGGTTGTCCATCTGCCAGCTCGCGGCGGCGCCCTTGCCGATCACTTCCAATACCAGCGCCATGTCGAGCCCGGCGTGCTCGCCGAAGTTGATCGCCTCGGAAAGTCCCTGCACGAGACCCGCGATACAGATCTGGTTGACCATCTTGGCGAGCTGACCCGCGCCCGCGGCGCCGACCAGTGTCACGGCCGCGCCGTAGTGGCTGAGCGTGGGCCTCGCGCGCTCGAAGGCCGTGGCTTCGCCGCCGCACATGATCGTGAGCTTGCCGTTCTGGGCGCCCGCCTGGCCGCCCGACACGGGCGCGTCGATGAAATGCAGACCATGTTCGGCCGCGCTCGCGGCTAGCTCGCGCGCGACGTTGGCGGACGCGGTCGTATGGTCGGCAAAGACGGCGTCGCGCGTCATGCCGGCGAACGCGCCATCCGCGCCGAGCGTGACGCTGCGCAGATCGTCATCGTTGCCGACGCAGGCGAGCACCAGATCGGCGCCCTGGGCCGCTTCACGCGGCGTGGCGGCGGCGCGGCCGCCATATTCGGCGACCCATTGCGCGGCCTTTTCGGCGGTGCGGTTATAGACCGTGACATCGAGCCCGGCTTTGGCAAGATGTCCGGCCATCGGATGGCCCATCACGCCGAGGCCCAGGAACGCGACACGGCGTACCTGATTGGGGGCGGACGAGGGTGCGGATTGGCTCACAGTGGCTCCTTGGGGTGGGGTTTGAGGCTGGGGCGGCGTCATTATCTCAGCTATCGGCGCGGCGCCCGGGCGGCCTGGGCGCGAGGCCGCGCCGGCCGGCACGCAAGCTGGACTCAGCGATAGGGCGCAACTGGCACTAGCGGCGCGCGCTTTTGACAGACGATACTCGGAACAACAAGCTGGCCTGGCGAGCCCCGCGCGCGATCGTCGCGGGACGCCCATGGCTTCGAATAGAGACAAACGGAGACAACGATGCTCAGGTATCTGATCGGAATCGGCCTCCCTTTTCTGGGTGTCATCGGCGCGCTGCCCTGGGTGGCCGCGCAGCAGGACCGCTACGTGTTTGGCGTGCCCTTCATCTACGCGTGGATCTTCGGATGGTTCCTGTTGACCTCCGGGTGTCTGTTCATCTGCTGGCACTTCTTCGACCGGCATCGCTACGCGAACGAGCACTAGCGAGCCTCAGCCGCGCAGACAGGCGCTGGCTTCGACCGGCGCCGCCCATCCCGTCGTTTCCTCCCCGGAGTGCCGCGCATGTCCACATTCGTCTTCTCGCTTCTGATCGCCTTTTCGCTGTATCTCGCCATTCGCTCCCGGCGCGGTCACGGCAAGCAGAGCGTGCACGACTTTTTCGTCGCGTCGCGCCAGTTCGGCGTGGCGCTGGTGTTCTTCCTGACGGCCGGCGAGATCTACAGCATCGGCACGATGGTCGGCTTTCCGGGCGGCATCTATGCGAAAGGGCCGACTTATGGCGTCTGGTTCCTCGGCTATATCCTGCTGGCTTACCCGATCGGCTATTTCATCGGACCGCGCATCTGGGAGGCCGGCAAGCAGTACAACGCGATCACGCAGGCGGATCTTTTCAAAGGCCATTACCGCAGCCGCGTGCTCGAACTGATCGTGGCGGGATCGTCCATCCTGTTCCTGATTCCGTGGGGCCAACTTCAGTTCACCGGCCTCGTCGCCGCGCTGAAGGGACTCGGCTGGCACATCGAGCCGGTCTGGCTGATCGTCGTTTGCGCGGCGCTTGCGTTCACCTATATCGCCATTTCCGGCGTGCGCGCGTCGGCGTGGATCGCCGTGCTCAAGGACATCCTGATGCTGCTCGCGATCGTCGTGACCGGGGTGGCCGCCGCGTGGATGGCGGGCGGCACGCACGAGGTGTTTCATGCGGCGAGCCGTCAGGTGAGCAACGCGATGACGGCGCCGCAGTTGCGCTTCTCGATGAGCACGATGCTGTTCCAGTCGCTCGGCTTCTACATGATGCCGTTCGCCGCGCAGGGCTTCTTCACCGCGCGCGGGCCCAACACGATACGCCGCACGCAGATCGCGATGCCACTCTACATGATGATGTATCCGTTCCTCGTGGTGGCCTCGTACTACGCGATCAGCGCGAACCTGAAGCTCGCGTCGCCGAACGACGCCTTCTTCGCGGCCGCCGTGCATCTGCTGCCCGACTGGCTGCTCGGCCTCGTCGCGGCGGGCGCGGCGCTCTCCGGGCTGCTGGTGCTGGCGGGCATCTGCCTCGCAATCGGGCCGATCGTCACGCGCAACCTGATTCCGAACCTGCCCGAAGCGCGCCAGAAACGCACCGCGAAATTCGTGATCGTGGCCTATCTGCTGGTGTCGATCGCCACCACGCTGCTCACGCCGAACCTGATGCTGTCGCTGATCAACACGACCTACTACGGGATCACGCAGTTCCTGCCCGGCATGCTGCTGCTGCTCGCCGGACGCCACGTGCGGCCGGGCGCGGTGGCGGCCGGCATCGTCTGCGGCCAGGGCCTCGCGATTGTGTGCTACGCGCTGCAGCTCGGCTTCGGCGGTATCAATCTGGGGCTCGTGTGCCTCGGCGTGAACGTGCTCGTCGTGTTCGCCGGACATATCCTGTCGCGTCCTTCCGGGCGGCGCTATACGATGGCCGATCCGCTTCACCGTCATTCATAGGAGTTGAGTTTGTCGATGAATCCGCAAGCCCCGTCTTCTTCTGCTGCTCAGCCGGTCACGATTTTCGCGGCGCGCCGCGTCCTCACGCTGAACCCGGCGCAGCCGCATGCGACGCACGTGGCCGTGCGCGACGGGCGCATTCTCGCGGTCGGCACGAGCGAGGACGCCGCGCACTGGGACGCGCAGTTCGGCGCCGCCGCGCGCGACGACGCGCTGCGCGACAAGGTGCTGATCCCCGGGCTCGTCGAAGGCCACTGCCATCTGATGGAAGGCGCGGTATGGGATGCGGTCTACGTCGGCTACTACGACCGTCGTGGGCCGGACGGCACGCTGTGGCACGGACTGCGCACGCTCGACGCGGTGCTCGAACGTCTCGCGCAAGCCGAGCGCGCGATGACCGACGACGGCCCGTTGCTCGCGTGGGGCTTCGATCCGATCTACTTCGGCGCGGCCCGTCTGACGACCCGCGAACTGGACACGGTGTCGGCGAGCCGGCCGATCGCGATTCTGCATGCGAGCGTGCATCTGATGAACGTGAACAGCGCGATGCTCGCGCTCGCCGGTATCGACGAGGACACCGATGTCGACGGCATCGCGCGCGACGCGCGCGGTCAGCCCACCGGCGAGCTGCGCGAATTCGCGGCGATGTTCCCGATCTACCAGGTGATCGGCGGCAAGCTGGCGATCGCGGCCAGCGAGAAGCCGCACGCGGTGTGGAATTTCGGCCGGGTCGCGCAGCTCGCGGGCGTCACGACCGCGACCGATCTGGTGAACGACCTGTCGCCCGAGGGCAACCGGACCCTGCACAGCGTCACCGCCGACCCCGACTACCCCGTGCGCATCGTGCCGGCGTTCGCGCCGCAGCGGAACCCCGCGCAACGCGCGACCGGCGTGCTGGAAGCGATGGCGGGCAATACCGACAAACTGCGCTTCGGGCCGGTCAAGTTCATCGTCGATGGCTCGATTCAGGGCTTCACGGCGCGCGTGCGTTGGCCCGGCTATGCGGGCGGCCAGCCCAATGGCTTGTGGCTGATTCCGCCCGAGCAACTGGTCGACGTGTTCGAGCCATATCACTGCGCGGGGCTGCAACTGCATATCCACACGAACGGCGACGAAGCGACCGAGGTCGTGCTCGACGCGCTGGCGACGCTGCTCGCGCGGCATCCGCGGCCCGATCATCGGCATACGCTGCAGCACTGCCAGATGGCGGATGCGGCGCAATTGCGGCGTATCCGCGCGCTTGGCCTGTGCGTGAACTTCTTTGCGAACCACGTCTACTACTGGGGCGATGCGCACTACAGCCAGACCATCGGCCCCGATCGCGCGAACCGCATGGACCCGGCCGGTTCGGCGCAGCGCATGGGCATTCCGTACGCGCTGCATTCGGACGCACCGATCACGGCGTTGAGCCCGCTGTTTACCGCGTGGTGCGCGGTGCGGCGCGAGACGGCCAGTGGGCGCGTGCTGGGCGACGCAGAGCGGCTTACCGTCGACCAGGCACTGCATGCGATCACGCTCGGTGCCGCGTACACGCTGCGCCTCGATCATCTGATCGGCAGCATCGAGGTCGGCAAGTTCGCCGACTTCGCGGTGCTCGACGAAGACCCGAGCACCTGTGCGCCCGAGCGCCTGAAGGACGTGCCGGTGTGGGGCACGGTGCTCGGCGGACGCATCATGCGCGCCCCGCGATGAACGCCGCTGCCACGCCGCCGGCCGTACGCGCGCCGATCGACCTCGCGGTGATCGGCGGCTACCTCGGCGCGGGCAAGACCACGGTGGTCAACCATCTGCTGGAGGCGCCGCACGGCAAGCGCATTGCGGTGCTCGTCAACGACTTCGGCGCCGTGAACATCGACGCGCGGCTCGTGCGCGCGCGCAGCGACGACGTGATCGAACTCGACAACGGCTGCATCTGCTGCACGATCGGCGGCGCGCTCGTCGATGCGCTCACGCGGCTCGCCGCGCGCGACGAACGGCCGGACCTGCTGCTGATCGAAGCGAGCGGTGTGTCGGACCCGGCGAAGATCGCCCAGGTGGGCTTGCTCAACGGTGCGTTCCGTCTGACCGCGGTGCTGGTGGTGGTCGATGCGCTGGAACTCGTGCGCACGCTCACCGATCCGCTGGTCGGCGCGATGGCGCAGCAGCAGATCGACAGCGCGAGCGCGGTGATCGTCACGAAGCTCGACCTCATTGCGCCCGGATCGCGCGAGCGCGCGGTGTCGGACGTGCGCGCGCTCGCCGCGACCGATATCGTCGTGGCCGCGGATCACGGCAGTGTGCCGCTTGCGCTGCTGTTCGACGCGAGCGCGCAGCAAACGCGCGCGCTCGCCGATGCCGGCCGCTGGCAGCATCGGCCGCTCGGGCAAGGTGCCGACGCGTTCCCGACCTTCACGAGCTTGGCGCTTGCCGCGCCCGAGGTACTGGAGAAGGCGCGCCTGCGCGCGTGGCTCAAGGCGCTGCCGCGCACGATCCTGCGCGCCAAGGGCTTCGTGCGCGTGATGGATCAGCAGGGCCGCGTCGGCATGCGCGTGTGCCAGGTCGCGGGTCGCCGGCTGCGCATGACGCCGCCCACCCAGGGTGAGCATCAGGCGAACGGCGAGCAGAGCGTCCTCGTTTTCATCGGCTTCATCGATACGGAAATCGAAGCGATGCTGCGCGATGGACTGCTCGCGTGTTGCGTGCGTACCGCCGCTTAGTGTTGCATGCGGTGTCGTATTTGCTGCCGCAACCAATGACGCATTCGCCGCCGCGCGCGAACCGCGGCGAGCCATTCACCGCGCGCCGCTCATCGCCGGGTGCCGTGTGTGATGCCGGCGGCCCACCCACGCGGCCGATAGCGCGCTGATGAGACCCGCGAACATCGTATAGAGGCAGATCAGCCACGGATCGCCGCCATTGCGCTGCAACAGCCACGTCGCGATGATCGGGCTGATGCCGCTCGCGAAAATGCCGGAGAACTGATAGACGAACGAGATGCCGGAGTAGCGCACATTGGCGTCGAACAGTTCGGCGAACAGCGCCGCCTCGGGCCCGTAGACAGACGCGTAAATGACGCCGAGCGGAATGATCACGGCGATCCACACGAACAGCGGCGAGCCGCCGCTGTGCTTCATCAGCCAGAAGCCGAAGAACGACGACAAGCCCGTGAACAGCGAGCCCCAGAAGTAAATCCGCGTTCTGCCGATGCGGTCCGACAGGCGGCCGAAAAACGGAATCGTGAAAATCATCGTGAACGCGGCGGCCATCACGGCGAGCAGCGCGTCGGTGCGCGACAGCTTCAGCGTCTGCATCATATAGGCGATCGTGAAAACGGCGAACACGTTGAAGAACACGCCGTCGATAAAGCGTGCGCCCATGCCGGCCAGCACATTGCCGGGATAGCGGAAGATCACTTCGGCGATCGGCACGCGGACCTCGGCGCCCTGTTGCTTTACGCGTTCGAACTCGGGTGTTTCCAGCACGCGCAGGCGGATATACATGCCGATTACCACGAGCACGAACGAAAGGAAGAACGCCACGCGCCAGCCCCACGCGAGAAACTGCGCATTGCTGAGCACGGAGGAGAGCAGGGCGACCACGCCCGATGCAAGACACAGCCCGATCGCAAGACCAATCTGCGGAATGCTCGCATAGAGGCCGCGTCTGTTCTCGGGCGCGTATTCGAACGCCATCAGCACCGCGCCGCCCCATTCGCCGCCGAGACCCAGGCCCTGCGCCACGCGCAGCACGAGCAGCAGCGCGGGCGCCCACAGGCCGATCTGCGCATAGGTCGGCACCATGCCGATCAACACGGTGGCGACGCCCATGATCGATAGCGTCATGATCAGCATGCTCTTGCGTCCGAGCCTATCGCCGAAGTGACCGAATATGACGCCGCCGAGCGGACGGCTCAGGAAGCCCACGGCGAAGGTGCCGTAGGCGAGCATCGTCGAAATGAGCGGATCGCCGCTCGGGAAATACAGCTTGTTGAAGACGATGCCGGCGACCACGCCGTACAGGAAGAAGTCATACCACTCGATCGTCGCGCCGATCAGGCTCGCGACAACTACGCGCCTCATCTGCCGGGCGTCGGTGCGGGGCAATGCGTTCATGGCGGTCTCCTTTATGGGCGCACCTCGGTTGGTGCGATCCCTTGAAAAGCGGGTGTTTTCGTCAGGGTTCCTTCGCTTGCTGCGTATCGTTTCAGTGCCGCGTGTGCTGGAGCGTATTCACGAGCGTAGGCATGAGCCTGCGCGCCCGTCTATGTCAGGAGTGCGCCTCGGCGTGCTCCGGTTGAAGCAGCGAACCGCTCGCGTGGTCTTCGAGAATCATGTCGGCGGCTTTCTCGGCGATCATGATCACGGGCGCGTTGGTGTTGCCGGAGACCAGCTCGGGCATGATCGACGCATCGACGACGCGTAGCGCAGCGAGTCCATGCACGCGCAGACGCTCGTCGACTACCGCCGTTGCGTCGCGGCCCATCTTGCAGGTACCCGCGGGGTGATAAATGGACTGGCTGAACTGGCGCGCCGCATCCAGCAACTCGGCATCGCTCTGATACCGCTCGCCGGGCACGAACTCGGACACGATGTGCGGCGCAAGCGACGGCGCGGCGGCGATGCGTCGCGCCACGCGGATGCCGCCAATCACGACCGGATGGTCGCGCGGATCGCTCAGATAATTGGCGCGAATCGCCGGGTATTGCAGCGGGTCGGCGGAACGGATTTCGACACTGCCGCGGCTATGCGGCCTCAACTGGCAGACCGATGCCGTGAACGCCGAGAAAGGATGCGCGCCCTGACCGGGCTTGTCGGCACTCAGCGGCTGCATGTGAAACTGGATGTCCGGGCGCTCGGCCGCGGCACTCGAGCGCGTGAAGATCGCGACCTGGCTGGCCGCCAGCGTCAGCGGCCCGGTGCGCCACAGCGCGTATTGCAACCCGATCCACGCCTTGCGCAACGGATGGTTGACCTCGTCGTTGAGCGTGCGCTCGCGCGTGCGGAATACGAGCCGTACCTGCAGATGGTCCTGCAGGTTCCGGCCGACGCCCGGCAAGTCGTGCAGCACGGCAACGCCGGCGTCGCGCAACACCTGCGCGGGGCCCACTCCGGAATGCTGAAGAATCTGCGGCGAGCCGATCGCGCCGGAAGCGAGAATGACTTCGACGCGTGCCCGCGCGCGCTTTTTCACGCCGTTCTGCAGATACTCGACGCCGACCGCGCGACGCCCTTCGAACAGTATCCGGCTCGCCTGCGCCCGCGTTTCGACGCTCAGATTGCCGCGTTTGCGCGCGGGTTTCAGAAAGCCCTTCGCGGTGCTCCAGCGAAAGCCGTTGTGGGCCGTCTGCTGGAAGTAGCCGACCCCCTCCTGGACCGCGCCGTTGTAGTCGTCATTGAGCGGGATGCCGATTTCCTGCGCGGCGGCGATGAAATGATCGGCGATGGGCCGGCGCAAGCGCAGGTCGGAAACCTTCAGCGGTCCGCCTACGCCGTGCCACGCGTTCGCGCCGCGCTCCTGATCTTCCGACTTCCTGAAATACGGCAGAACCTCGGCATAGCTCCAGCCGCGATTGCCGAGCGCCGCCCAGCGATCGTAATCCTCACGCTGCCCGCGCACGTAGAGCAGGCCGTTGAGCGAGCTGGAGCCGCCGAGCACCTTGCCGCGCGGCCAGTCGATTTGTCGTCCGGCCACGCCTTCGTCGGGCTCGGTGCGGTAGCACCAGTCGAGTTCGGGGTCGTGCATGGTCTTGAAGTAGCCGACCGGCACGTGGATCCACGGGTTGCTGTCCTCACCACCCGCTTCGAGCAGCAGCACGGCGTTGCGCGCATCGGCACTGAGCCGGTGAGCAAGCACGCAACCGGCCGATCCGGCGCCGACGATCAGGTAGTCGACCTCATGATCCATGAATCCCGTCTCCTCGAAATCCTGGAGCGGCATGACGTGCCGCGTTTTCGGATCAATGTCGAGGAACGGGATGCCGACGGCAAGCGTCGATCGTATGCACGGGCCGAAAGTGAAACGGAAACTGCTGAAACGGGATCAGAAGTCCAAGGCGAAGCGCGAGTGTTTTGCCGGCGAAACGGTGGCCACCCGGCGGCCACCCGGTGGCGGCCCGGTGCGCGCTCAGTCGAGCGAAAGCCCCTGAAGCAGCGGTGCGAGTCTGCTCGCTGTCTGCTTCATACGGCCCACCGATTCCAGCAGTTCTTCGAGCGTCGCGCGTGCGGTCGGCGCATGCACGGCGAGCGCGGCGAGCACGCGTTTGCTGGTGGGGTCGCGCACCGGCACCGCGATCGCCACCATGCCGCGCACGAACTCTTCGTTGTCGATGCCGATGCCGCGCACCGCGAGCTGTTCAAGCTCCGCCACGAGCGTCTTGGGGGCGGTCAGGGTGCGGTGCGTCATCTTGGTCAGCACCAGACGTTCGAGCAGCGCGTTGCGTTCCAGCACGCTCATCTGCGACAGAAAGAGCTTGCCGCTCGCGGTGCAGTGCAGCGGAACGTGCATGCCCGGACGCATTTCCATGCGCAGCGGCTCCGTTGTCTCGACGCGTTCGATATACAGCACGCGGTCGCCGTCGAGCGCGGTCAGATTGCAGGTTTCGCCAAGCGATTCCACCAAGGTGCGCAGCAGCACGCGGCACGAACGTGTGAACGTGTTGTTGGCGAGCGTGGCGAGCGCGAGCTGCGCCGCGCGCGGGCCCAGCGCAATGCTGCGGTCGTGGCCGCGCGAATCGGGCATATGGATCACGTAGCCGCGCGTTTCCAGCGAATCGATGAGCCGCAGCAGCGTCGCCTTCGGAATATGCAGCCGCGTGGACAATTGCGACAGCGTGTACGGCTGGCCCGCGGACGCCAGGTGCTCCAGCACCACGAGCGCGCGCAGCACGCGAGCGTCATCCGCCGACGATTCTTCGCGCGGTGCGGGGGCGCTGCTTTGCGCTGTTGGTTGTGCCGGGCTTTGCGCGGGGTTTTGCGTGGGATTTGGCGCTGGGTTCGGCATCGTCTGTTGCGCTGGGTCGCGCATCGGTCTCCTCCTGAAGGGCGTGAAACTGAAACGAATTGTTCGAGTTTCACGCGCATTCAGTATGAGCGCAAAGCTCGGGGGCTTACGTAGCGGATTACCCCGATACGCGATCGAAATGATCCTCGCCGCTGTACCAGGCGATAGCGGGCCACTGGCTCTACCTGTGTGATTCTGGTCTGCCTAAAATTTTTCCCAGCAGAGTGCCAAAGAACGACGACGGCTTGGCATGGAATCGGAGAAGGCCGCCAACGCACCAACGCTATTCGACAATAACCATCATGGGACCGGAGTAAGAGCTTTGCATGGGATCGGAGTAAGCGCTAAAGCGCTAACTCCGGATCGACAGCTAAAGCGCCAACTCCGGTCGACAGGAGACAGGCATGACGAACAGGCAGTCGACAGGAACCGCTCTCGCGGCGCAGCATGCAACCGTCTTCACGCAGCCCGTGGAGTATTGATCATGGGATACAGCACGGTCGATTCCGCCGCCGGTTTTGCCGCAAACCGTGCCGGCTCCACCAGGTACGACCCCACGTACGATCCGCTCGTGTCGCCGGGGCCGGGGGTCGGCAAGGATTACGCGCCGACCTACTGGGTCGCGACCGCGGGCAGTCCGCCCCCCGACGACGGCCCCGTCACCAAGGATCTCGACGTGGATGTCGCGATCATCGGCGCGGGCTACACGGGGCTCGCCACCGCGCTGTGCCTCGCGCGCGAGCACGGCATCAAGGCCGTGGTGCTGGAGGCGAACCGCACGAGCTGGGGCTGCAGTAGCCGTAACGGCGGACAGGGACAGAATGCGTCGGGACGGCTGTCGCGCTCGCAATGGATCGAGCGCTGGGGCAAGGACGTCGCGCTCAAGATGCACGACGAGATCCAGCAGGGCTTCGATCATTTCAAGCAACTCGTGGCCGAAATCGATTGCGATCCGCAGCCGGGCGGCCACTTTCTGATCGCACACCGTCCGCGCATCATGGCGAAGCTCGCCGCCGAGGCGAAGGTCTGGAAGGACGTGTTCGGCTACCCGTCGGAGCTGTTGAGCGCGCAGACGTTTCGCCGCGAATTCATCGACGACCACGAGGCGGCCGGCGCGTTACACGAGCCCGAAGGCATCGGCATACACGCGCTGAAGCTCGCCTTCGGCTATCTGCGTCTCGCGCGAGCCGCGGGCGCCAAGGTCCACACGAGCAGCCCGGTGATGGGCTGGGAAACCATCAACGGCGTGCACCATCTGCGTACGCCCGGCGGCGTCGTGCGGGCCCGCGCGGTCGGTATCGCGACCGGCGCGTATACGGCGCAGACGTTGCATCCGACGCTGCGCAGCAAGGTCATGCCGATCCTGTCGAACTCGATGGTTACGCGCCCGTTGACCGAAGCCGAGATCGCCGCCTGCGGCTTTCGCACGACCCAGGTGTTGACGGACACGCGCACGCTGCGCTTTTACTATCGTTTCCTGCCCGATGGCCGGCTCCAGATCGGCAGTCGCAGCGCGATTACCGGCGAGGACGCGCCCAATCCGCGCCATCTCGATCTGCTGAAGGAAGGCATGGCGCGCAAGTTCCCCGCGCTGCGCGGCGTACAGATCGACTATTCGTGGTGGGGCTGGGTGGACGTGAGCCACGACATGATGCCGCGCGTGTGCCAGCCGGATCCGCGGCAAGCGGTGTTTTACGCGCTGGGCTATGGTGGCAATGGTGTGTCTTATTCGCAGCAGGCGGGGCGCCGGCTTGCCGAGCACATCGCGGGCAAGGGCAAGCAACTGACGCTGCCGATTTTCACCACGCCTCTGCCCGGGCATCCGTTTGCGCCGTTCCGGCGAATTGGGCAAAGGATGCTTTATCTGCAGTATTTCAGACGGGATGAGAAGCCTTGAACGCGCGTATTCTTGGCTTTTCAGCCATCAAAGCGGCAAGGAGAAAGCGATGACCTCGGAACGCGCGATGGACGGACCGGACCGCATGGTGCCGGTGCGAGAGCGCTTCGGCTTCGATTCGAATCTGATGGTGCCGGCCTTCAGCGAGCGCGACGCCCACGTGCCCGACGTGGACGACGCTTATCGCTTCAACCCCGAAGTCACGCTCGCGATACTCGCCGGCTTCACGCGCAATCGGCGGGTGATGGTGCAAGGGCTGCACGGCACCGGCAAATCGACGCATATCGAACAGGTCGCCGCGCGCCTGAACTGGCCCTGCGTACGCGTGAATCTCGACGGCCATATCAGCCGGCTCGATCTGGTCGGCAAGGACGCGATCGTGGTGCGCGACGGCCGCCAGGTCACTGAGTTCCAGGAGGGGATCGTACCGTGGGCGCTGCAGCGCCCTGTTGCGCTGATCTTCGACGAATACGATGCGGGTCGCCCCGACGTGATGTTCGTGATCCAGCGCATCCTCGAGCGCGACGGCAGCTTCACGCTGCTCGACCAGAATCGCGTGATCCGGCCGCACGCGCACTTTCGTCTGTTCGCGACCACCAATACGATCGGCCTCGGCAATCTGAACGGCCTGTATCACGGCACGCAAATGCTGAATCACGCGCAGATGGATCGCTGGAACGTGGTGGCCACGCTCAACTATCTGCCGCGCGAAGAGGAGGCCGGCATCGTGCTCGCCCGCGTGCCGGAGATGACCGACGACGCGGGCCGGCAACTGGTCGATTCGATGATCAGCATGGCGGCGATGACGCGCAAAGGGTTCGCGACCGGCGATCTGTCCACGCTGATGTCGCCGCGCACGGTCATCGACTGGGCCGAGAACTGTCAGATTTTCCGCGATCCCGCGCTGGCGTTCCGTCTGACGTTCCTGAACAAGTGCGACGAGGCCGAGCGGCCGATCGTCGCCGAGTATTACCAGCGCTGCTTCGGCGTCGAGCTGGGCACAGCGTCCAACGGAGAAGGCAGCGACGGCGATGAACCACGGGAGCCGCGCGCGTGAGTGTCGCGCCGACGCCCGAGGCGGTGCGCAGAGCGCTGCGGCGCGAGGCGCTGTGCGCGGCTGCCGTGCGCGCGCTCACCGGCGATGCCGCGCTGCATTATCGCGGCGGCCGGCTTTGCCGCGAGTCGAGACCGCTGCCGCTGTATGCGCCGCATCTGCGCAGCAACGTCTACGAGGATGAATTTGCGTCGCTGCGTGGTGCCGCCGACGCCGCCGCGCAACGGTTGCTTCACTCCGACCCGGCGTTGCATCGCCTGCTGGCTCCCGATGCCCCGATCGAGCGTCTGCTGTTCGAGCTGTTCGAGCAGGTGCGCTGCGAGGCGCAATTGCCGCCCGGCATGCCGGGGCTCGCCGACAATCTGCGGCACCGGTTCGAAACGTGGTCGCGCGCGTATTGCCGCGCGGGTCTTGCCGAAGGTCACCTCGGCATCCTGCTGTACACGGTGGCGCAGATTGTGTGGTCGCGCGTGAGCGGCTGGCCCGTGCCCGACGAGGCGGGAGATCTGATCGAAGCGACGCGCGCCGGCATCGCGCCGGAGATCGGCGCGCAGCTTGCGGGGCTGCGCGCGACTCGCGCGGATCAACGCGCGTACGCGGCGCATGCCCGCGAGCTGGCGCGCCGCGTCGCGACGATGCTCGAAGACGCGCGCGCGGCACAGGCCGGCGACGACGCCGACGAAGCGCGCGCATCCGACGACGCATTGACGTCGTTCTCGCTGTGGGTCGACTTCGACGAGTCGACTGTCGAGTTGCCCGCGCTTGCGTCCACCGGCGTGAGCCGCGTGCTGGCCGACGCAGCGCATGGCTATCGCGCGTATACGACGCAGTACGACCGCGAAATCCGGCCCGCTGAGCGCGTGCGCGAAACGCTGCTGCGCGAGTATCGGCAGCGGCTCGACGAACGCATCGCCGCGTGCGGCATCAACGTGGCGCGGCTCGCGCGTGCGCTGCAGATGGCGATTGCGGTGCCGCGCCGAGATGGCTGGCTATTCGGCGAGGAGGATGGCCGCATCGACGGCCGACGCCTCGCGCAGGTCGTCAGCTCGCCCGCCGAGCGGCGCGTGTTCAGGCGCGAGCGATTCGAGCCGCGCAGCGACTGCGTGGTGGGCTTCCTGATCGATTGCTCGGGGTCGATGAAGGCGCATATCGAGCCCGTCGCGATGATGGTCGATCTGCTCGCGCGCGCATGCGAGCAGGCCGGAATCTCGACCGAGGTGCTCGGCTTCACGACGCTCGCGTGGAACGGGGGCCGCGCGCGCGCGGACTGGCTCGCGGGCGGGCGGCCGCCTCATCCCGGACGTCTGAACGAAACCTGCCACATGGTGTTCAAGTCCGCCGACGAGAGCTGGCGGCGTGCTCGCCCGGCCATCGCCGCGTTGCTGAAGGCGGATCTGTTTCGCGAAGGCGTGGACGGGGAAGCAGTGGACTGGGCGTGCGCGCGGCTCGCCGCTCGCGCCGAGGCACGGCGCATTCTCGTGACGATCTCGGACGGCAGCCCGATGGACACAGCCACCGCGCAGATGAACGACGCCTTCTATCTCGACAACCACCTGAAGGAAGTGGTCGCGGCGCACGAGGCGATGCGCGATGTCGATGTGATCGGGCTAGGCGTTGGGCTGGACCTCAGTCCGTACTACCGGCATTGCGTTGCGCTCGATTCGGGCGAGACGCTCGATATGGCGCGTCTGATCGGTCTCGCGCAATGGATCGGTGCGCCGCGTTAGTACAACAGCGGCGACATAGCGGTGGCCTGCGCATCGCGATGAAAGATCATGCCGCGTGCGGTTCCTTCGAATGAGCGATGTCGCGTTCGTGTGCCGTCTGCGCCTGGACCGCCGTCGTCGCGATCACGTAGTAGATATCTTCGGGACTGCAGCCGCGCGACAGATCGTTGGCGGGCCGGTTCAGACCTTGCATCAGCGGGCCGATCGCTTTTGCGCCGCCCAGCCGCTCCGCGAGCTTGTAGCCGATATTGCCCGCATCGAGATTCGGAAACACGAGCACGTTCGCATGGCCGCCGCATTGCGAATGCTCGATCTTGCGCTCGGCGATCTCGGCGACGAGTGCCGCGTCGAGCTGCACGTCGCCGTCCACGCATAGCGCGGGGCGCTGCTCGTGCACGCGCCGCGTTGCCTCGATCACCTTGTCCACGCTCGCGTGGTGAGCGCTGCCGCTCGTCGAGAACGACAGCATCGCGACGCGCGGCTCTTCCATCAGCAGGCTGCGCGCGCTGTCGGCGGCGGCCATCGCGATCTCGGCGAGCTGCGCCGCGTCGGGGTCCACCACGAGCGCGCAGTCGGAGAAGATCAGGCCGCCTTTATAGCGATGAAACGGCTCGCACAGCATCATCAGGAAGAAGCTCGACACGAGCTTGAACGACGGCCCGACGCCGATCAGCTGGATGGCCGCGCGCACGACGTCGGCGCTCGTGTGAACGGCGCCTGCCACCGAACCGTCCGCGTGGCCTAGGCGCACCATCAGGTTGGCAAAGACGAGCGGTTTCGCGGCCTCGTCCCATGCGAGCGCGGGCGTCATCCCCTTGGCCCCGCGCAGCCTGACCAGTTCGTCGGCGAAGGCAGCGCGCCATGTGCTCGTTTGCGGGTCGATCAGCGTGATGTCGTCGAGATCGACCGACTCGCGCGCGGCGGCCGCGCGAATTGCTTCTGTCTCGCCGACGAGCATGATTCGCGCGAGGCCTTCCTGGCTCGCCCGGGCCGCGGCGGCGAGCACGCGTGCGTCATCGGCTTCGCACAGCACGATACGCATCGGCGCGAGGCGTGCGCTTTCGACGATACGATTCAGGGCTTTCATGATGTCATGGGCTCGTAAGCGGATGGGCTCATCAGCGGACGAACACCGGCCACAGACGGATGCGCCGCCTGCGGCCGGCCACAGTGCGAAAGCCGCGCGCGCGACGCAGCGCACGTGGCCCGCTATCGTCCAATCAGACGAAGTCCTTGTATTTATCGAGCAGGCGCACAGGCTTCGACAGTGCGTCACGGCGGAACGGATCGCCCAGCTCGCGCGTGCACATGATCTCGACGATGGTCGTCTTGCCGTGGTTCATCTGCAGATCGATCGCGCGCTTGAGCGCCGGGCCCACGTCCTCCAGCCTGTCCACGACGATGCCCTCGGCGCCCATCGCCTTCGCGATGCCGGCGAAGCTCGGACTATCCAGTTCGCCTGCCACGAAGCGGCGATCGTAGAAGTCCACCTGGTTTTTCTTCTCGGCGCCCCACTGGCGGTTATGGAACACGACGGCCGTCACCGGAATGTTGTGGCGCACGCACGTGAGCGTTTCCATCATGCTCATGCCCCAGGCGCCGTCGCCCGCATACGAGATCGCGGGGCGGTGGGGCGCGGCCACCTTTGCGCCGATGATGGTCGGGAATGCATAGCCGCAGTTGCCCCAGCTCATCGCGGCGAACAGGCTGCGCGGCTTGTTGAAACGCAGATAGCTGTTCGCGACCGAGTTGATGTTGCCGATGTCGGTCGACACCATCACGTCCTCGGGCATCGCCTTCTCGAGTTCGCGCAGCACCTGGCGCGGATGCAGATACTCGCCGCCGCCGGGCGTGCGCTCGTGCTTCTGCTCTTCGATCATGTCGAGGCTGTAGGCATCGCGCTCGTGGGTCCACGAATCGAGTTCTTTTTCCCACGCGGCCTTTTCGGTGGCGATCTGGTCCGCGCGCTCGGCGCGCGTGGCGTCGCTCGCGAGCGTGCGGTTCGCGAGGCGTTCGGTCAGTGCCTGCGCCGTGGCCTTCGCGTCGCCGCAAATGCCCACCGAGATCTTCTTCACGAGGCCGAGCATCTTGTGATCGGCATCGATCTGGATGATCTTCGCGTTGGTCGGCCAGTAATCCATACCATGTTGCGGCAGCGTGCCGAACGGTCCGAGGCGCGAGCCCAGCGCGATCACGACGTCCGCGCGCGAGATCAATTTCATCGCGGCCTTCGACCCTTGATAGCCGAGCGGGCCGCACCACAGCGGATGCTTCGCCGGGAACGAATCGTTGTGCAGGTAGCTGTTCACGACGGGGGCGCCAAGGCGTTCGGCGAGCGCCTTGCATTCGTCGATTGCATCGCCCATCACGACGCCGCCGCCGGAGATGATGACCGGAAACTTCGCCGCGGCGATCAGATCGGCCGCTTCGTTCAGGCTCTCGTCGCCGCCTGGGCCGCGATCGAGCCGGCGCGGTTGCGGAATCTCGGCCTTGATCTTGCCGTAGAAGTAATCGCGCGGAATGTTCAGCTGGGTCGGGCCCATTTCGGACATCGCGCGGTCGAAACAGCGCGCCGTGTACTCGGCCATGCGCGCGGGGTTCGTCACATGGCCCTGGTACTTCGTGAACTCCTGGAACATCGGCAACTGGTTCGCTTCCTGAAAGCCGCCGAGACCGATGCCCATCGTGCCCGCTTCCGGCGTGACGATCACGACCGGACTATGAGCCCAGTACGCCGCCGCGATGGCCGTCACGCAGTTGCTGATGCCGGGCCCGTTCTGGCCGATCACGACGCCGTGGCGGCCCGATACGCGCGAGTAGCCGTCGGCCATGTGTGCCGCGCCCTGCTCGTGAACGACGGGAATCAGGCGGATGCCCGCTGGCGCGAAGATGTCCATCGCGTCCATGAAGGCGGAGCCCATGATGCCGAACATGTCGGTCACGCCATTGGCCGCGAGGGTTTCGACAAAGGCTTCGGACGGGGTCATGTCCCGCGGGCCGCTCGCCGTCTGGGTAGGGGTCTTTTCGCTCATCAACTGTCTCCGGTTATCGTTTGCCGCAATGCCGTGTTCTGATGCTAGGCGGCGCCCAATGAGGGTCAAGGGATTCCGTCCTCGATGGATGAATCTGGAATGGAATGGAACGTTTCGTTTCAAAACACTCGCGACGGATGCGTCGATGAATGCGGCTCAGGCGGTCTGCTTCGGGCGTTCCTTGCGGAACGCGCGCTTCACCGCGATCAGGCCATGGCGGAACTCGAACAGATCGCAGCCTTCTGCTTCGATGCGCCAGCCTTCGGCATGCGTGCCGGTGAACACCCACTCGGAGACGCCGCGATCGCCGGCGACGTAGTGGCGGCCTTCGCCCCAATGCGCGTCCGGGAACGTGCGAAAGACCGCTTCGAAAGCGGCGCGCACCGCCTCGCGCCCGACGAAGCGGGTGCCATACACGTCGGGGCCGCCGGCCGCGTCGAACACGCAGTCTTCGGTCATGAACCCCATCAGCGCGTCGGCGTCATGGCGATTGAAGGCGTCGGAAAAGGCGGCGAGCGTGTCGGCCGTGACGGTTGGTTGGGCGCTGAGCGTATCTGCCATACGTGTCTCCAGTGGAAAAGCTGGTGCCGTGCGCTGCGCTGGAATTCGCGCGCGGCACGGTATATCGACACGTTAGGGTTTGCCCGTCGAGCGCGGTAGCACCAGTGCGAAGCTTTCGCCTGGGCCAGCGCCCGGACAGTGGCGCAAAGACTCAGGCGGGCCGCTGCTTGCGCACGACCTCGGCGAGCGCGCGTATACCCGGTTCGATTTTCTCGAGCTTGATCGCGGAGAAGCCCATCCGGAACCACGGGCTGTGACCGGTCTCGTCGGCGAAGAAAACGCCGCCTGGCTCGATCAGAATGCCGGCCTCGCGCGCATCGTCCGCAAGGCGCGCCGAGTCCAGCCACGGCGGACCTTGAACCCAGCACGATGCGCCGCCACCGATCGGCACGTAGCGCGCTTCGGGAAGATGGGTGTCGAGCGCCGCCATCAACGCGCGGGCGCGCTCCTTGTACGCGTGCGCGAGCCGGCGCAGCAGCGCGTCGTGATGTCCGAGCGCGAGGAAGGTCGCGAACGCGCGCTGGATATAGGCCACCGGATGCCTCACCATCAGACGGCGCAGCGAGCGCAACTCACGCACCAGTTCCTGCGGGCCGACCACGTAACCGAGACGCAGGCCAGGGGCGAACGTCTTCGAAAGGCTGCCCACGTAGATCACGCGATCGGCCGTGTCGAGACTCTTCAACGCCGGATGCGGCGTGCCGGAGAAGGTGTTTTCGCTCTCGTAGTCGTCTTCGATGATGACGAAGTCGTGCTGTTGCGCGAGTTCGAGCAGCGCCTGACGTCGCGCGATGGGCATCGTCGCCGTGGTCGGGCATTGATGGCTCGGCGTGACGAACACGTAATCGCAGCGAGCCAGCGAGTCGCGCAGGCGTACCGGATCGATGCCTTCGGCGTCGACCGGCAGTTCGAGAAGCTGCGCGTTGCGATTCACGAAGATGTTGCGTGCATCCGGATAGCCCGGGTTCTCGAAGCCGACCGTCGTGCGCTTGCCGCACAGCAGGTCGGCGATCAGATAAAGCGCCTGCTGGCAGCCGTTCGTGATGATGATCTCCTCGGGCATCGCGAACACGCCGCGCCGCGGCAGCACGCGCGTGCGGATCTGCTGGATCAGCGATTCGTCGTCGCGCTCGATCAGATCGGGCGCCCAGTTGCGGATCTCCATGATCGACAGCGCCTTCAGGCAGCACTCGCGCCAGTCATTGGTAGGGAACAGCGATTGATCGAACTGCCCGTAGATGAATGGATACGCGTAGTTTTGCCAATTGGCCGGTTTGACGATGTTGCGCTGGGCCGAGGGCGGCCGCACGATGCGCGCATTCCACGCGGGCGGAGTGGGCGAGCGGGCGCCATGGGGCTTCACGACGTCGGGCTGCGGCATTCCTTGTTGCCCCCGTTGTTGCCCGCGCTGCGGCACGCGTTGCTGGACCGTTACGCCGTGCAGGCCCTCCAGCATGTCGGGGTTGACGAAGTGGCCGCTGCGTTCGCGCGACACCAGATAGCCTTCCTCCACCAGCATCTGATAGGCGAGCACCACGGTATTACGCGCGACGCCGAGCTGCTCGGCCAACTCCCGGCTCGACGGCAACGCGGAGTCCGGCGGCAATTGCCTGTCGAGGATGCAGGCCACCAGCATCTCGCGGATCTGGTGCTGCAGACTTGTCTTCGACTCCGGTGACCGTCGGAATTGCTGTGCCCACAGGGCGGACGGGGTACGGGTCGGCATGCTGACTCCTGTGATCGATGCGGCGGTGAGAGGGCATTGGGGCGACCGGATATCGGCTGCATCGGCTGGATCGTCCAGACCGGCCGGTCAATCTACACACGATATTCAACACTGGCCGTCCGCGTCGATTAGGTAAATTTCGGAGCGACTGTTCGCGATGACACGGTCAGCACCGTGATGTTGGGCACATGCTCGACATGCTGACGGTGGCCAGCCTCATGCTGCGATGCAGTGCGACAGCCCGGCGAGCGTTGGAGTTTCGAGCGCGCGTCGTGCGAATAATCGGAAGAACTTGGCCGGCGGGGCCTGCCGCGCCGTTGTGAAACCGGCGGACGACGTTCATTAGCCACTGGCCCCATCGGAACTTCCCGCCTGGTACTACCCGCGGTTTTATTGATTGAGAATCCTTGACTAAACGGGCGAGTTCGCAGGCGTGAAATAGAAGAAGCCATAGAAGAAGCCGGAATCTGCCCAGGTAGCCGCTGACTATACTTGAATTGAGATGGAACCCGAATCGAACGCACAGCTTAACGCTGACGTGCGCACAGTTTTTCAACTTGAGGAGACGGCGGTGAGAGCCTTACCAAGACTGAAGACGATCAAGCATCGCGCGGATTCGTCGATTGAACCGGTGGTCCAGATCCGCCGCCGCGGCAGATTGAATTCCTGGTGGCTGACTACGGCCGTGCTCGTGATATGCGTCTTACTGTGGCAAGCGGTGTCGATGGCGGGCATCTTCCCGCCGTTCGCGCTGCCTTCACCGGTGGCGGTATGGCAGGCCTTCATCGAAATCGTCCGCAATGGATACGGCGGCCAGTCGCTGATCAGCGACATCCTGATTAGTTGCTTTCGCATCGTTATCGGCTTTGTGGGCGCGATTGCGATCGGTGTACCCATCGGGCTGATGATGTCGCGCAACAGGATCATCTTCGACATCATCGATCCGCTCTTGCAGTTCGTGCGGCCGGTACCGCCGCTTGCCTATATTCCGCTGCTGGTGGTGTGGTTCGGCATCGGCGAATTGCCCAAGGCCATTCTGATTCTGGTCGGCACCATTCCAGTCATCATCATCGGCACGATGTCGGGCGTGAAAAGTACGCCGCAACTGCGCATCGAGGTTGCTCGCACGCTTGGTGCGACCAACGCGCAGATCTTCCGCAAGGTCGTGCTGCCTTCAGCGATGCCCGAGATCTTCACCGCGATGCGCGTGGGTATCGGCGTGGCGTGGACGTGTCTGGTCGCGGCCGAACTGATCGCGGCGAGCAGCGGGCTCGGCTGGCTCGTGCAGTTCGCCGGCCAGGCGTTGCAGGTTGCGATCGTGATCGTCGGCATCGTGATCATCGGGTTGATCGGATATGGAATGGAGCTGGTCATTCGCAAGATCGAAAATTGGGTTGTTCCATGGCGCGGGCATAACTGATCGGGTGATCCGAGGAGACGAAAAATGAAAAAGATGCAATGGGTCTATGGCGTAAGCGCGGCTCTGCTGGCTGGTAGTTGTCTGTTTCCCGGCGCGGTTCAGTCGCAGAGCAAGCCCGAGGTGATCATCGGTTACGAGGACAACGGCGCCGATCCGTACATGGTGTCGATGGCCGAGCACATGTTCGAAAAGCAGATGAACGCCGATGTCCAGTACAAGCTCTTCAGTTCCGGCCCGGCCGCGATGAGTGCATTGGCATCGAACAGTCTCACGTTCATGTGCGGCCTCGGCGTGCCGCCGCTCGTCACCGCGATTGCGCAGGGCCTGCCGATGACCATCGTGTACAACCAGGAGCGTTACACCAACGCGGCCGGCATCGTGGTGAAGCCCGATAGCGGCATCAACGACGTCGCTGGGCTGAAGGGCAAGAAGATCGCCATCGTGGCGGGCTCGCAGGCCTCGTTCGAACTGGCGACCTTCCTCGCGGCCGCGCATGTGCCGTATGACTCCGTCACGCAGATCAATATGGCGCCGCCGCAGATGCGCACCTCGTGGGTGACCGGCGCGATCGACGCGGCCATCGTCTGGGATCCGGTATTCAGCGCGCTGCGTACGGCTGGTGGCAAAACCATCAAGACGGACGGCGATTTGCCGCGGGAAGCGTCGAGCTATAACGTCTGTATTGCCAACTCCGAGTGGGCGAAGGCGCATCCGGAACTGGTCCAGGGTTTTGTCGCGGCGCTCGATCAGGGTTACCAGGTGACGATGAAGGACCGCGACAAGGCGCTTGCCGAGATGGCGAAAGCAACGGGGGTGACCGTGCCCGTCGCGACGAGCGAACTCGCCGGTTACGAGCTGTTTTCCGGCGCGGACCAGACCACGCCGAAAGTGATGGGCCTCGACGCGGGCGTCAAAACTTCCGCCACGTACCAGACGCTGGTGAACACGGCCAACGTGCTCAATTCGATAGGCCGCATTCCGAGCGTGCCGGCGAATTTCGACAACAACGTCGCGCCACAGTACTCGAAACATCTGGCGCACTGATCTGGCGCACTGAGCTAGCGATTTTCTGACTGCCGCGCAGGAGACGAACTTGAACATCGTCATCGATTCGCTGTACAAGACATTCGGCACCATTTCGGCATTGGAGAACATCAATCTGCAGTTCCGGGGCGGTGAGTTCATCACGGTCCTCGGTGCCTCGGGCTGCGGAAAGACGACCTTGCTGCATCTGCTCGCCGGTCTGACCTCGCCTTCGCGCGGGAACATCTATATCGATGGCGAGGTCAAGGACCAGCCTGGGGCCGATCGCGTCGTCGTGTTCCAGCAGGCCGGATTGTTTCCGTGGCTCAGCGTGGAAGAGAACATCGAGTTCGGACCGTCGCTGCATTCGGTGCCGAAGGCGCAACGGCACAAGGAGTCGGCGGATATTCTGAAGATCATCGGTCTGGAGTCGTTCGCCCGGCATAAGCCCTATGAGCTATCGGGAGGCATGCAGCAGCGCGTGGCGATCGCGCGCGCGCTCGTGATGAAGCCGAAGGTGCTGCTGATGGACGAGCCCTTCGGCGCACTGGATGCGCAGACGCGCAGTTCCATGCAGACGTTTTTGACCGCGCTGTGGGAGCAACTGCATTGCACGGTGGTCTTCATCACGCACGACATCGACGAAGCGATCTTTCTCGGTACGCGCCTGGTTGTGCTATCGGCGCGGCCGGGGCGGGTCGCACTCGATGTACCGATCGAACTGGAAAGGCCGCGGACTCCGCAGGTCGCATTCGAACCGCGGTTTCTGGAATTGAAGAAGAGTGCGATGGAGATTCTCGCGCATTGATTTTCTGCCGGGCTGCGGAATATTGCGCAAAGCGCCACGCAAAGTCGTGGCGCTTTCGTTGAGGTCTGGCTGTTTCCCTCTGTGTCGGCGCGACAAGACAGTCGGACAAAAAAGAAAGCCGATGAAAAATCCGCGTGACTTCCCCGACGACACACCATGGCACTGTTAAGACCGTGCTTAGATAAACCGTGCCTGCGAAACACGGGGCACGAAGAACATCTAAGAACGCATCCGACAGACTGCTGATCAGTTTCGGCGTCCCGAGCACAAATTCTGGACGCCCGGTCATTCCTCAACACGACGTGTGTGCCGATACTAGCAATCACGCCGCTGCACCAACGAACGATTAAACGCCAATCGAACGTCAGCAAAGCGCCGGCAGATTTCGTCCGGAGACAGCCATCGATCATGCAGGCATCGATGGCGGTCAATGCTCGCGCGGCGCGGTTCAGTTCATGTTGAGCAGACAAACCCGCGGAGATGGGCGATTGTCATTGCGACTCGCGCCGCGAGGGCACGCTCATCAAGAATTGACGGCGCAATCGGATATGCAGCGCGGCCACGCGTCTGTGTCTTGCCAGTCAGGCTTTTGAGGAGTTCTCCATGTCCACTGTAGATTCCGCTTCCATTTCCATTCCAGACTTTGCCGCCGTCAAGGCCCGTCAGCAGGTCGCCTGGTCGACCGGCAACTATGCGGTGGTCGGCACGACACTGCAGATCGTTGGCGAGAATCTCTGCGAAGCGCTCGACCTGCGCGCCGGCAGTCGCGTGCTGGACGTCGCCGCGGGAAACGGCAACGCAACGCTCGCCGCCGCGCGCCGCTGGTGCGACGTGACGTCGACTGACTACGTTGCTTCGCTACTCGATTCGGGCCGGGCGCGCGCGCAAGCTGAGGGACTGCCCGTGCAGTTCCAGGAAGCGGACGCTGAAGCGCTGCCCTTCGCGGACGGCACATTCGACATCGTGATGTCGACCTTCGGCGTGATGTTCACGCCCAACCAGGAAAGAGCCGCGGCTGAGCTCGTGCGCGTGTGCAAGCCTGGCGGACGGATCGGCCTTGCCAACTGGACGCCGGAAAGTTTCATCGGGCAGCTATTCAAGACGATCGGCAAGCACGTTCCGCCGCCGGCAGGCGTGAAGTCGCCGGCGCTCTGGGGCGCGAAGGCGCGCCTCGAAGAACTGTTCGGCGATAGTGCGCGGAGGATCACCGCGACCAGCCGCGATTTCATGTTCCGCTATCGCTCGCCGGCGCATTTCATCGACGTGTTCCGCACGTTTTATGGGCCGATGAACAAGGCGTTTGCTGCGCTCGATGGTGAACCGCAGGCGGCGTTTCATCGCGATCTGATGGCATTGATCGAGAGCCGTAACCGCTCGAACGACGCGACACTCGTCCTACCGAGCGAGTATCTCGAAGTCGTGATTGAACGACGCTGAATGCGTGAGCGCGTGACGGCGAGGTGTCGTCCGTTCAAGTCGAAGGCTTCGGCAACGCCGTCACGCCCCGCCGACCCAGTTCGGCGGGGCGTGACGGCGCCACGTCAAATTTCTTCATCAACATCCTGAAAGCGAGAAATCACAATCCTGGATTGTGATAACCTCTATCCTGTTCCCCGACCAGTCAAAAGAGACGGGAAAGCCACCGGCTCCCACTAGCAATAGCGCCATGCGCGCCAACCCAACCATCGAAACGCGGCAACCGAAGCGGCGGCCCTCATCGTTTCGCCCGATCTATCCCACACACATCGACACCTGAACACTTGAACGGCTGACACCATGGCACCTGAAACCATCGATCAAAAAACCCTGTCCGGTCTCATCGACGCAGGCGTGGTGCTGGCGGTGCACGTCGTCGGTCAGCGTGGCGGCTGGGCCGTGCTGTTTTGCTATGGCACGACCGAGCGGGCACTCGCTACTCAGCGCGGTAACGTCCGCACCTGGGCTCACTTCGAGACGCTGGCAACCTATCTGCGCGAACTCGGCATCGTCCGTTTCGAGGTAGACGCGGCACAGTACGATCCGGCCACACCGCGATCGGCGGCCGAGCAGTCCAAGGCCGAACGCGCGCGCGAGCAGATGCGCGCAGCGCATGCGGACGCCGCCTATAACAAGTGGTTTCGCGAGACGGTGCGCGCGTCGATCGATGCGGCCGACCAGCCCGGCAGCGTGAAGGCGCCGCATGATGCGGTGGCGACCCTGCTGCAAACCGGCGACACCAAGGGCTTGCGCGCGCTTGCCAAGGGCAAGGCGGCGCCTAAAACCAAACGGACGCCGCGCGCATGACGGTCACTGTCGAATGGACAGCGACCGCGCTACTGAACCTCGCCGACATCCTCGATCGCGTACGCGAAGAGAGCGCCCAAGGCGCCGCGACGCTCGCGGCCGGGATTCAGTCCACGACCGCCCGCATTACGTCGAATCCGAACCTGTACCGCGCTGGCCGCGTGCGTGGCACGCGCGAAGCCATCGTGACGGAAAACTATCTGATGGTGTATCGCGTGATCGGCAGCCGTGCGCAGATACTCAACGTGCTGCACGCCCGGCAGCAATGGCCGTCGCCTGACGGTCAGGGGTAAAAGAAGCGAATGGCCGACTGATCGCGCCCGCATCCCGCCGACACGCAATTGTCATCTTTCGTTTTTACAGTCTGGGGCGCAAAACGGCGACATTGCAGCAATAACCCGACATCCGCGCCGTAAATCTATTTTCGGCTTTCTTTTTATGACAGGCACACGGGCCTCGACTAGTGTCCTGGTGGCACCGGCTGTTTGCCTTCTTCTGCAGGGTGCGCTGATGGCGCCACGCGTGCTGGCTCAGGAAGCCGGCCAGCCCGACAGCATCGACAGCGCTTCCGTCGATCGCCCGTCCGCGCAGATGCACTTCCAGTTGCCCAGACAACCGTTGGCCGAAGCGCTCGATGAATACGAGCGCCTCACGGGACTATCGGTGCTGGTCAAAAGCACGTTGCTCGACGGCCGTACCAACGCGCCGGTGGACGGCGACTACTCGCCGCGCGACGCGCTGCTGCGCCTGCTGTTCGGCACGGGGTTGCAGATGAGTTTCACCGATGCCAATGCCGTCGCGATCGTGCCGTCGCCGGTCCCGACGCAGTCGCCGCCACCCGCGCCGCCCGCGGAAATTCCGCAAGAACAGATCGCCGGTGTCGGCGCTAACGGCAGCGACTATCGCGGCTACGCCGCGATGCTGCAAACGCGTTTGACGCAGGCCTTGTGTCAATCCTCGCAGACGCGCCCCGGCAACTATCGGCTGATGATGCAGCTACGTATTGGGAGTCGCGGAGAAGTCGCCGACGCGAAGATAGTCGGCACGACCGGCACACCTGAGCGCGACGCGGCGATTGCGCGCACCGTGCGCACGCTGGTGCTCGATGCCGCGCCGCCGGCCGCGCTTCCCGAGCCGGTCACGATCCTGGTCCGGCCGCAAGGCGGCGGCGTCGTGCCTGATTGCCCCGAACCCGACACCGGAGGTTAGGGCGCATGTCCGATAGCCCTCGCGCCCGTCTGAAGGCGCTGTTTGTTTCACGCTACCAGTATCTGCGGCGACACCTCGAATACTATACGGGGTCCAAGGACAACGCCGCCGACGCCTTGCACGACGCGTGGTTGCGCCTCGAAAATATGGGCGAGGCGAGCACGACCGTCAGCGACGCCTATCTGCTGCGCGTGGCGACCAATGCCGCGACGGATCGTTATCGCCGCGAACAGTGGTATCTGCTTGGCGACGAAGTCGACGAAATCTTCGAGGTCGAGGACGAGCTCGCCGATCCGCAGCGGATCGTTGCGGCGCGCCGCGAAGTCGATGCGCTGAAGGTTGTCGTCGAAGGACTGAGTCCGCGTCGCCGCGAGATCCTGCTGGCAGCGCGCGTCGATGGCGAAATGAATGCGGCGATCGCGAAGCGCCTCGGCATTTCGCTGCGCCTCGTCGAACGGGAATTGAGCGAAGCCATCAAACAGTGCTACGCGCAGATGCTGGAAATAGACGCCACGGCCCTGGAAAACAGCAACAGGCAAGTCAAAGGGCGGCGAAAATTCTGATATGGACACGATGAGCAAAACGGACGACCCGTCCACGGAGATCGCAAGACAGGCGCAAGCCTGGCTGGTGCGATTGCGCTCCGGCCGCGCGACGCGGGATGACGCTCAGGCGTTTCAGCGCTGGTGCGACGAACATCCCGATCACGCTCGCGTGGCCCGCGTGCTGAGCCGGACATGGACGCAGCTTGGCGTCGTGGCCGGCGAGGTCAGGGCCGAGCAGCGCGCCGCCGATCGTGCCGCGGACGCACGGGCGGCCCGTGCGCTGGTGCCGCGGCCGGCACGGCGCGCCTTCGTGGGTTTTGCCGTGGCGGCGGGCGCGTCATGGCTGGCATTTCGTCCGCCGATGCAACTGTGGCCGGCATTGGGCGACTTCGCGTCCGATTACCGGACGGAAACCGGCGAGCAACGCCAGGTCGCGCTTTCCGCGCACGTCGTGGTCGAGATGAACACGCAAACCCGTATCGATCTGCTGCGGACGCACGACATGTCGGACGGCCAGCACGGCATCGATCTGCTGGCTGGAGAAGCGGAGGTCGTCGCGAGCGCGCCGGCGCTCGGCGTTACCGCGTTGCCGGTCGTCGTCAAGGCGGGGAGCGGCCGGCTGCAGGCCAGCGCCGCGCGCTTCGACGTACGCCGTACCGGCGATAACGTGTGCGTCACCTGCGTATCGGGCGAGCTTGCCTTCGAGCATCCGCGCGGGCAGCTGACGCTGTCGGCGTCGCAACAACTGATGTACGACGATCGCAACGTGCGTCCGGTCTCGCGGGTCGATGCGGGCATGGTGACAGCCTGGCGTCGCGGCGTGCTGATGTTCAAGGACGCGCCGCTGACCGACGTCGTCGAGGAAATCAACCGCTACCGGCCTGGCAGGCTCATTCTGAACAATGCCGGGCTGAAGGACGCGCGCGTGCATGCGCAGTTCGCGCTGGCGCGGCTCGACGATGCGATCGATCTGATTTGCCGCATCACCGGCGCGCATGCGGTGCGGCTGCCTGGACGCGTCGTCCTCTTCACTTGATCTTTACGCGGCAAGCCGGGCGAACCGGATGCCGCTTTTCGGACGCGCGTGCCTATGATTGCGGGCACGCTGTTTCCCTCCATGAGCCGCAGCCAGCGGCCTGCGGCTCACGGCCGCTCTAGACCTCCCGCCTCAGTCTTTCTTCTCGGCGTCGTCGCCATCTGTATCTCTATCCCACTCCCCAACGACCCCTCACCCCCCACATTCACGCCTTTTACACGATACGAGACCAATAAATAGGCGGGTTTAGACAGGCTCGTTCGTAAGTGCAATGTACGCCCCCTGCAGAGGGGCAATGAAGCCGAAAACCTATTTCGTTCACATTCTGTAAGTGGCTCGCCACAGGGGAAGTTGCACATGAGTGCCCGTAAGTTCGAACAAGCAAAAGCCGTCCGCCACTCTTTCAGCCGACATGCGTTGACACTGCGTCCGGTCTGCCATGCGATTGCCTTGATGCTGGCGGCGAGCGCCGCGACGAACGCGCATGCCGCCGGGCTCGTGAACCTGGCGAACGCCGGCGCGCGGGTGAGCGTCGCGGGCGGCGGCGCTGCCGGCGTGACGAACCTCGGCGTCGGGATCTCGCCGCAACAGGCGCTGCAGGTAAGCCAGCCGTCGATCCAGAATCTCGCGCGCGCGGCGCAGGGCATCGCCCAGCAGATCGCCGCACAGAAGGCGGCCGCAGCCGCGGCTGCATCGTCGAACGGGTCGAACGTGCCGAACGGGCTCGCCGCCGGCGGGCTGCAGGTGGCGCCGGGCGTGGCGTTCGACACCAACAACCTGCCGACCGCCGCGACCTCCAATGCGAGCAGCAATCCGAACCTGTGGATCAACGCGAACGGGCCGGTGCAGACGGTCAACCCGAACGGCACCGTCAACGTCACCGTCAAGCAGACGGCGCAGGACGCGGTGGTCACGTGGCAGACGATGAACGTCGGCCGGCAGACCACGCTCGACTTCGATCAGTCGGGCGGCACGCAGACCAACGGCGCGAACAACTGGGTGATCCTGAACCGCATCGTCGATCCGACGGGCGCGCCGAGCCAGATTCTCGGCAACGTCAAGGCGGACGGCTCGGTGTACGTGGTCAACCGCAACGGCATCGTGTTCGGCGCGGGCTCGCAGGTCAACGTCCATTCGCTGGTGGCCTCGGCGATGGAGTTCCTGAACCTGAACGACGACATCGTGCAGACCCCGAGCGACGTCGAGGCGAGCAACCAGTTCTTCCTCAGTCAGACCGGTGGCCTCGCCGGGCTGGAGGCGGGCCAGAGCAAGCCGATCATCTCGACATCCGTGCCGTCCAACGAAGTGCTGGGCCTCGGCAACGCGGTCTCGGTCGCCGCGGCTTCGGACTACGTGCCGCCGGGTAACGTGACGATCGAGCAGGGCGCGTCGATCACCACGCATACGAACGGCACGGTCAGCGACGGCGGCCTCGTGCTGATCGCCGGATATCAGGTCAACAACGCCGGCAGCATTGCCGCGACGGACGGCCAGGTGGTGCTTGCGGCCGGTATCGGTGTGAGCCTCGCGCCGAACCAGGCGAATCCGCAGGTGCTGATGCCCGAGCTGAGCGGACGCGTGTCGGCCGGCACCGGCGCGCTCGCGCCGGACATCACGCCGGCCGGCACGCTGACCAATACGGGCCTCGTGCAGGCCGAGCGCGGCACGGTCAATCTGCTCGGCACCAACGTCAACCAGAACGGCGTGGTCGGCGTGACCACCAGCGTCAGCGAGCCGGGCAGCATCATCATCTCGACGGTCGACGAGCACCAGGCGAACACGCCGCTGATCGTCACCAATCCGACCGCGACCTATCCGCAGCAAAGCATCTCGGACGGTAACGATACGTTGGGCACGCCGCGCGCGGGGCAACTGGTGTTCGGGCCGGGTTCGGTGACCACCGTGCTGCCGGACGACGACGGCAAGACCGCGACGTCGAGCCCCGGCACCACCTTCACGGCGGGTACGGTCTCCGCGACGGCCGGCTCGATCTGGATGCAGGGCGGCTCGCTGGTCGAGGCGCCGGGCTCGACCGTGTCGCTCGTCGCGCTGACGCCGGGCGGCCTGGGCGCGGGCGACCGGACGCCGGCGGGCGATACCGCGGTGCAGGGGCGTCTCTATATCGACAACGGCGCCACGATCGACGTATCGGGTATCGCGAACGTCGAACTGCCGATCTCGGACATCCTCGTCACCGTGCCGACGATCAGCGAGAACGAGCTCGCGAACTCGCCGCTGTTGCGCGACGGCTTCCTGAACGGCTTCAAGAACCTGATATTCGACAGCACGCTGTCGGGCACCAACCCGGACGGCAGCCAATGGGTCGGCAGCCCGATCCTGAACCTGTCCGGCTATGTCGATCTGATTCCGCGTTCGATCGACCAGTTGCTGACCAACGGCGGCACGATCAAGCTCGCCGCCAACGAGGTGATGACGGCCAGCGGCTCGACGCTGAACCTGAACGGCGGCTACGTGCACTACGACGGCGGCATCGTCGATACGACGCGGCTCGTCGATGCGAACGGCGCGATCGTGCCGATCGGCCAGGCGAATCCGTACGACACCTACGTCGGCGTGGCCGGCGTGTTCGTCGACCGGCACAGTCGCTGGGGCGTCACCAACGAGTGGTACAACCCGCTGCTGACCGGCGGCGTCTACGAGAGCGACTTCATCGTCGGCGGCAACGCGGGCACGCTGGATATCTTCGCGACGCAGGACATGGTGCTCGACGGGCAGATCCAGGCGCAGGCAGTCGGCGGCTCGAAGCAGGTGCAGAACAACAACCAGCCGATCGGCGGCACCTTCGCTCTCGGCGTGAACGCGGCGCTGACGCTCGGCGGGAGCACGACGGTCGGCGGCGAAGAGACCGCGATCATCATCCAGAACAGCGCGCCGTCGCTCGACTCGCTCGGCACGAATTTCGGCGCGAGCACGCCGCTCGATACCGACGCGCTCAGCGCATTGCCGGCCACCGACCCCGACAACGTGCTGGAGAACATGGTGGTGCCCGCGAACACGCTGAGCGCGGGCGGCTTCTCGAACGTCTCGCTGACCGAGAACAAGACCGGCGGCAAGGGCTTCACGGTCGCCGCCGGCACGCAGCTCAGCGTGCAGCCGGGCGGCTCGATCACGCTGACCGATCACAGCGGCGGCGACATCACGATCCTCGGTAGCCTGATCGCGCCGGGCGGCAACATCACGATCACCGGCGGCTTCGGCAGCAACGTCGTGCTCGGCGCGAACGGCGTGCTGAGCGTCGCGGGCCAGTGGGTCAACAACGATACGCAGCAGGCGCCGGGCACCGTGACCGGCGACAGCGAATACATCAACGGCGGCACGATCATCGTGTCCACGCCGGACAGCAGCAACACCGTGCTGTTTGCTCCCCCCGGTACCCCAATCACCGACACGAGCGGCTCGATCGTGCTGCAGACGGGCAGCCTGATCGATGTGTCGGGCGGCGGCGAGATCCAGTCGAACGGGCAACTGCTGATGAGCAACGGCGTCGCCCAGGGCAAGGGCGGCAGCCTCGCGCTGCTGACCTATTTCACGCAACTGCAGTTCGGCGACACCGGCGACGGCGGCTCGAACCTGCCGACCCTCGAGCCGACCGCGGGCACGCTCGAACTGAACGGCACGATCCGCAGCGCGGGCTTCGCGGGCGGCGGCACGCTCGCGCTGCAGGCGCTCGGTTTCCAGATCGGCGGCGATGCGTCGCAGACGCCGAACTGGACCGTCTATCTGCCGGACAGCTTTTTCGCTCAGCAGGGTTTCGGCAAGTACGAGCTGAATGCGATGTACGACGCGACGATCGCGCCGGGCACCCAATTGCGGCTGACGCAACAGAATCTGCTGCCGAACGGCGCCGCGCTGCAAGGCGCGGTGAGCGGCTCGGACCTGTTCTCGAACGGGCTGACGACGCTCGGTACCACCGACGCCTACTATCGCCAGCCGACCAGTCTGCAACTGACCGCCGGCAACTATCTGGCCTGGCAGCCGCAGGGCGTGGGCCTCAACGTGACGCGTCCCGGCTATACGGACGTGACCGGCGCAGTGACGCTCGGCGAGGGCGCGTCGATCGTCGCCGACCCGGGCGCGCACGTCGATCTCGGTTCGCCCGCGCAGACCACGGTCCTCGGTTCGATCTACGCACCGGGCGGCGAGATCACGCTGACCGGCGATCCGCTGGGTTCGAACCTGACGGTGCTCGGCGAGAGCGCGCTGGGCGGCGCGAACTTCACGTCGGACAGCAAATCGGTATGGCTCGGCGCGAACGCGGTACTCGACGTGGCCGGCATCGCGCTGACCAATCCGTCCGCGGCGCCGGTGCGCACCGCGCAGGGCATGATCGTGCCGGATAGCGGCAAGGTGTTGCCGGGCGGCTCAGTGTCGCTGGTCGACGACTCGGGCTTCGTGGTCGCGCAGGCCGGCTCGGTGATCGACGTATCCGGAGCCTCGGCCACCTTCGACATGCCGCAATCGTCCGGGCTGTATGCGCCGCAGCAGGTATGGAGCGACGCCGGCTCGATCACGCTCGGCGCCGCGGGTGGCCTCGCGTTCGACGGCACGCTGCGCGCGCAGCCGGGCGCCGCGCAGGCGCAGGGCGGCACGCTGACGCTGCTCGCCGAGCTGAACCCCATCACGCTGGCGCTGCTGCCGGGTGGCGGCAACGCGATTGCGCCGGGCACCACCGCACTGGTCTTGCAGCAGAGCGGCGAACTGGTACCGGCCGGGTTGGCGCCGGGCCAGGATTTTCCGGGCGCGACCACGACCTCGAACGGGGCGGACCAGACATCGTATGGCGTGATGCGCTTCGCGCTCGACCGGCTGGACGGCTCCGGCATCAGCACGCTGGTGGTCAACGGCGGGCACAGCGGCGAGGCGCCGACGGCGCCGGTGATCTTCGACGGCAGTATCGATCTGTCGCTGTCGCGTGCGCTGATCATCGACAGCACGCAGATCGTTGCACTGAACGACAGCGGCGTGCAGAGCCTGACGAACGGCGAGACGCTCGCCGCGCTGCTGAAAGGCGAGACCGGGGTGAGCGCGCTCGGCGCGCCGCAGGTGAATCTTGCCGCGCCGTACGTGGCGATCGACGCACCGATGGGCATCGGCAACCAGGGGGTCTTCACGCCGGTCGTGGCGGCCGGCGACGGCACGCTGAACGTGAACGCGTCGTTCGTCGACCTCGTCAACCAGTTCCAGCTCAATAACTTCGCGCAGACCAACCTGACGAGCAGCGGCGATATCCGCATGAGCTCGGCGATCCCGAGCGGCGAGGCGCTCGGCGACGGCGTGCTGGTCACGTCGGGCAACCTGACGCTGCGCGCGGCGGATGTCTATCCGTCGACAGGCAGCAGCTTCATTCTCGCGGCGGTCGGGCCGACGGTCGACGGCGCGCCGCTGCCGACGACGATCACGTTCCTGTCGAACGGCACATCGGGCGTGCCGTTGTCGGCGGGCGGCGCGCTGCTGGTCGACGCGACCAATATCGTGCAGTCGGGCACCGTGCGTGCGCCGTCGGGCAGCCTGATCTTCGGTATCGGCGATCCGACGGATCCGGCCACGCAGGCGCAGTTCAGCCCGCTCGTGCCGACCAGTGGACAAGCGCCGCTGCTGGTCGCGACCGATTCGGTGGTGCTCGGCAGCAACAGCGTCACGTCGGTATCGAACGATGGCGCGCTGATTCCGTACGGCGCGACGATCGACGGCGTCGAGTGGCAATTCAATCCGATCGGCGGCACCGCGAGCTCGGTGCCGGACCTGGCCGCGCCGCCGGCGAAGTTCATCAGCGTGAACGGCAGCCATGTCGCACTGAACGCGGGCGCGACCATCGACCTGTCCGGCGGCGGCGATCTGCAGGCCGAGGAATGGGTGCCGGGCACCGGCGGCACGCGCGACCTGCTGTCGCAATACAACATCGACTACTCGAAGAACGCGGGCGGGCTCGCGGTGCCGGTCAACGCGAACGGCGGCAACGTCTACGCGATCCTGCCGGGCGCGCAGGCGCCGGTGGCGGCCTACGATCCGGTGTTCGCGCAGACGGTCCAGCCGTCGACCAACTCGGCCGGCGCCACCACGACGACCGACTCGATGGGCATCGGCAGCGCGGCGCTCAATAGCGCAGTCGGCGAATCGGTTTATCTGTCGGGTGTGCCGGGCTTGCCGGCCGGCAACTACACGCTGCTGCCGGCGAAGTACGCGACGCTGCCCGGCGCATACCGGGTCACCGTGTCGAGCGCCGGCGGCACGGCCGTGCCGGGCGCCGCGCAGACGCTCGCGGACGGCACCGTGGTCGCGACCGGCTACATGAGCAATGCGCTCGACGGCTCGCGCAGCGCGACGCCGCTGGTGTTCGACGTGCAGTCGGCGCAGGTGTGGCAGCAGTACTCGCAGTACACGCTGACCGGCGCCAACAGCTTCTTCGCGGCGCAGGCGGCGGACAAGGGCAACGTCACGCCGCCGCTGCCGAGGGATGGCGGCCAGCTCGTGCTGGCCGCGACCAGCGCGCTGTCGCTCGGCGCGGCGCTGAACGCATCGGCGGCGCCCGGCGGCGCGCCGGCCGAAGTCGATATCGCGTCGCAGGATATCCAGATCGTCGGTAGCGGTTCCGGCGCCGAAGCGGTGCTGCCGGGTTATCTGCAGATCAGCGCCGATCAGCTCGATACGCTCGGCGCGGGCAGCCTGCTAATCGGCGGCACGCGCACGCCGACCAGCGGCGGCATCACGATCGATGCGATCGCGAACAGCATCGTCGTGTCGAACGACGCGGCCGATCCGCTGACCGGACCGGAAGTGATGCTGGTCACGAAGACGGACCCGACCGGCACCGATCCGAACGCGGCGAACGGGCTGCGTATCGACCCGGGCAGCGTGATCCAGGCGCAAGGCAGCTATCCGGCCGCGCGCGACGTGCCGATCACGATCGGCCAGAACGGGGTGGCCGCGGCGAACGGCGCCGCCGCCATAGCGGCGGTTTCCGGCGACGGCGCGTTCCTGTCGGTCAGCAATGGCGGCGACGTGGTCGTCACGCGCCAGAACACGTCGCCGGTCGCGAGCAATGCCGGTCTGCTGACGGTCGGGGCCGGCGCGGTGCTCGACGGCGGCGCGGCGCTGACGCTCGATTCGTCGGGCAACCTGAGCTTCAGTCCGGCCGCGAGCCTGTCGGGCAATGTGATCGCCGTCGACGGTTCGGCAATCACGTTCACCAACCAGACCGGCGCGGCGGCTGCCGCGCTGCCCGGCTTCGTGGTCGGGCAGACCCAGCTCGCGCAATTGGCGGGCGCGCATGAAGTGATTTTGCGCAGTTCCGGCGCGATCGATTTCGACGGCGACGTCGACGTGAATTTCGTCAATCAGGTCGAACTGAGCGCCGGCGTGTTCCAGGGCAACGGCGGATCGGTGACGATCAGTGCGCCGCAACTGACATTGAGCAACGACGTTGGCGCGCCGGATACCGGGGGCGTCGCGGGCGGCGGCACGCTGACGCTCGATGCGAACGTGCTCGCATTCGGCAACGGCAACGCGACGATCGCCGGCTTCTCCTCCGCGGCGCTGAACAGCACCGGCGCGATCGTCGCGTCGGGCAACGGCACGCTCGACTTCGGCAATACGCCGGTCGCGATGAGCGCGCCCGCGTTCATTGCGGGCACCGGTTCCGGCTCGACGATCAAGACCACCGACGAACTCGACCTGAACGCGGCACAAGGCACCGTACCGACGTTGACCTCACTCGGCGGCGCCTTCACGTTCCTCAGCGCGACGATCCACGACAACGGCGCGACGATCGAAGCGCCGGGCGGCGATGTGACGATGGAGGCGAGCGCGGGCGACGTCGATATCGCGGCCGGCTCGACCATCGATGTGGGCGGCGTTGCGCTGCCGGTGTTCGATACGGCGGTCTTCGCGCCGGGCGGCGCGATCTCGCTGACGTCCGATATCGGCACCGTGAATGTCGCGGCGGGCTCGACGCTGAACTTCGCGGGCGCGAAGGGCGGCGGTGCGGCCGGCAGTCTGACGCTGTCGGCGCCGGACCAGACCGTCGAACTGAACGGCACGATCAGCGGTGGCGCGGCCTCCGGCTACACCGGCGGATCGTTCTCGCTCGCCACCGGCGGCGCGGTCGATCTCGACAATCTCGCGACCGAACTCGCGACCAGCGGCGTGAACAACGCGATCACGATCGAGACCAGGACCGGCAACCTGGTGCTGTCGAGCGGCCATTCGATCAACGCGCACACGGTGTCGCTGAGCGCCGACGGCGGCGCGGGCAGCGCGGCGGATACCGCGAACGGCAATGTGATCATCAACGGCACGATCGACGCGAACGGCATTGCCGATGCATCGGGAGGGCACGCGGGCGGCACGATCGATCTGTATGGACGCAGCAGCGTCGACGTCGAAGGCACGCTGAGCGCCGAGGGCTCGGACGCGTACCTGCCGAATTCCGATCCGTCCGCGGCGCCGGTCGCGAACGCGCTGTCGACGCAGCTCGGCGGCACGATCAATATCGGCACCAGCGGCACGCCGACATCCGGTTCATATAACGCGCAATACGGTTACGAGAACGTCGCGTACGGCAACTCCGGCAAGATCACGCTGGGCTCGGGCGCGACGATCGACGTGTCCGGCGGCGGCATGGCGACGGTGCTGCAGGATGGCCTGTTCGGCGGCGTCGTGAACCTGCGCGCGCCGCTGCTCAGCGACGCGGCGACCAATGGCGGCCAGTACGTGAACGTCGGATTGTCGGGCGCCAACATCAAGGGCGCGCGCGCGGTGAATCTCGAAGCGTACGCAGTGTGGAGCACCACCGATACGACGACCGGCGCGCAGCACTTCGACGGCATCGTCGATCCGGCCGGGTGGTATCAGCCGGTCGGTCCGGACGGCACGGCGCAGCTCGTGAAGGGCACCTTCACCGACCCGAAGGGCAACACGATCGACTACACGCCCGGCACCTACGACGCGTCGACCGGCACATGGACCACGGCCACGCTGTCGAACGATCCGGGCGCGTCGTGGGCGCAGATCAAAAGCGATCTGGCCAGCGACCTGACGAACGACACGTTCGTGCCGGCCGATGGCGCAACGAATACCAATCACCAGATGTTCTACGGCGCGCAGACGGTGATCAACGGCGACGGCACGCAGACCGTGATACCGGGCACGCTGATGCAGTTCGTCGCCAACGGCGTGAGCGGCGTCGCCCAGCAGTTCGCCGCCATGCCGGCAGTCAACGTGGTGCCGGGTATCGAACTCGACAATCCGGACAACGCGATCAACAACGGCAACATCTCGATCGTGACGAACTGGAACCTCGGCTCGGGCGCGACGCCGGGCATGCTGTCGTACCGCTTCAACGGTCAGGCGCCGATCATCACGTTCCGCGCGGCGAACAACGTCGAGGTCGATGCGAGCGTCACCGACGGGTTCTTCCAGATCGCCAATCCGGTGCATCCGGGCAGCACGACGTCGATCTATGTACCGGATCCGACGGATTACGCGTTCGACTTCAACCTGTACGCGAATACGCCGCAGGGGACCTACCCCGGCGGCACGCTGCTGTCGTATTACGGCCAGAACAGCGGCAACTCGTACCAGGGCGAGATCTGGGGTCCTGGCATTCCGACGAACACGACGGATGCGAACCAGATCGCCGAATACTATGCGTTGTACGCCGCCTATGCCGAATTCCTGATCGACCCGTATCCGCCCGCGAACGGCGGCGGGATCACCAACATGCAGGAGCTGGCGACGTCGCACCGCTTACCGGCCGCGACCGGCAACCTGGTTGCGCCGACCGCGCCGGCGCCGGGCCTGCAGGCGAGCACGCCGCTGCTCTATCTGGAATACCTGAACGAATTCGGCGCGCAGATTCAAGCCGCTGAAAATCAGGCCCAGTTCATCGGTTTTCCGACGCCGCCGGCAGTGCAGGGGATCACCGGGTCGATCAACACCAGCGGCGGAACGCGGGGTCCGGGCAGCAACGGCACGACGATCCAGATCATCGTCGCGCCGCTGACCGACAACACGCCGTCGCCGATCGTGACGGCCGCCAATCCGTTGCCGTTGCAATCGCAGTCGCTGAACGGCGGCAACAGTTCGACGTTCCGGTTCGTGGCCGGCGCCGACATGAACAGCGCGAATCCGCTCGCGCTGCAGGCGGCATCGCTGTTCAGCGCATCGGGCGGCGGTGACGTGTCGCTCGACGGTCACACCGACTTCCTGAATAGCGACGGCCTCATCATCACGTCGCCGACGATGATCCGAACCGGCACGGGCTCGATCCAGATTGCCGCGGCCAACGACGTGCAACTGCTCGACACCACCGCGCCGGGCGCCATCTACACGGCCGGCATACCGGCGGCGGGCGCACCGGTCGGCCAGAGCGCGACGCTGATCAACGCCAATCCGAGTCAAGGGATTGCCGGACTGGTGGTCAGCCCGACTGTCAGTCCGGAGGCCGGCGGCGACATTTCGATTCACGCGCAACACGACATCGTCGGCGTCGAGCAGGCCATCGATGCGGACGGCAGCATCACCGGCAACGTCGGCACCGATATCCGTCAGTTCTGGTGGCAGTGGATGGAAACCGGCAACCCGGTGGACTCGAACGGCAACGTCACGCAGGCGTCGATCAACTTCGGCGGCTTCGATCAGGGGGTGATGAGCGTCGGCGGCAATGTATCGGTGTCGGCCGGCGGCAATATCGTCGATCTCGCGGTGTCGTTGCCGACCAGTTGGTATCTGGACGCGTCGAATAGCGCGGTGACGGTCGGCGGCGGCAACCTCAGCGTCGTGGCCGGCGGCAATATTCTGAGCGGCGACTATTTCGTCGGCCGCGGCAATGCGACGATCAGCGCGGGCGGACAGATCGCCCCGGACGGCAGCGATTACACGACCTACAACCCGAACGTGTTCACCGTCGGCGGAAACCACAACCTGTCGCTGGGCCAGATCGCGACGGTGCTCGGCGCACAGGACGCGGTGTTCGACGTCAGCGCGCGCCAGGGCGTCGACATCGGCGCGATGGTCGATCCGTCCTATGTCACGAGTTTCGGCCAGCCGGGCAAGCCGGACGAGCAGGCGTATTCGACCCGCTCCGCGCTCGATATCGCGGCGACGACCGGCAACGTCGAACTCGGCACGCTCGCGACCAGTCCAGGATCGCTGAATCTGATCGGCGGCGCGGGCGACGACATGTCGTACGTGCTGCCCGCGAGCGTCCAGATTGCCGCGCTGGCCGGCGGCATCACGGTTGCGTCGGGCGGCGAGCTATTCCCGTCGCCGACCGGCGAACTGAGCCTGATCGCCGCGCAGTCGATCAGTCTGTCGTCGCAGGAAAATGCCTTCCCCACGTTCGGCATGCTCGACCTCGATCCGTCGCTGATGCCCGATGCCGGTAATCACATCACGACCGTGCCGTCGCTCAGCAGCACCAGCACCGGCAACCATACGCTGACGCCGCTGCATGCCGACGACACGCTGCCGGTGCAGATCTACAGCCTCGACGGCAGCATCGTCGACGGCGTGTTCGAAGCGCCAGGCCAGAACAACGCGGGCTTCTACAATCACATCGTCAACGTCGGCGTCGATAAGCCCGCGCAGATCGAAGCCGCGCAGGACATCGTCAACCTGATGTTCAACGGCCAGAACCTGCGCGACGACGACGTCACGCAGATCCTCGCCGGGCGCGATATCTACGACACGCCACTGGCGTCTTCGCCGAGCCCGGTCGTGCCGGTGCTCGCGCTGGGCGGACCGGGTACGTTCGACATCGAGGCCGGCCGCAATATCGGGCCGCTGACGAATGGCCAGGAAGGCTATAACGCGACCGGACAGAACGAGTTCTACCAGGCGGGCACGACCGGCATCGATGCGGTCGGCAACGCGAACAATCCGAACCTGCCGCACCAGAGCGCGAACGTGAACGTGCTGTTCGGCGTCGGTCCGGGTATCGACCTGGCCGATTTCGTCGCGACGTATATCGATCCGTCCAGTTCGGTGGCGGGCGTGCCGAGTTCCTCTGCCGCGCTGGTCGCATTCATGGAGCAATACGATGCGGGCCACGGTATCGACGACGGCCTGCAGAGTACCCGCGATGCCGCGGCAGCCAAGGTGGGCACGCTGAGCGTCGCCACCGCATGGCAGCAGTTCCAGGCGCTGCCCGCATACGAGCAGCGGCTGTTCGCCGAGCAGGTGCTGTTCAGCGTGCTGACCGACGTCGGCAATGACTACAACGACCCGTCGAGTCCGTTCCACGGGCAGTACTCGCGCGGCTATCAGGCGATCAACACGCTGTTCCCGGCTGCCTACGGCTACACCGCGAACGACCTGACCGGCGGCGTCAACGGCGGCCAGACGGTAACGACCGGCAACCTCGACATTCGCAGTACGACGATCCAGACGCAGCAGGGCGGCAACGTGACGATTCTCGGCCCGGGCGGACAGGCGCTGGTCGGCAGCACGGTCGCGCCGCCGGAACTGGTCAACGGCGTCGGCGGCGTGGTCGTCGGCCCGGGCTCGATGGGCATTCTGACGCTCGAGAAAGGCGACGTCGACATCTTCACGGACCAGAGCCTGCTGCTCGCGCAAAGCCGCGTGTTCACCGAGCAGGGCGGCGACATGACGATCTGGAGTTCGAACGGCGACATCAATGCCGGCAAGGGCTCGAAGTCGGTCGCCGACGTGCCGCCGTTGCAGTACGACTGCGATGTCAACCACTACTGCACGGTCGATGCGCGCGGCGAGGTGACGGGTGCCGGTATCGCAACGCTGCAGACGATTCCCGACGCGCCGCCGGGCAACGTGAACCTGCTGGCGCCACGCGGGACGGTGGACGCGGGTGCCGCGGGTATCCGCGTGTCGGGCAACCTGAACATTGCCGCGTTGCAGGTGCTCAATGCGGTCAACATCACGGTGCAGGGCAAGACGACCGGCGTGCCGGTGGTGGCGAGCGTCGATACCGGCGCGCTGACGGCGGCGAGCGCGGCCACCTCGGCGGTTACGCAGATGGCGCAGAACCTGGTGCGCAACAACGCATCGGGGATCCCGCAACGTCACTGGACCATCTCGGTGCAGGTCGAGGGCTTCGGTGAATCGGTCGATGACGGCGAGCGCAAAAAGCGCAAGCCGGGGCCGGTGGCTTATAACCCGTCGGCTTCGGTCGCCGTGCTTGGCTTCGGTGCATTGGGGGATTCGCAGCGTGCCTATCTGAGCAAGGATGAGAAGAACGGGTTGAACGATATGTAGGCGCTTGGGTGGGCACTCTCGTTTCAGGCCTTATTTCCGGGCTGATGCGCGACACCGGTCAGTGCTGTCTTCTCGTCAGGAGTCTCAACGCGTATCGCCAGGCACGGTCAACCTGATCGTCCACATTCGTTCATCGCGAAACACATAGCACTCGAGCGCTTTGCTCGAGTGCTATGTACACCTGCTTCACGAATCGAAGCGATACCTCATCTGTATTCACATTCATGACTTGAACGTGTGCTTAAGCCGTGTGGCGAAACAGCTCGGCTATGGCCTGAACAGTGCACATCAGGTTCATCACGAACCATTACGAAATATTCGGTTGTCGCGACCAGGCTCACATGGCAGGCGCGCCATGTTGTGCGCGCACACGTCCGTTCAACGCTGTTATTTCCCATGCGCAAGTCGCGTGTTTCGCTCGTAGCGAGACCGTCTGCGTGCTTGTGCCGCGTGGGATTGCAAAGAATGTGTGCGGTTTCTTGCAATTCGATCCGTCTATGGAGGGTGAGCGATATGCGAAACGGTGGTAGCGGGATGCGGCGGCAACGTGTCACTGCGATCGCGCTGCGTATCCGGTTGTACGGGGAAGTGCGTCGCGGGGGACCAGGACGCTCATGCGGGTGCAGGCAGTCGTGCGATGGATCTGGCGGTACGGAGAAGTAACGGGGCTCCGATACGTTTGAATTTTAATCAGGATCACAGATTTGATTGTCAAAAAAATGACTCAGAAAGCATGTATGGCGACCAGACTGAGCCACCGGTTGACAGAGGACTCAGGTAATTCCAGGCGAGCACGGGGTAACGCATGACGCCATGGGTAAGTGATGAGGTGGCGGGCCGCCGGGGACCGCGGCTTGCGGGGATACTGTTGATCGGCGGCATGACGCTGGTTCCGTTCGTCAAGGCACAGGCGCAGCAGACAGCACCGGATGCGGGGGCCGCACAGGCACCCGCGGCACCCGCGGCGCCCACCGCGGCGGGCGCACTGCCGGCGACGTTCGACGTGAACGAGTTCATCGTGCGAGGTAATACGACGCTGTCGAGCCTCGACGTCGAGAAGGCGGTCTATCCGTTCGAAGGCCCGGGCCGCACGCTAAAGGACGTGAACGCCGCGCGCGATGCGTTGCAGAAGGTCTATCAGGACAACGGCTACCAGTCGGTCGCTGTCGAGCTGCCGCAGCAGCAGGTCAAGAACGGTGTGATCGTGCTGCAGGTGGTGGAGGCGAAGGTCGGCCGTCTGCGCGTCGAGGGAGCGAAGTACGACTCGCCGCTGAAAATCCGCGAAGCCGTGCCGGCTCTGACGGAAGGCACGGTACCGGACTTCAACGCCGCGCAGCAGCAGCTCACCGAGTTGAACCGCTCGCCGGACAGTCAGGTGATTCCGGTGCTCAAGCCGGGCGTGATGCCGCAGACGGTCGACGTGGACCTGAACGTGACCGACCATAGCGCCGCGCACGGCAGCCTCGAACTGAACAACGACCAGAGCCCGAACACCGCGGAGCTGCGCACCGTCGCATCGCTCAGCTATTCGAACCTGTGGCAGCTCGGCCATGTGATGTCGGGCAGCTTCCTGCTCGCGCCGCAGCACCCGCGCGATGCCCAGGTCTATTCGTTCTCGTATCTCGCGCCGCTGAAGGACTCGCACTGGAGCCTGATGGCGACGGTGTTCCACTCGAACAGCGACGTCGCGTCGCTCGGCGGCACGAACGTGTTGGGCAAGGGCACGTCGTTCGGGCTGACGGCGATCTATGCGCTGCCTTCGACCGACATCTACTCGCAGTCGGTGAGCGTCGAGATCGATCACAAGCACTTCGACGAGGACGACACGATCGCGGGGCAGACGTCGGAGGCGCCGCTCACCTACGTTCCGGTCACGTTCGCCTACACCGGCCAGTTGAACCTGAAGAACTCGCAGACGTCGTTCTCCGCGTCGCTGACGACCAACATCCGCGGTCTCGGCAGCGATGCGGACGCGTGGGACCAGAAGCGCTTCAACGCAACGCCGGACTTCGTCTACGGCAAGTTCGACGTCAATCACACGCAGGATCTGCCGCGCGATGTCCAGCTCAATGGCCACGTCAGCGCGCAGTTCGCCAATTCGCCGCTCGTGTCCAGCGAGCAGTTCGCGGCGGGCGGCATCAATACCGTGCGCGGCTACCTGGAGGCTGAAGACACGGCCGACAGCGGGGTCATCGGTTCGCTCGAACTGAGAAGCCCGTCGATCGCGAAGTACGTGGGCAGCGCGGTCGACGAGTGGCGCTTCCACGCGTTCGTCGATGCGGCGCACCTGTGGCTGCTGAGTCCGCTGCCGGAGCAGACCTCGGAATTCACGCTGGTGAGCGCGGGTGTCGGTACGCGCATCCAGTTGATGAAGTACGCGAGCGCGGCGCTCGAAATGGCGTTCCCGCTCAGGTCGGCGACCTACACGAAGGCATATAGCCCGCGGTTCCAGTTCTATGTACGCGGGACTTTTTAATTAACTGGTTTTCTTGATTGTTCTGCGCTGGCCGCGACAAAACCGGCCGGCTTATCGGGGGATGTAACTGTGAAGCGAGCCTTGTTTCTCTTGACGATGGTGCTACTGGGCTGCCTGCCTGGCGTGGCGAACGCCTGGTGGCAGAACGACTGGTCGTACCGCAAATCGATCACGATCGATGCGACGCCGAAGGGCGCGAACATTTCGGCGCAGGCTGGCCGCGTGCCGCTGTTGATCCGCCTGCACTCGGGCAACTTCCAGTTCGACGGCCTGGAGGACAACGGCGCGGATATCCGTTTCGTTGCAGCGGACGACAAGACGCCGCTGAATTACCACATCGAGCAGTACGACGCGGTGCTCGGCGTGGCGCTCGTGTGGGTCGACGTGCCTCAGTTCCCGGCGGGCGCGACGCAATCCATCTGGATGTACTACGGCAACAAGAAGGCGCCGGATGGCGGCAAGCCGTCGGAGACATTCGATCCCGACTACACGCTGGTGTACCACTTCGATAACGCCGCGGGCACGCCGCCGAAGGACGTCACCGCGTACGGCAACAACGCGCAGAACGCGCCGGCCAAGACGGTCGAGGACGGCATCGTCGGCCGCGCCGCGCAGTTCGACGGCACGCCGCTCAGCATCGCCGCGAGCCCGTCGCTGGCCGTGGCGGCAGGCGGCAATTTCAGCTTCAGCGCATGGGTCAAGCCGGCCTCGCTCGCGCCGGCCACGCTGCTCTATAGCCGCCGCGACGGCGCCAACGCGCTGCTGATCGGACTCGACAACGGCGTGCCGTATGTCGAGGTCGACGGCGGTGCGGCACCGCTCCGTGCGCAGGCTGGCCAGGCCGTCGCAGCGAATCAGTGGAGCCATATCGCGGTCACGGCGGACGGCAAGAACGTGACGCTGTACGTAGGCGGTCAGCAGGCAGGTCAGGTTGCCGCGACGCTGCCGGCACTGAACACGCCGACCGCAATCGGCGGCGATGTCGCGGGCGCGGCCGCTGCCGCGGCTCCGGCAAGCGGTGCAGCCGCGCCGGCCGCGGGTGGCTACGTTGGCGAGATCGACGAACTGCGCCTGTCGAAGGTGGCACGTTCGCCGACGCTGATCGCGATCGACGCGCTGAATCAAGGCACCGAATCGAAGCTGGTGACCTACGGTGCCGATGAGAAACAGTCGGGCTTCGGCTTCGGTTACTTCGGCGTGATCGTGCATTCGGTGACGATCGACGCATGGGTGGTCATCGGCATCCTGCTGGTGATGGCGTTCATTTCGTGGGTCGTGATGTACACGAAGGCGTCGTACGTGAACCGGCTGGACAAGGCCAACGGCTTCTTCGTAAAGCGCTTCCGCGAGACCGCGGGCAAGCATCTGGTGGGTCTGTCGCATGTCGACGAACGCTCCGACGAGGGCCGCCGTCTGCGTCAATCGTCGCTGTACCGTCTGTATGCGGCAGGGGTGTCGGAAATCGATAGCCGGATGGACCGCAACGGTCGCGCGCAGATCACGGCCGAGTCGATCGAAGCGATCCGCGCCACGATGGATGCCACGCTCGTGCGCGAGAACCAGCAACTGTCGAAGTCGATGGTGCTGCTGACGATCGCGATTTCGGGCGGTCCGTTCCTCGGCCTGCTCGGTACGGTGGTCGGCGTGATGATCACCTTCGCCGCGATCGCGGCCGCCGGCGACGTCAACGTCAACGCAATCGCACCGGGTATCGCGGCGGCACTGCTTGCCACCGTCACGGGTCTGTTCGTCGCGATTCCGGCGCTGTTTGGCTACAACTACCTGCTGATCCGCAACAAGAACGTGACCGCGAACATGCAGGTGTTCGTCGATGAGTTCGTCACGCGTCTCGCTGAAGTCCACGCGAGTCCCGAGCACTCGCTGAGCGCGGCGTAAGGAGAGTCCGACCATGCAGGTTCAGGACGATGACAAGCCCTATGACGATATCAACATCACGCCGATGCTAGACCTGGCGTACGTGCTGCTGATCATCTTCATCATCATGACAACCGCTTCGGTGCAGGGGATCAAGGTCGATCTGCCGAAGGCGAGCTCCTCGGCGAGTCTTGCCAAGCCGCAGACGAAGGCGATCACCGTGTCCGATTCGGGGCAGATCTATCTGGATGCCTATCCGGTGTCGATGGACGAACTCGAGAACCGGCTGCGCACCATCAAGGCGACCACGCCTGACGTACCGATCGTACTCAAGGGCGACTCGACCGTGGCCTATCAGAGGGTGATGGACGTGCTCGACCTGCTGCGGCGCCTCGATCTGTCACAGGTGGGACTCGTGACGGGCAAGGGGCCGCAGGGCAAAGCGGGCGGCTAGCCATGGAAATGAACTACATCAACGGTCCCGGAGACACGGGGTCCGGCTGGCGCCGCTTCGTGAAGCCGGTGGTCCTCACGCTGATCGGCATTGGCGTCGTGACGCTGGTGTGGCGCTTCGCGACCGATACGGCCGCCGTGAAGCGGGCCGAGGCGCCGCAGGTGACGACCGTGATTCCGTTGCCGCCTCCACCGCCTCCGCCGAAGGTGAAGCCGCCGCCCGAGAAGCAGCCGGACGTGCAGACGCCGACGCCGAAACCGACCGTCGCGCCGAAGCCCGCGGAAGCGCCGAAGCCGTCGGACAACCAGCCGAAGCAGATGACGATGAACGCGCCGGCTCAGGCCGGCACGGACAGCTTCAACATCGGCGCGGGCGACGGCGGCGGCATGGTGGGCAGCGGCGGTGGCGGTTCGTTCGGCAACGCGAGCTACGGGCAGTACATCAGCTACGCGCTGCAACAGGCGATCGAGCGCGACAAGAACGTGCAGGATGCCGGCGGCTCGCGCTTTAGCGGCACGCTGAACCTGTGGATGGAGCCGAACGGCCACATCACCAAGGTAACGGTCGCGCAATCGACCGGCGACACGAAGCTCGACGCGGCAGTGATACAGGCGGTCCTCGCGATGGGCAAGGTGGACGAACCACCGCCGCCGGCGACCGCGTATCCGGTGACGGTGCGAATGCAGGGACGCCAGCCTGGCTAAAGCCGGCGGCCTCATCTACGACAGGTAACGAAAAAATGGGTAGTCAAGCGGAGAATGGAATGACCCAGATGAACACAGTACGGGGTAGCCGGGGTAGCGAACTCGGCCGGCGACGGGGATCGCTGGCGGTGCGCAGCAGTGTCGCGGCGATCGCGCTCGGCATCGGATTCATGGCCTGCGCGCACGCGCAGTCGCTGGAAACGCAGGCCGCCGATGCGTCGGCCAACGCCGCATCGACGCCGACCGGCAGCACGGTGATCAACCTGATCAATCTGCTGGTCAAGCGCGGCGTGCTGACGAAGGAGAACGCCACCGAGCTGATCGCGCAGGCGCAGAACGAAGCGAGCCAGGCCAAGGCCGGCCGAGTGGCGACAGCGGGCGTGGCAGGCGCAGCAGTCGTGAACGCGCCGACGCAGCCGGGCGACGTCGCGGTGCCGTACGTGCCGCAGGTGGTGCGTGATCAGATTCGCGACCAGGTCAAGCAGGAAGTGGTCGCGCAGGCGAAGGCCGAGAACTGGGCGCAGCCGAATACGTTTCCCGATTGGGTCTCGCGCATTCACCTGAACGGCGATCTGCGGGTGCGTGACCAGTACAACTTCTTCTCGCCGCGCAACGAGACCGGGCTGACGAACTTCGCGGCGGCCAATTCCGGCGGCGGCATCGACATCAACCCGAACACCAATACGCGTCCGTTCCCGGTGCAGAACACTACGCAGGATCGCGACAACCAGTTGAGCGTGCGCGCGCGCCTCGGTGTCACGGCCGACATCTCCAGCCAGTTGATCGCGGGCCTGCAGCTCGCGAGCGGCAACGACAACGGGCCGGTGTCGACGACCAGCCTGCTCGGTGGTGGCTTCGCGAAGAACAACATCTGGCTGAACCAGGCGTTCCTGAAGTACGCGCCGCTGCCGTGGGTCAATATCACGGCGGGCCGCTTCGACAATCCGTTCTTCTCGTCGGATCTTGTGTTCTCGAACGATCTGCAGTTCGACGGTATCGCGGCGAATTTCCGCCATCTGCTGCCGGGCCACAACGACGTGACGCTGTTCGGCACGATCGGCGCGTTCCCGATCCAGTACGCGTCGGACGGCTTCCTGGGCCAGAATCCGGATAACCCGGGCGGCACCACCAAGTGGATGGTCGGCGGCCAGGTGGGCGCCGAGTGGCAGGTCAACGACCAGAACAGGCTGAAGGGCGCATTCGCGTACTACGACTTCATGAACCTGCGCGGCCAGTTGTCGTCGCCGTGCGCGATGTATCTGGGCGCGACGAGCTGTAGCACGGATAGCGATGCGCCGGCATTCATGCAGAAGGGCAACACGCTGATCGCGCTGCGCAACATCGCGCAGAACCCGAATCTGGCGCCGGGGCTCACGCCGGAGCAGCAACTGTTCGGTCTCGCGTACAACTATCGTCTGTTCGACTCGAAGCTGCAGTGGGATACGAACGTCGCGGGCCGCATGAAGCTGCGTCTCGACGGCGAGTACGTGCGCAACCTCGCGTTCAACCAGAACAAGGCGTTCGCGGCGGCGTCGACACCGATCAACAACTACAACAACCCGAGCACCACGGGCACGGTGACGGAAGCGAACTACAAGAGCGGCGGCGACGGCTTCATGTTCAAGGCGACGCTCGGCAATCCGGAGACGGTCGAGCCGGGTCAGTGGAATTTCTCGGTGACCTACAAGTACCTGGAACCGGATGCGGTACTCGACGCGTTCACCGATCCGGACTTCAATCTGGGCGGCACCAACGCGAAGGGCTACATCGTCGGAGCACAGTACGCGGTGGCGAAGAATGCGTGGCTGCAGGCGCGCTATCTGAGCGCGCGCGAAGTCTACGGGCCGCCGCTGTCGATCGACGTGCTGCAGCTTGAAATGAACGCACGCTTCTAATGGGGTCGTCCATGAACCTGTCTACCGGGATGCGTTCTTCCGTTCTCATGGGCGCGCTGCTGTGTGGTCTGTTCGCGACGGGCAGCGCGTCGGCTCAAAGTCAAAGCATCGAGGACCGGCTGCGTAGCCAGTTGCGCGAGACGACGCAGCAGTTGCGTCAGCTGCAGGACGGCCAGGCGCAGATGCAGAGCGACGTGAGCGCCGCGCAGCAGCAGCGCGATCAGGCGCTGGCCCAGCTGAAGCAGGCGCAGGCGGATCTGGCCGCGGCCAAAGGCAAGTCCGACGGCGAGGTGGCGGCCGAGCGCGCGCTGTCTACTGAAAAGGCGAGCCATGCACGCGACAGCCAGCAGCTGACGAAATACAAGTCGGCGTATGACGATCTGCTGACGGTGTCGCGCTCGCACGATACGCAGGCGCAGACGCAACTGAAGACGACGCAGTCGCAGTTGCAGATGTGCGAGGCGAAGAATGTGCAGCTATATCAGGTGGGTCACGAGATCCTCGATGCGTACGAGCACGTGGGCCTCGGCACCGTGCTGAGTTCACGCGAGCCGTTTGCGCAGAGCGCGCGCGTGAAATACGACACAATTTCGCAGAATTACGGCGATACCCTATACGCCAACAAGTACGACCCGAATGCAATGCAGCCCGCCGCGGCCCGTGCCGCGGCCGCCGCATCGGCGCCCGCGGCCCCGGCGAACTAATCCGCAGCACCACGTAAAAGGAAGCCCAGCATGACCACGGCAGCAAAGAAGAACGAAGCGAAGAATGAAACGAATGCGGCGACGGCGCCGGTCAACGAGTCCGCTCCGGCGAGTGTCATCGTCGAGGCCGTAAGCCCGACGCAACTTGGCGACGTGTTCAGGGCCGCCGGTTATCGCGTGACGCCGACCGAGCAGAACGGCCGCGTACAGCTGATGAGCGCGAGCCAGGGCGTCGGCTTCGCGGTGCGTTTCGGCAATCCTGGCGTGGAAGCCGGCACGCATATCGACTACACGCTGAGCTGCACGATCCAGGTGCAGGGCGACTTGCCGGCGGATCTGGTGCCCAGCTGGAATCGCAGCAAGCGCTTTGCGCGCCTGGCCGTGCACCAGCAGTTCCTCGTGCTGGAGATGGACGTGATGGTCGCGGGCGGCGTCAGCACGCGCCATCTGCGTTCGACCATCGAGTTGTGGGATCGCCTGATGCAGGAATTCCTGCTGCATCTGCGCAGCCGGCCGACGATGGCGCAGGCCGAAGCGGCCTCGGCCGCGACGCCGTCCGCGCAGCAGGATGCCGGCGCGGCTGGCGATAGCGACGCGGAGGCGAGCCAGCAATGAAGTTGCCGGCGCGAATCGGTACACTCGGTGCGACGCTGCTTGCGCTGATCGGCACGGGCACGCAGGCGCAGGCGGGCACGGTGGCCGCGGACGAGGCGCCGCAGGCGTGGATCGTCTATGCGCAGCGGGTGTCGCAGCAGTTTCAGATCGCGCTCGCGGGCGATAGCGTGCCGGCGCAGCGGTTCAGCGCCTGGGTCGACGAGCGCGCGTCGGCGCGGCTGGACGCGGCGCGGACGGCAACGGATCCGCAAGCCGGGACGGCGACAGATACGCATGCCGATAGCGAACTGGCCGATCCGCCGACGTTCCGGGTGCGGGTCTGGCTGGATCGCGCGGGCAAGGTCACGCGTGTCGAGCCGGAAGATATCGATGACGATCAGGCCGACGCGGACCTGCGAAGCTTGCTGCTGGCGCAGGCCGTCGGCGCGAGTCCGCCGCGTGGCATGAAGCAGCCGGTGGTCGTGCGGCTCGCCCCCGGTGCTGAACTGTAGACGTAGATTTCGCAGTAGCTGTAGCAGTCGCGCCGGTCCGGCGAACCTGCCGGACTGAACGGAAGGTGGTGAACACGTAGTGGTTCTTCGGATGTTCAATCAAGCTGCAAAGGGAGTTGGAAGGTGAAGAAACTGGCAATGGCAGTCAGCAGTCTGGTATTCGTTCTCGGTGCGTCGTCTGCTGCGCAGGCGCAGACCAGCGCGGTGGCGCACGTCACGGTCGGATCGTCGCAGGTGGCGCTCTCGCAGGCGGATTTGACGACCCTGCTGAAATCGCTCGATCCGCAGGTGCGGCAGCAACTGGCCGCCGACCCGAAGAAGCTCGATGAAGTCGTGCGCTCGCGCCTCGCGGTCGAGGCCGTGCTCGCCGAGGCCCATGCGAAGGGCTGGGACAAGCAGGCGAATGTCCAGGCGTTGATCGACGCGTCGCGCCGTGAAGTTATCTTGCGCAGCTACCTGACTTCCGTGAGCACGCCGCCGGCCGACTACCCGTCCGACGACGTGATTCAGGCGGCCTACCAGAAGAACCAGGCGGCCTTCATGATGCCGCGCGCGATGCGGATCGCGCAGATCTACGTCGCGGTGCCGCCGGGCGCCGACGCGGCAACCGTCGAGAAAGCACGGCAACGCGCGGCCGATCTCGCGCGCCAGGTGCACGGCAAGGGCGCCGATTTCGGCGCGCTGGCGCAAGCCAATTCCGATGACAAGGCGAGCGCGGCGCACGGCGGCGACATGGGCTTCGTCGCGGACCCGCTGCTGCTGCCCGAGATTCGCAAGGTCGCCGACGGCATGAAGCAGGGCGACATCGCCGGTCCGATCCAGACCCAGGCCGGATTTCACGTGATCAAGCTGGAGGATCAGCGCGCCGCGGGCGTGGCGCCGCTGGAGGCGGTGAAGCCGCGTCTGAAGGCCGAACTGCGCCAGCAGCGCGCGCAGCAGGACGCCCAGGCCTACATGGCGAAACTCGTCACGTCGGGCGGCGGCGCGACGATCGACGAAGCCGCGCTCGGCAAGGCGCTGGCGGCGGCGCAGTAAAACAGAGGGAAGGGCCATGACCCAGGCATCCGCGCATCGCGTAAGCCGCGCACCGCAAACCGGCGGCAGCACAACGTACCGCAACTCCCCCTCCACCGGCGCGGGGGCCGCGTATGACGGCGCGGACGGCGGGGCGACGCGGCATTCGCACTGCCCGGTGTGTCTAGGCGAGCTGACCCGGGTCCCGGCGGAAGAAGCCGGCGCGCATCAGTTCCGGCACGCAAGCGCCGCCGACGAAGCGCGCTGTCCGCTCACGACGATGTCGTATCAGCCTGAAGACATGACCGTGCAGCACATGCGCGATCTGCTGCTCGAAGGGCGGCAGCGCGGTGCGTTCATTCACAGCGCGATGCGTCACTATCGCGTGATGAAAAAGCTCGCGCCGTCGCTGACGGTGCGGCGTCTGATGTTCCTGGTCGGCTACGCCGATGTGCAGAACCTGTGGTCGTATCCGGGCTTGCGGCAGCACGACCTGCCTTATGTGCTGCTGGTGCTGGCCGGGTTCATCCGTCATCGGGGGACGCAGGGCGAGACCGTCTGGCTGCGTTTCTGCTTCGACGCCAGCGTGCGCGACGTCGGCGATCTGTGGCGCGACACCGGATCGCAGCCAAAGCTGTTCCAGATGGTGTACCGCCCGCCGGTCGACACGCCGTTTCCGACTTCGCGCGAGCTGATCCACTTCACGACGGTGGCGCGCGATGTCCGTTTTCTGGGCGGGGAGGAGCCGTGGGTCAGAGGCGCGGATGTGAAGGAGTTCCAGCAGTTTCTGTCGCGAGGCCCCGCGCATGAGGAGGCACCGTCCGATGCCGGGACGCCGTGATATGAGGTGGCCTCGCGTTGGTCGGCCGACGAGTTCGCCGCGCGCGCTGTTCGTTGCGATGATGCTGATCGCGGCGAGTGGGCATGCGTGGGCGCAAGAGATACCCGCATCGACGTCGGCAGCGGCATCTGCGCCCGAGGCGGCGTCGACAGGCGCACCGTCGAAGCGGGTGTGCGTGAACGTCGAGGTCAACGGCCAGACCGCGCTGTCCTACGATTGCCTGAGCCAGCAATTGGCTCCCACTACGATCCCGGCCAGCGGCGACGCGGATGCGGGCAACATCGCGAAGAGCCTTGCCACCGCGCCGTCGAACCGGGTCGGCACTTTCAATTATTCAGCCGAGAGCATCCGCTTCGGGTCGAACTGGGGCAAGTCGGTGATCCCACAGCGTCCGTCGCCGGTGCCGGTCGTCCCGCCGCGATGAGCACAACATGAATGCGATTAGCGCGGGGTCCGGCATGGCATGCACGCGTCCGCTGCGTGCGCGTCCATGTCCGTGTCGCCATGCGTTAGCCCTGCAGCACGGCCTGGCGATACGCGCAGCAGCACGGCAATGGCAACTCGCGCCCGGGATGTCAGCAGATGTCGAAATTCGTTTTTACGCATGGCGCGTACTACCTCAGCTGCGAGCCGGTGCAGATGCCCGATGGACAATTCGGCGCGATGGTCGTGATCACACGGGCGAGCAACGGCGTGCTGGTGACGAGCCGGCGCTTTCCGGATCCCGAGCGGTTCGAGCGATCCGATCATGCGGTGGGGCATGCGCGGCAGTGGGCGATCGAATGGATCGACCGGTTTGGAGCATGACAGAAGCAGAGCCGCCGCAACCGGGCGGAATTCACGCAAAGATGGAACCGTTGAGGCATGAATATCAAGCGTCGTAACAGAGTAAACAAGAGAGTGAATGAGAGAGTGAACGGAAAGGGGCGCGCGCTCGCGCTGTGCGTCGCGCTCATGATCGGAGCAGGGGTAGCAACCGAGGCGGTGGCGATGGGACAGGACGCCGCCGCGCCGCAACTGGTGATGCCGGACTTCGCGGCGCTCGTGAAGCGCTGCGGCCCGGCGGTGGTGAACATCAGCGTGACGCACGAGGTTGCGCAGATGGGTATCCAGTTGCCGCCGGGCATCGAGCCCGGCAATCCGCTCGCTCCGTTTCTCGCGCGCCGCGTGATCGGCAACCGCGAGGAAATGAGCCTAGGCTCCGGTTTTATCGTCAGCGCCGACGGCTACATCCTGACCAACCGACACGTCGTCGGCGATGCGACGGTGGTCAACGTGAAACTCACCGACAAACGCGAGTTCAAGGGCCGCGTGATCGGCAGCGACGCGCTCTCCGACGTCGCGCTGGTGAAGATCGACGCGGACAACCTGCCGGTGGTCGTGACCGGTAATCCGGAGCGCACCGAGGTCGGCGACTGGGTCATGGCAATCGGTTCGCCCTACGGCTTCGCCAATACCGTGACATCGGGCATCGTCAGCGCGAAGTCGCGCTCGCTGCCGGGCGAAGCGTATATCCCGTTCATCCAGACCGATGTGCCGATCAATCCGGGCAATTCGGGCGGACCGCTGTTCGATCTGAGCGGCCATGTGATCGCGATCAACTCGATGATCTATTCGAAGACGGGCGGCTACCAGGGCCTGTCGTTCGCGATCCCGATCGATGTCGCGCTGGACGTGATGGAGCAGTTGCGCAAGACCGGCCACGTCAGCCGTGGCCGGCTCGGCGTCGCGGTGCAGGAGGTGAGCCAGTCGCTCGCGCGCTCGTTCGGCCTGCCCAAACCCGACGGCGCGCTGATCAGTGTCGTCGAACCCTCGGGTCCGGCGGCGTTGGCGGGATTGCAGCCGGGTGACGTCGTGCTTGCGGTGAACGACATGCCGGTGCATGACTCGGCCGATCTGTTGACGTCGGTCGCGAAGATCCGCCCCGGCAAGACCGTGAACCTGCGGGTGTGGCGCTCGGGTGCCGAGACGCACATCGTCGCCACGGTCAGCGAACTGGACAGCGGTGGCGGCGGCACGGCGAACGCGAACCAGTCTCCGCCGCGGCTCGGCGTGACGGTACGGCCGCTGAGCGCGCAGGAGCAGCAGAAGGTGGGCGTCGACCATGGTCTGCTGGTCCAGCAGGTGACGGGCCGCGCGGCGAACATCGGCCTGAAGGCGGGCGATGTGGTGCTGTCGGTCAACGAGACGCCGGTGACGACGATCAACCAGCTCGCCGACGCGATCCGTCAGGCGCACGGCAACGTTGCGCTGCTGATCCAGCGCGGCGCGTCGCGGCTGTATCTGCCGATCGACCTGGGAGCGAACGGGTGAAAGCGATGAAGAAAACGACCGCGGCGCTCGCGATGGCGCTGCTCGTTGCAGCGAGTCCGTATGCGCGGGCGCAGACGCAGAACGTCCCGCCGCAGTGGCTTACGTATGCGCGCGAAGTGGGCGGGCAGTTCCAGGCGGAACTGGCAAGTGACGACGACACCGCCAACCAGTTCTACTCGTTTCTGGAGAACCGGGTCCTGCATGCGAAGGGTGATGCGCCGCCGCCGGAGATCGTCGTGCGCGCATGGATCGGTGCCGACGGCGCCGTCACGCGAGTGGATTTCGACTCGCTCGGCGATGCGCAGGCCGACGCGACGTTGCGGCAGTTGTTGACCGCGCATCCGATGACCGAACCGCCGCCGGCTGACATGCTGCAGCCGTTGCGTGTGCGCTTGCATCTCGAAGCGAATCCCGACGCCGATGCGCCGGGCGCGACGTCCTGAACGTACTGAATCGTCGCGTTGCCGTCACGGCTTCAAAGCGACGGCTTCAACGCTTCAATACGCGTACGGATTCTCGAAGGCCAACTGCGCGTGTATCACGCTCGCGGGCAGAAAAGCCGGAATGACGAAGCATGCGTTCAGCGCGCAGTTCCACAGCAGCTCGCTGCCCGGATCGCTCGCACCGACCGTCGCGATGAAGTCATGCAGGATGCCCATGCTCCAGGCCAGCAGCAGGAACAGGCCGCTGCCCACCAGCAGGCAGACTTTCAGGTAGTGCAGGATCACCTGGCGATAGCGGATGAACGGCCGGCGATGATGACGCTGGTTGACGGCGACGATCGTTATCGCGTTGGTGAGCGCGATCAGCACGAGCACCGATGGCCAGAACCAGCGCCGGTCGCTGTGCGCGTTGATCAACAACAAGATGCCGATCACGCAGAAAGGTGGCGACACCAGCGTGCCGGCTGTCAACGACAGCAACTGCCACGCTTGCCACGGCGCGCGCCATGTCAGCGGAAAACGCAGGGTCCGCGCGGACCTGCCGCCACGAGGCGTCTGCCACGTGAACAGTATTGCGCGCAGGCCGGCAAGCCATTGTTCTATCAATTCGGTCAACGACATGATGCCCTCGCTCGACGTTGATACCGGACGGGAACAGACAGTAGGAGGACAACGGACATGCACTTTCCATCGAAAAGAGTGTTCTATTCGTATAGACGAATCGGCGCGGCGGAAACCGCACATTTTTTTATGTCGTAATCCGTGTGAAATATGCGTGTGGAATGTGTGTGTGGGTGCGGGGCAGTGTCTGTTGCGATGCGCGCGAGTCCCACCGTTGCTGTCACGAAAAAGTCATCGCGCATTTTTAGTATCGGCGCTTTCGACGGTGTCGCCGTCGGTGTCGCAATCACAACGCCTTAGAAGCGACGCCGCAGTCCTATTTTTCGTGTTCCCTTTCATGACAGGCAGACGGCCCTCCGCCGGTATTCTGGTGCTGGCTGCGTATCTCGCGCTGTGTGCGTTCATGATGCGCAGTGCTCAGGCACAGGATGCCGGCCAGGCAAACCGCACGGTTGCAGGTCCCCAGCATTTTTCCCTGCCGGCCCAGCCGCTTGCCGCGGCACTTCAGACGCTCGGCCACATGACCGATCTGTCGGTGCTGGTGGGCAGCGATCTGCTCGACGGCCGGGTCAGTGCGCCGCTCGATGGCGACTATCTGCCGCGCGAAGCCCTGCAGCGTCTGCTGAGCGGGACCGGACTGCAGGCGAGCTTCATCAGCGAGAACTCCGTGGTCCTGTTGCCCGCTGCCCGCTCGGCTGAGCCAGCGCCGCCAACGGTGGATCCGCACTCGGCACCGCCGGTGGCCGGCACCCAGGTGAAGGGCAACGACTATCTGTCCTATGCCGCGATGATTCAGCTCCGGCTGGCCGACGTGTTGTGCCGATCAGCGCAGACTCGCCCGGGCAGCTACCGGTTGCTGGTGCAATTCCATATCGATGAGTCCGGGATGATCGTGTCGCCGCAGTTGCTGGAATCGACGGGTGTAGCCGCGCGCGATGCCGCGATCGGCGAGGCCATGCGCGGACTGAAACTCGATGCCGCGCCGCCGGCCGGCCTGCAGCAACCGGTGACGATTCTGTTGCGCGAGCAGGACGGCGACGCCGACTGTCGCTCGACCGAAGGGCAAGGGGAATAGCGTGTCAGAGAGCATTCGCAGTTCCCTGAAGACGTTGCTGCTGACGCGCTACAACACGCTATGCAGACGGCTCGAACGGCAGGTCGGTTCGAGGGAGAACGCCGCCGACGCGCTGCAGGAAACGTGGCTGCGGCTGGAGGCGATGTCCGAAGGCACCGCGCCGGTCGCATCCGAGGCCTACCTGATGCGTATGGCCACCAACGCGGCGATCGATCAGTACCGTCGCGATCAGCGTCAGTTGAGCGACGGCGAGGTCGACGCGATGTTCGAGATTCCCGACGAACTGGCGGATCCGGAGCGGATCGTCGCGGCGCGCCGCAAGGTCGATACGCTGAAGTCGGTCGTGCGAGGGTTGTCGCCGCGTCAGCAGGAGATCCTGCAGGCCGCGAGGCTCGAAGGCCAATTGAACCGCGAGATCGCCGAACGGATGGGTATTTCGCTGCGCCTCGTCGAAAAGGAACTAAGCTACGCGCTGCAGCACTGCACTGCGCAGATGCGCGAAATCGCCGCCGAAGAAAAAGGCAATACCAAAGGGCGGCGCAAATTTTGAATACCTTCACGATGACCCAGGCTGACGATTCCCGTGCGGCGATCGAGGCGCACGCCCGCGCGTGGCTGGTCCGCATGCGTTCGGGCAACGCGACGGCCGAAGATGCGCAGGCCTTCCGTCGCTGGTGCGACGAGAGCCCGGAACATGCCAGCGAAGTGCGGTTGCTGAGCGAAACATGGACCGCGCTCGACCAGGTAATGGCCGAGATCGCGGTGGAGGATGTCAACGCGGAGCGTGTGGCCTCCGCACGCCGCTTGTCGGCGCGTCAGCGTACCGGGCGGCGCGCGTTCATCGGCTTCGCGGTGGCGGCGGGGGCATCGTGGCTGGCGGTGCGCCCGCCGCTGGGTCTGTGGCCGGGGATCGGCGAGCTGGCCGCCGACTATCGCACGGGGACCGGCGAGCAGCGCGAGGTCGCGCTGTCGGATCGGGTCGTCGTCGATATGAACACGCAGACCCGGATCAATCTGCTGCCCGCGCGCGCGGGACAGCCACCGCAACATGGCATTGAACTGCTGGCGGGCGAAGCGGAAATCGCGGCGGCCGCGCCGGCGGCAGCGCATGTCGCCGGCGTGAATCCGGTCGTCGTGGTGGCCGGCCCCGGCCGTTTGCTGACGGACGTCGGGCGCTTCAATGTGCGGCTGACTGGAGACGCCGTCTGTGTGACCTGCATGAGCGGTTCGGTCGCAATCGAGCATCCGCGCCAGCAGTTGACGCTGACGGCGCGGCAGCAACTGGTCTATGACGCGCGCAACGTCGGACAGCCGGTCCAGGTCGACACCGACGGCGTGACCGCCTGGCGCCGCGGGATGCTGGTGTTCAATGGCCAGCCGCTGCAGACCGTCATCGACGAAATCAACCGTTACCGGCCGGGCCGGATCATTCTGCGCAATGCGGGGCTGCGCAACCTCAACGTGCAGGCGCAGTTCGCGCTGACTCATCTGGATGACGCGATCGCGATGATCTGCCGGTATGCCGGGGTTCACGCGACACGGTTGCCTGGCAGCATCGTTTTGCTTAGCTGAGCGAGCGCGATTTTTTCGCGGTGTCGGCGGCGGTCTGTTGTGCCGCCGTTTTGCCGCGCGTTTTTTCTTTCAGCGTTGCTGTGTCTTGCCGTGCCGATGACTTCTGTCGGGCGTACGGTCGCGGCTGCGAATCCACCTTTTCCATTCACCGTGCCGCTGCCGCAAGCTCAGGCGTGAGCCGCTGAGCGCGGCATCAGGTTTCGTAGCGAACACAAAAGCCCCGCACGTATCGCGTCAATTCAGCCGTGATCACTGCCGGCCTCGAAATCGTGTGCGGTATCTGGCGATCGGCGTCGTATAGCAAGTAGTGGCGATGATGCGCAGTCAGTGTGCAGTCAGCCGCAACGGGCAGACGTGCCGTGCCGGGTTTTCCGTCGCGCACGTCGCAGGACACGTGCGCGACGAAAAACCCGCACGTTGTCGATGCCCGTATCCGACCAGTTATAGGCCGTTCAACGAGATGGCCGAATCGATTGCTACAGGGGATGTGGTTCATGAGTGCGCGTACACCCAAACGATCAACGCAGACGGACAGGTTTTTCCCATCGGCGTCGCTGACGCTGCGGCCCGTGTGTCACGCGATTGCGCTGATGCTTGCCGCCGGAGCGGCAACCAGTGCCCACGCGGGCCTCGTGAATCTGGCGAATAGCGGTGGCGGCGCGCGCGTGAGCGCCGCGCAGGGCAGCGCGTCCGGTATCGCGAACCTGGGTGTGGGGACGACGCCGGCGCAAGCGCTGCAGGCGAGCCAGCCGTCGATCCGTAATCTGGCGACAGCCGCGCAAGGGATTGCGCAGCAGATCGCGCAGCAGCAGGCGTTGGCCGCGGCGGGACGCGCCACGGCGTCGAACGTGCCGAATGGTCTCGCACCAGGCGGCCTGCAGGTCGCGCCCGGCGTCAGCACGGATACCACCAGCCCAAACCTGTGGATCAACGCGAGCGCGCCGAAGCAGTCGGTCGATGCGAGCGGGCATGTGACGGTCGAGGTCGACCAGACCGCGCAGAACGCGGTGGCCACCTGGCAGACGATGAACGTCGGCCAGCAGACCACGCTGTATTTCAATCAGACGGGCGGCACGCAGACCAACGGCGCGAACAACTGGGTGATCCTGAACCGGATCATGGATCCGTCGATGGCGCCGAGCCAGATTCTCGGCAACATCAAGGCCGAAGGCTCGGTGTTCGTGGTGAACCGCAACGGCATCCTGTTCGGCGCGGGCTCGCAGATCAACGTGCACTCGTTGCTGGCGACCTCGCTCGACCTGCTCAACACGACCGATACGCCGACGCAAAACGCCGCCGACATCGCCAATAGCAACCAGCTATTCCTGAACATCGTGCCGGGTTCCGCGGGCGGGCTCGCGCCGCTTGAATCCATCGCTCAGAGCTCGACGGGCCAGACCGGTGCGCCCAACGAAGTACTCGGCCTCGGCAATCAGGTCAAGGTCTCGTCCGCGAGCGACTATGTGCTGCCCGGCGACATCACGGTGCAGCCGGGCGCGTCGATCACGACGCAGACTAACGGCACGGTCAGCGACGGCGGCTTCGTGATGATCGCGGCGCCGAACGTGACCAACGGCGGCAGCATTACGTCGACCGATGGTCAGGTGATACTCGCGGCCGGTGTAGGCGTGGCACTGCGCTCCAATCCGGCGTCACCGCAGCAGTTTCTGCCCGAGATCAGCGGCAAGCTCGAAATTCCGATCGACCGGTCCGAAAACACGGATATCACGCCGGCGGGCTCGCTGATCAATACCGGCGTGATTCAGGCGGCGCGCGGCACGGTCGATCTGCTCGGCAGCAACGTCACGCAGAATGGCGCGGTGGGTGTAACGACGAGCGTCAACACGCCGGGCACCATCACGATTTCGACGGTCGACGAGAACCCGTCGAATACGCCCAGCGGTGCCGCATATCCGCTGCAAAGCCCGGTCACCACGGTCGAGGGCGGCGGCGCGGACTCGACGAATCGCGCCGGGCTGCTGACCTTCGGCCCGACCTCCGTCACGACGATCCTGCCCGATACCGACGGCACGACGGCAACATCCGCCCCCGGCACGACCTTCACGCCGGGCAGCATCACGATGACGGCGGGCTCGGTCTGGTTCCAGTCGGGTTCGCTGATCGAGGCGCCCGGTTCGAACGTCTCGGTTACAGCGCTCACGCAGGCGCTGGCGCTCGATGTGACGCCGCCCGGCGACACCGCCATTCAAGGCCGCATCTATCTCGACAGCGGCGCGACTATCGATGTATCGGGACTGGACAACGTCGAGCTGCCGATCTCGGACATCCTGCTGACGATCGACCGCATCGGGCAGAACGAGCTTGCGGATTCGCCATTGCTGCGCAATTCGTTTCTGAACGGCTTCAAGAACCTCGTCGTCGATAGCACCTTGACCGGCACGCGCAGCGACGGCGTGCAATGGGTCGGCAGTCCGATTCTGAATCTGGCTTCGTACGCGGCCGATATGCCGCGCACGGTCGGCCAACTGCTCGTCAACGGTGGCTCGATCACGCTGTCGGGCAACGAGGTGATGACGGCCGCAAATTCGTCGCTGAATCTCAATGGCGGTTACGTCCACTACGACGGCGGCATCATCGACACGACCCGTCTCGTCGATGCTAACGGCGTGGTCGTGCCGATCGGCGACGCCAGTCCCTACGACGACTATGTCGGCATCGCCGGTCAGTTCGTCGACAACCATTCGCGCTGGGGCGTGACGAATACCTGGATCAACCCGCTGTTCACGCAGGGGACCTACGAAGGCGACTTCATCGTCGGCGGCAATGCGGGCACGCTCAATCTGTACGCTTCCACGACGCTGGTACTGGACGGCGGTATCGACGCACAGGCGCTGAGCGGTTCGAAGCAGGTGCAGGGCAACGATCAGGCGGTGGGCGGCACCTTCAACCTCGGCGCCGATCCCACGGCGCAATCGGCGGCCACGCTGGCCGCGCTGACGCAGGGCCGCGGCACTTCCGTCGTCATCGCGAGCGGCGAGAGCGGGACTGTGATCCTGCAGAACGAGGCCCCGCAACTGAGCAGCCTCGACCCGGACTTCTCGTTCTCGACGCCGGTCGATACGACAGCGCAGGGCACCCTGTCCGCAACGGACCCGAACAACGTTCTCGCGACCATGGTCGTGCCGACCTCGACGCTGTCGGCCGGCGGTTTTGCGAACGTCAGCGTGACCGAAGACAAGAACGGCGGCAAGGGCTTCGACGTACCGGCCGGCACGGTGCTGCAACTGCAGCCCGGCGGTTCGCTGACCCTGCTCGGGCCGCTGACGTCGAACGCGAACGTGGATGGTCATCTGCTCGTGAGCGGCGGCAAGATCGATATCGCGATGTCGCTGAATAACAGCAGCAGTACCGGGATCGGCAGCGCCGGGCACGGCAACATCACGGTAGGCCCCGATGCGTTGCTCGACGTGTCTGGCCAATGGGTGAACAACGACACGGTCCAGGCGCCCGGCTCGGTCGTCGGCGACAGCGAGTACATCAACGGCGGCAGCGTGACGCTGGCGGCGGGCTATGACGTGGATCTGCTGCCCGGCAGTGTCATCGACGTGTCGAGCGGCGGCGAGATGCAGGCCAGCGGGCAGATGCTGATGAACAACGGCATCGCCGAGGGCAAGGGCGGCAACGTGACGTTGCAGACGATGGTGAATGCGGTCACCTTTCCATCGACGCTGCCCACGGATCCGCTGCTGCATATGGACGGCACGATCCGCAGCTTCGGTTTCTCCGGCGGCGGCACGCTGACGCTGGGCGCGCTCGATATCCAGATCGGTGGCGATGCTGCTTCGGCGCCTGCTTATGCGACCGTGCTGCCGGCGGACTTCTTCTCGCAGCAGGGCTTCGGCAGCTATGTGCTCAATGCGGCGCTGGACGCGACGGTCGCGCCCGGTACGACCGTCGACGTCACGCAGCAGAACCTGATTCCGAACGTGCCGGCGTTGCTGTCGACCGGCAGCGCCGCGAGCCTGACCACGGCGGCCAACGCCGCAACGGATAGCCTGACGACGATCGGCACCATCGACGCCTACGACCGCCAGCCCACCAGTCTGGTGCTGACCGCGGGCGGCTACGCGGCATGGCAGCGCGGCGGCGGCAACATCGGCTTTCCGATTCCCGATTACCTTGGCGTAACGGGCGGTGTGACGATCGGCGAGGGGGCGTCGGTGATCGCCGATGCGGGCGCGCATATCGGGCTGGGTTCGCCGTTGCAGGTGACCGTGCTCGGTTCGCTGATCGCGCCCGGCGGCTCGATCGCGCTGAGCGCGGACGACAGCGGCCCGCTCGTCCAGACCGGTCAGTTCAACGGCTTGACCGGCGCGTCGCTGACGAGCGACAGCAAATCGGTGTGGCTCGGTGCCGATTCGGTGCTCGACGTGTCGGGCGTGGCGCTGACCGATCCCAACGCGGCGCCGGTAGGCAGCGGTCTGGGCCGTGTGATACCGACGACCGGCAAGGTGCTGCCGGGCGGCACGGTGACGATCTCGGACGATACCGGTTATGTGATCGCGCAGGCGGGTTCGCGCATCGACGTGTCGGGTGCATCGGCGAACTTCGACGCGCCGCAGGCGAATGGCCAGTACGTGTCGCAGCCGGTATGGAGCGATGCGGGTTCCATCACGCTGGCGGCCTCGAGTGGTCTGCTGTTCGACGGCACGCTCGACGCACACGGTGGCGCGCCGCAGGCGCAGGGCGGCACGCTGACGATCGCGGCGGACGGGCAGGCCGGTCTGTACACGGAGATCAACGGCGCCACGACGAATCTGCCGGGGGCGACAGCGATCGTGATCCAGCAAAGCGGCGATCTGGTACCGGCCGGCCTCGAGGCCGGACAAAACCTGACCCCGATCCTCGGCGCGCCGGCCGGCCTGCTGCGCTTGGCGGCCGACCGCCTGGACGGCTCGGGCATCTCGACGCTCGTGCTCGGCGGTGGCTTCAGTAGCGCCACTACGCTGGCACAGGGTGTCACGCCGATCGCGTTCAGCGGCAACGTCAATCTGAACCTCGCGCAGGCGGTCGTCATCGACGCGGGGACGGTCGCGGCGCTGAACAGTAACGCGGTCAGCCAGTTGACGTCGACCCTGACGCTTGCCGCGTTGCTGAAGAACGAGGCGAACGGCTTCGCGACGGACGGCGTGACCTCGACCGGTACCGACGTGTCGATTACCGCGCCGTACGTTGCGTTCGTGGGGCCGACGATCGGCAACTCCGCGGTCACGAGCGTCTCTCCGGTCTTCGCTGTCGGCGACGGCGCGCTGAACGTCAACGCGTCGTTCATCGATCTGGAGAATCAGGTCCAGCTGAACAACTTCGGGCAGGCGAATTTCACCAGCAGCGGCGATATCCGGCTCAGTTCGGTCCTTGGCGGCAACGGCAATTCCCTCGCGCCGGGCGTGTTGTTCACGCCGGGCAATCTGACGTTCAAGGCTGCGGACCTGTACCCGTCGACCGGCTCGACCTTCATCATCGACGCAGTGGGTCCTAACGATGCCACCACTGGCACGCCCACACCGACGACCGTGACGTTCGAAGCGAACGGTACGTCGGGTGTACCGCTGTCGGCCGGCGGCACGCTGCTCGTCGATGCGACCGATATCGTTCAAGGGGGTACCGTGCGTGCCCCGGCGGGCAGCCTTATTTTCGGCGTAGGCGACCCGACCGATAGCGGCACGCTGGCGCAGTTCAACTGGGGCCAGGCGGTCTCGCCGCTGGTCGCGACCAACTCGGTCACGTTCGCGGGCGGCAGCCTGACTTCGGTATCTGAAGACGGCACGATCATTCCGTACGGCACCACGGTCGATGGTGTCGAGTGGCAGTTCAATCCGGTGCCGAATCTGGCCGCCGGCCCCGATGTGACGACGCCGCCCGCGAAGTTCATTGGCGCGAACGGCAGCAGCGTGTCACTCAATGCGGGCGCGACGATCGATCTGTCGGGCGGCGGTGATCTGCAGGCGGCCGAGTTTGTGGCCGGCACCGGCGGCACGCGCAACGTGCTGCAGCAGTACAGCGTGAGCTTCGCATCGAATGCGAGCGGCACCGCGATTCCGGTGAATGTCGGCGCATCCAACGTGTATGCGATCGTGCCCGGCCAGCAGTCGCCGGTCTCGGCCTACGATCCGATGTTCGCGCAGAACCTGCAGCCGACGATCAATGCGAACGGTACCCCCGGCACGATCACGAAGAACGATGGTATCGGCCAGGCGGCGCTGAATAGCGCAGTGGGCCAGTCCGTCTATCTGTCGGGCGTGCCGGGTCTGCCGGCGGGCTTCTATACGCTGCTGCCGGGCATGTATGCGACGCTGCCGGGGGCGTTCCGCGTCACGGTGTCGTCGACAGGCGGCACGGTGGCAGCGGGAGCGAGTCAGACCTTGCCTGATGGCACGGTGCAGGTGGCCGGCTACTTCGGCAATTCGCTGTCGGGCACCCGCGCCGCGACACCGACGATCTTCGACGTACAGTCGGGCCCGGTCTGGCAGCAGTACTCGCAATTCACGCTGACGGGCGCCAACACGTTCTTCCCGAGCCTCGCGGCGAGCGCGGGCAACGTCACGCCACAACTGCCGCTCGATGCCGGGCAGCTGGTGCTGTCGGCACAGACTGCGCTGTCGCTGGGCGCGAAGCTCGATACCCAGGCCGGCCCCGGCGGTGCGCCGGCGGAAGTCGATATCGCGTCGCAGGACATCCAGATCGTCGGCAACGGGCAGAGTGCGGGCGAAGCAGTATTGCCCGGCTATCTGCAGATCAGCGCGGACCAGCTCGATGCACTCGATGCGGGCAGTCTGCTGATCGGCGGCAAGCGCACGCAAACGACTAGCGGCATCACGATCGATGCGATTGCGAACAGCGTGGTGGTGTCGAACGATGCGTCGGATCCGCTGAGCGGCCCCGAAATACTGCTCGTCACGAAGACCGATCCGACCGGTGCCGATGCGAACGCGAAGAACGGCCTGCGCATCGATGCAGGCAGTGTGATCGAAGCACAGGGTACTTATCCTGCTGCGAAAGATCTGCCGATCACGATCGGCGCGGTAGCCGGCAGCACCGGCACGAGTGCCGTGTCGGGCGACGGCGCGCTGCTGATCGTGTCGAATGGCGCAGCCGCACCGGTGACGCGACTCGACACCAGTGATCCCACAACGAACCCCGGTCTGCTGACGGTCGGTGCCGGCGCGACGCTCGCGGGTGGTCAGGCGCTGACGCTCGATTCGTCGGGCAGCTTCAGCTTCGATCCGGCTGCCACCTTCACGGGTAACACGATCGCGGTGGACGGCTCCGCGATCACGTTCACGGATCAGACGGGCGCGGCAGCGGCAGCATTGCCGGGCTTCGTGATTGGCGCGGCTCAGCTTGCACAACTGTCGAACACGCAGCAATTGATTTTGCGCAGCTCGGGCGCGATGAACTTCGATGGCAACGTCGACGTGACGTTCGGCCCGAATGTCGATCTGAGCGCGAGCACGTTTGTCAGCAACGGCGGCACGGTCACGCTGAACGGCAACGAAATCGGCTTCACGAATGAAATCGGCGGTGCCCCGACCGCGGGTGCAACCGGCACCGGCACGCTGACGGTCAACGCGAACGAAATCGACTTCGGCACCGGCGACAAGGCAACCTCGGGTTTCATCTCGGCCACGTTCAATGCAACGGGCGGCATCGTCGGCCAGAACACGGGCACGTTCGATTTCGGCGCAATGCCGGTGACGATGAGTGCGCCGGTGTATCTCGCCGATACCAGTTCGAGCCAGAGCATCACGACGACCGGCGCGCTGACACTGAACGCGGCATCCGGCAAGGCACTCGCGTTACAGCCGATCGGCGGCGAAATATCGTTCACGGGCGGCACGCTCAACGATAACGGTGCAACGATCGAAGCGCCGGCAGGCAACGTGAGCCTCGAAGCGACGAGCGGCGATCTGACCATCGGTTCCGGCTCGGTCGTCAGTTCGGCCGGTGTAGCGAAACAGTTCTTCGATCTCGCGGTCTTTGCACCGGCGGGCTCGATCAAACTGACGGCCGATCAGGGCAGCGTGAATGTGCAGTCCGGCGCGACGCTCGACTTCTCGGGTACGAGCCAGGGTGGGGCAGCGGGCAGCGTATCGCTGTCGGCACCGGAACAGGTCGTGAACCTGGACGGCACGCTGAAGGGCAACGCGGCAGCGGGCTACATGGGCGGTTCGTTCTCGCTGAATACCGGCGGTGCAGTCGACCTCGACAGCCTGGCCGCCACGCTGGCGACCAGCGGCGTGAACGACGCGATCGCGGTGGAGACGCATACCGGCAATCTGACGTTGTCTGCAGGTAACACGATCAATGCGCATTCTGTATCGCTGAGCGCTGAAGGTGGCGCGGGCGGTGCCAATGCAACCGGTGGCAATGTCACGGTCAATGGCACGATCAACGCATCGGGCAACGCCGGCGGCGAGATCGACCTGTATGGCAAGAGCGGCGTCGACCTCGAAGGTTCGCTGATCGCGATCGCGTGTCTGCCTGGCGGCGGCGCATGCGACGATCAGCATCTGAACCCCACCCAACGCGGCGGCACGGTCAACATCGGCACGGCCGGCAATGGCAGCACGACGAGCCTGAATTCGACCTACGGGTACGAGAACGTGACGCCGGACCAGTCGGGCCGCATCGTGCTCGGCAGCGATTCGGTGATCGACGTATCGGGCGGCACGGCCGGTGGGCTAACGGGCGGCACGGTGAATATCCGCGCGCCGATCATGACGAACGGTCTGGTCAATGTGAGCGTGGCACCGGATGCGACGATTACCGGCTCGCGCGCGACGACGCTCGAAGCGTATGCGGTATGGAGCACCGACGACCAGAGCACGGTGGCCGCGCAGCACTTCGACGGCATCGTCGATCCGGCGGGCTGGTACGACACCAGTGGCAAGCTGGTGTCGGGCACCTTCACGAGCGCGGATGGTGCGACGACGATTACCTACGACGCGACCACCGGCACGCTGTCGAGCGATCCGGGCGCAACTTCACAGCAGATCGCACAGGACCTGCAGAACCTGCTGCAGAACGATTTCTTCGTGCCGGATTCGACTCAGGTCAATGCCGCGCATCAGGCGTTCTACGGCTTCGTCGGCAACGACGGCTCGACCCCCGGCACGTTGATGAGCTTCGTGCAGGGCGGCGCGCAGAGCGTGGCCAACCAGTTCGCCGGCACGGCGCTCACGGTGGTGCCGGGCATCGAACTCGACAACCCGGATGCGAACATCAACGGCGGGAACATCTCGATCCTGACGCCGTGGAATCTCGGCGCGGCCGGTTCGAACGGCAATCTCGCGTACCGCTTCAATGGTCAGGCGCCGATCATCACGTTCAAGGCGGAGAACAATGTCGACGTGAAGGCGAGCCTGACCGACGGGTTCTTCCAGATCGCCAACCCGCTCGGCGGTGGCGGGGACTTTACGATACCGGCATTGAGCCAATACGGGACTTATACCGCCGCGAATACCTTGTTCAACGCGCCGTCATCCTATTTGACGTACCTGAACAATCTGGGCTACGGACTCGCCAATACGAGCTTTAGCTACGAAGTCGCCCTGTTCCTGCTCCCGGTCCAGACGCCCGAGGTTCTTCCAGGCAGCACCGACAGCGTGCCGCAAGAGTACTACGCGCTTTATTCCGCGTACGTACAGATGTTGATGTCGCCGATACCGGCGTCGCTGGCTAAAGCGGCGGCGGTCAGGCCGAATGACGATTGGCTGGCATTGTTCGGCGCCATGCAGAACTTTTCGGGTCCCGCGACCCCGCCGACTGCACCGTCCATGCACGACGAGGCCACGGACCCGGCATCGTATTTCCTGTATCTCGCGAATTACCAGTCGTATATCGAAACCGCTGTCCTTACCGGGCAGCCGCATATCCTGCTTCCGGACGCGCCTTATCTGCAGAACGTCAACTCGCTTCCCGCGGGGCAGACCTCCGTGCCGGTGCCGACCATCACCGACAACACGCCATCGCCAACCCACGCGGCGGATAATCCGTTGCCTTTGTTGTCGGCAGCGCTGGCAAACGGGTCGAGTTCGAGCTTCCGCATCGTCGCGGGCGCCGATTTCGCCAGCGCCAATCCGCTCGCGGTGCAGGCAGCAGCGGTCGTTGCGAAGACGGCCGGTGGCAACGTGACGCTTGGCGGACAGTTCCAGTATGCCGATCCGGTCGGCGGCCAGATACTCGAGCCGACGATGATCCGCACCGGCGACGGGTCGATCGAAATCGCGGCGGCCAACGACCTGTCATTGTCCGACCCGACGGCACAACAGAACGACGCACAGGCCATTGTCGTGCCGGGCGTCATTTATACAGCGGGTGTACCGGCCGCGGACTCGCCGGCGGTGACTGCATCCGCGGGGTTCCTGAAGCGCGATCCGATTGACGGCCGGCCGGACCTGCTCCTGACTGCGCCCGTGAACCCGGATTCCGCGGGCGATATCACGATCGATGTACAAGGCAATATCAATGGTGTCGAGAACGTGGTCGACACGACGGGTGTGGTGACCGGCGCCGCGGGTACGAACATCAGCCAGTTCTGGACGCAGTGGATGCAGACCGGCAACGCGCTGGGCGCGTCCGGCCAGACCGTCCAGGCGTCGATCAACTTCGGTGCATTCGACCAGGGGATCATGAGCGTCGGCGGCAACGTGACGGTCAACGCGGGCGGCAATATTTCGGACCTCGCCGTTTCGTTGCCCACGAGCTGGTATTTGACCAACGCAAGCAGCAGCGCGCCGACGGTCAACACGGTCGGCGGCGGCAATCTGACGGTGACGGCCGGCGGTGATCTGTTCAGCGGCGACTACTTCGTCGCGAAGGGGACGGGGACGATTACGGCAGGCGGGCAGATTGGTGCCGACTTCACCGTACCCTCGGCGTTTGTTGTGGGCCCACCCGTTGCGGTCACGCCAATTTTCGCGGCGCAAGACGGGGTCTTCAATATCAGCGCCCGGCAGGGGGTGAATATCGGCGCGGCCCTCGATCCGTCGTATCTGTCGGGCGGCGACGGTCAGGGCTATTCGGCGTCTTCGGCATTGAATGTCGAGTCCACCACGGGCGACGTGCAATTCGGCACGCTCGATGTGGAAGCGCTCAAGTCGCTCCGCAATGTGGTGAACACCGTGGCCAGTAACGTGTTGCCCGCCACAGTGAATCTGACGGCGTTCACGGGTGGCATCACGATTGAGTCAGGCGGGTCTCTGTTTCCGTCCGCGACGGGTAATCTGAGCCTGATTGCGGATCAGACCGTCAACCTAAACGCCACAATCAGCGACAACAGCCAACGTCAGAACGCCAATCCGATATTCGGCATGCTGGATCTCGATCCCGCGGCCATGCCGTCGCCGTTGAATCCGGATGCAACGGTGCCGCTGCCGATCGATATCGACTCCGTCGATCACACACAGACGCCGCTGCATGCCGGCGATACGAATCCGGTCAGGATCTATAGTCTCGACGGTAGTATCGTCGACGGGTTTTTCGAGCCGCCGGGACAGGACGGTGCTGGCTTTTACGAACACCTCCTCGGCCTTGCCGTCGACAAACCCGCGCTGATCGAAGCGGGGCAGGACATCGTCAACCTCGTGTTCCAGGGCCAGAATTTCCGCGACGACGACGTCACGCGAATCATCGCCGGGCGCGACATCGTCGATACGCCGCTGACTGCCGACAACAATCGTGTCGCACCGGGTCTGGTGCTGGGCGGCCCGGGAACGTTCGACGTCGAAGCGGGCCGCAACATCGGCCCGTTGACGAACGAGTCGCAAGTCGTCGCGGCCCAACTGAGGAGCGGTTTCGGCGTGCCGTTGACACTCGGCATCGAGACCGTCGGCAATGCGGACAATCCCAATCTGCCGCACGAAAGCGCGAACGTTCAGGTGCTGTTCGGCATCTCGCCGGGCGTCGATTACGCTTCGTTCATTTCGAGCTATATCGATCCGGCCAGTTCGGTGGCGGGCGTGCCGAGCGCGACGCCGGCGCTGATCACGTTCATGGAGCAGTACGACGCGGGGCAGGGCGTCGATACGGGCCTGCAGAAAGACAAGGACGCGGCCGCGCAAAAGGTCGGCACCCTGACGGCGCAGCAGGCATGGACGCAATTCCAGGCGCTGCCGTCTTACGTGCAGCATCTGTTCGCGCAGCGGGTGCTGTTCGATGTGTTGACGGACGTCGGCGAAGACTTCAATAACCCGTCGAGCCCATATTTCCAGAAGTACTCGCGCGGCTATCAGGCGATCAACACGTTGTATCCGGCTTCGTACGGCTACACGGCAAACAATCTGGACGGCGGCACGAACGGCGCGAATGCGCTGGTCGATACCGGCGACCTCGATATCCGCAGCACGACGATCCAGACGCAGCAGGGCGGCAATATCACGATCGCCGGACCGGGTGGACAGGCACTGGTGGGCAGTACGTCCGCGCCGCCGGAGATCGTCGATAGCAGTGGCAACGTGCTGGCCGGTCCCGGCACGATGGGCATCCTGACGCTCGAGCAGGGCGACGTCGATATCTTCACGGACCGGAGCCTGCTGCTCGCGCAAAGCCGCGTGTTCACCGAGCAGGGCGGTGACATGACGATCTGGAGTTCGAACGGCGACATCAACGCGGGTAAGGGGGCGAAATCGTCGGCCGATGAACCGACGCCGATCTATGCATGCGATGCGAACCACTACTGCACGGTCGACGCGCGCGGCGAAGTGACGGGTGCAGGTATCGCGACGCTGCAAAGCGTCCCGGGTGTACCGCCAGGCACGGTCAACCTGATCGCGCCACGCGGCACGGTCGACGCGGGCGACGCAGGCATTCGTGCCGGCAACCTGAACGTGGCTGCGTTGAAGGTGCTGAACGCGGACAACATCCAGGTGACCGGCAAAGCCACCGGTATTCCGGTGGTGGCGGCGGTCGACACCGGCGCGCTAACAGCAGCGGGTGCGGCCACAGCGGCTGTCACACAGATGGCGCAGAATCTGGTGCGCAACAATGCCTCGGGCGTCCCGCAACGTCACTGGACCATCTCGGTTCAGGTCGAAGGCTTCGGCGAATCTCTGGATAACAACAACGACCAGAAGAAGCGCAAGCCGACAACAGTTGGCTACAATCCGTCCAGTTCGATTCTGGTGCTTGGATTTGGCGGAATTGGCGATGCACAGCGGGCTTATCTGACGAACGAGGAAAAGGGCAAAGTGGGCGGCTGACTGATTTCTGGGTCGTTCGCCTCGATACGATATATGGCTTGATCAGCGGCTTCCGGCGTTGATTGTTCCAACCAGGCGGTTGGGACAATCAACGTACGGGGCCGCTTTCTGCTGTATGGAATTTCCACCGGACGCCGTGCGGCTTTTATCGTGACCAATCCACATCGCACACGCGCGGGGAATCAGCGTTGTTGAACTTCGGGGGTATTGGGACGTGGAGCAGAAGCAGAACGGCCAGGCAGCGGATGGCCCACAGGAAGCGCGTAGTGATGTTTCAGCGTCGGCAACCGAGGCATGGTCGCCGCTAATCGATTTGCGCGATACCGGACGTTTTCTCGCCGTGCTGGCTTCGCTGAAGTGTTCGCTGGCGATCAGCCGGCGTCCTTCGGGCGTGGCGCTGCTGGGTGTGGAGAACGGCATCCCGACATTGTCGGCGTGTCTGCTGCCGCGCTCGATGGGGCTCGCGGTCGGCAACCAGATGGGCAATAGCCGCCTCGCGATCGCGACGCTGCACGAGCTGATGGTCTTCGCGAACGTGTCCTCGCTCGCGCCGCTGTATCCGGAGCGGCCCGGTCACTACGACGCGATGTTCGTGCCGCGCATGTCGTACTACACGGGCGACCTCGATCTGCACGACATGGTGTTCGACAAGCAGGTTGTGCTCGCGGTGAACACGCGCTATTCGTGCATTAGCGTGATCGACGGGTACTTCAACTTCACGCCGATCTGGCAGCCGCCGTTCATCAAGGAGTTCGGCCCCGCCGATCGCTGCCACCTGAACGGCATGGCGTTCCACGACGGCCGCGTGCGCTACGTGACGGCACTGGGCGAAACGGACACGCCGTTCGGCTGGCGCGACGGCATGGCCGATGGCGGCATCGTGATGGAGGTGCCGTCGGGACGCGTCATCGCGCGTGGGTTGTCGATGCCGCACTCGCCGCGCGTCATCAACGGTCAGCTGTATGTGCTCGAAGGCGGCCGCGGCCAGGTGCTGACGATCGATCCCGTGACGGGCGCGACGCGAGTCGTGGCGACGCTGCCGGGCTTCACGCACGGGCTCGCGGAATACGGTGGTGTGCTGTTCGTCGGACTGTCGAAGCTGCGTGACAAGCGTGGTCCGCAGGGCTTGCCGATCGAAGCGCAGTCAGCGGATCTGGTAGCCGGCGTGGCGGCGCTCGACGCGGCCAGCGGCGAGGTGCTGGGGATCCTGCATTTCTACAACGGCGTCGAAGAGGTGTTCGACGTGCAGGTTCTGCCGAACATCCTGCGTGCGGAAATCCTGAATCCGCGGCAGTGGACGGAAACGCCGTCGATCACGACGATGAACGGCGGGTTCTGGCAGACACAGCCGGCGGAAAAGGATGAGGAAGATGTGAGGCGGGCTGAGAAGTCGGCGAACTAGGACAGCGATAGTGAACCAGGCCGCGCGGTCCGGGCGCGGCCTGACGCCGCGGTAGCCGCATAGTCGCGCCGGCTATTGCCGCTTACTACTGCCTGATGTCGAGCAGCGATGTCGGCCGCAAAGGCCGCTTGTCTTGACATGCGATTGTCATTTTTCATTTCTACAGTCTGGGCTTCAAAACGGCGACCTTGCCGCGATAGCCCCGGCATCGCCGCCGTCATCCTACTTTCGGCTTTCCCTTATGACAGGCACACGGGTAGTGTCGACCGGTGTATTGTCGCTGACCGCCTGCCTGATGCTGTGGACCGCGCTGCTGATCCGGAGTGCCGAGGCTCAGGACATCGGTGCGGCGTCCGTACTGATCCACTTTGATCTTGCCGCCCAACCGCTTGCCGATGCGATCGATGCCTATGGCCGTGCCACGGGACTGTCGGTGTTCGTCAAAAGCGAGTTGCTCGATGGCCGTGCGGGTGCGCCGTTGCACGGCGACTTTACGGCGGCCGACGCGTTGCGCCGCCTGCTCGAAGGGACCGGCCTGCAGATGGCGGCGAGCGCGGACGGCATCGCGATCATTCCCGCCGATGCGCTGAGCGCGGCGCCGCGACCCGAGCCGGCGACGTCCGCGATTCCGGCCTCGGAGATCGCGGGCGCGCAAATCGACGGCGAGGATTACCGCTGGTATGCGGCCGATCTGCAAATGCAATTGACGCGCGCGCTGTGCGAGGATCCGCGGACCTACCCCGGTACGTATCGCCTGTTGATCCAGCTGACGATCGGCTCTTCGGGCGAGGTCGTCTCTTCCAGACTGCTCGGCTCGACCGGAAGCGTCGAGCGTGACGCGGCAATCGTGCGGGCGGCCCGCTCGATCACGCTCGATGCGGCGCCGCCGGCGACGCTGCCGCAACCGGTGACGATCCTGCTGCATCCGTTCGCGAGCGGCGTGGTCGATGCATGCGCGCCGGCCGGCACGCAGGACGGGCGGCCATGACCGATTCGCGCAACCGGCTCAAGAAGCTGTTCGTATCCCGCTACACGCAATTGCGCAGGCAGCTCGAGTACTACATCGGCTCGCGCGATCACGCAGCCGACGCGCTGCACGAGACGTGGCTGCGGCTCGACAGCATGCCCGACGTCAGCGTCACCGCCGACGATGCTTACCTGCTGAGGATGGCAACCAATATCGCGATCGATCAGAATCGTCGCGAGCAGCGTTACCTGAGCGGCGAGGAGATCGGCGAGATACTGCTGCAGGTGAAGGACGAACTCGCCGATCCCGAGCGGATCGTCGCGGCACGTCTGCGGGTCGACGCGCTGAAGATCGTGCTCGACGAACTGACGCCGCGCCGCCGGGCCATCCTGCTGGCCGCGCGGGTCGACGGCGAGCTGAACCGGGAAATCGCCGAACGCATGGGGATCTCGCTGCGGCTCGTCGAAGCGGAGCTCAGCACGGCGCTCAAACACTGCTACAACAAGATGCTCGACCTCGATCCGGCGACTACGAAGCAGCTCGGCAAGAAAGGGCGGCGAAAATTTTGAATACGATCATGTCAAGCCAACCGGATCATGACGGCGTGCCTTCCGCGGCGATCGCGAAGCAGGCGCAGGCATGGCTCGTGCGCTTGCGCTCGGGGCGGGCGACCGCCGACGATGCCGCCGCGTTCCGGCGCTGGTGCGCCGAGCGGCCCGAACATGCCCGTGCCGCGAGCCTGATGCTTGAAGCGTGGGATGGACTCGAAGCAGCGAGTGCCGAACTGGACGCGGAGGATTCCGCGGCGGACTCCACGCCTCACGGTCAACGTGGCGCCCGGCCGGCGTCGTGGCGCGCGGGGCGCCGCGCTTTCATGGGGGCGGGTGTGGCTGCCGCGGCATCGTGGCTGGCGCTGCGTCCGCCGCTGCAGCTATGGCCGGCGCTCGGCGATCTGGCGGCCGACTACCGGACCGCGACCGGGGAACAGCGTCGCGTGGTGCTGTCCGATCGGCTGGTGGTCGAAATGAATACGCAGACTCGCATCGACATCGTACGCACGGACGGCGGTACGCAAGGCGGCGCGCACGGTATCGATCTGCTCGCGGGCGAGGCGGAGGTCGTGGCGGGAGCGGGTGCGGGTAGCGACAGCGCAGCGCCGCAGCCGGTCGTCGTGCGGGCCGCGCGCGGCAGTTTGCAGGCGGTCAGCGCGCGCTTCAACCTGAAACGCAGCGGCGACGAAGTTTGCGTGACCTGTGTTGCCGGCGAAGTCACGCTGCAGCATCCGCAGGGCCGCTTCACGTTGACGGCCGCGCAACAGATCACCTACGGCAATCGCGTCGTGCAGCCGCCGGTGAACGTCGATTCGAGTCTGGTGACCGCGTGGCGCCGCGGCGTGCTCGTGTTCGAGAATGCACCGCTGTCGGACGTCGTCAGCGAAATCAATCGTTATCGGCCGGGCAGGATCATCCTGCGCAATGCCGAACTCGCGGACGCTCGCGTCCATGCGCAAGTCGCGCTCGCGAAGATCGGCGGCGCGGTCGATCTGATCAGCAAGATCACTGGCGCGCACGTGACCCGGCTGCCGGGCGATATCGTGTTGCTCAGCTAGCGGGCGTCGTCGTGGTGTCGTTGCGGTGCCGTTGCAATGTCGCTTCGGTGTCGCAGTGATGTTGCCGTCGTGTCGCTGTCATGTCGTCAGTATGTAGACACTCTTTCATCCCTCATCGAATGATCTGCGGTTTTCTCCAGCGGCGTTCGTCCAATGCAACATGGCTCGTTCAGCAGCGGTCTGATTGCCCGGTCAACAGGGCTTCGGCGCGCGGAACGGCGAACCTCCAATTGAATGGCAAGCACTTGACTGTGCAGGGGATAAACCATGAGTGTCCGCATTGCGCGATCCATTTCCGAGCTGCTGAATTCCGACGCAGTCCGGCTTTCGCGACCGTTCAGGCTTCGGCCCGTTTGTCACGCGATTGCGCTGATGTTGGCGGCAGGGCCGTTGGCGAATGCGCATGCGGGACTTGTGAATCTCGCGAACGGTGGTGCTGGCTTGGCCGCGGTGCGTGGTGGGGCGGCAGGCGCGTCAGGCATCGCGAACCTCGGTGTGGGGGTGTCGCCGCAGCAGGCGTTGCAGGCGAGTCAGCCGTCGATCCGCAATCTCGCTACGGCAGCTCAAGGGATTGCCCAACAGATCGCGCAGCAGCGGGCGCTGGCCGCGGCAGGATCTGCGACTGCGTCGAATGTGCCGAACGGTCTCGCTGTAGGTGGTCTTCAGGTTGCGCCGGGTGTCAGTAGCGATACGAGTAATCCGAATCTGTGGATCAACGCGAATGCGCCGAAGCAGTCGGTTGATGCGAGCGGGCATGTGACGGTTGAAGTTGATCAGACCGCGCAGAACGCAGTGGCGACGTGGCAGACGATGAACGTTGGTCAGCAGACCACGTTGTATTTCAACCAGACCGGCGGCACGCAGACCAATGGCGCGAACAACTGGGTGATCCTGAACCGGATCGTGGATCCGTCGATGGCGCCGAGCCAGATTCTCGGCAATATCAAGGCGGAAGGCTCGGTGTATGTGGTGAACCGTAACGGCATTCTTTTTGGACCGGGGTCGCAGGTTAATGTGCATTCGCTGGTGGCGACGTCGCTGGATTTTCTGAATCAGAACGACGTGCCCACGCAGGGCAACGCGGATATCGCGGCCAGTAATCAGCTGTTCCTGAACCTGCAGCCGGGCTCGCAAGGCGGTCTCGCGCCGCTGGAGGCAGTCGCGACCTCTCCCGGCCAGAGGACCGGTATCCCTAACGAAGTGCTGGGTCTCGGCAATCAGGTCACGGTGAACTCCCCGACCGATTATGTGCTGCCGGGCAGCGTGACGATCGCGCCGGGCGCATCGATCACCACGCATGCGAACGGCACGGTCAGCGACGGCGGCTTCGTGATGGTGGCAGCGCCGAACGTCACGAATGGCGGCAGCATTACGGCGATCGATGGCCAGGTGGTATTGGCCGCGGGCGTCGGCGTGAGTCTCGCGCCCAACCCGAACAGTCCGTCGATGCTGGTGCCGGCGTTGAGCGGCAGGCTCCTGCTGCCGACCGGCAATGGCAACACGACCGACGTGACGCCGGCGGGCACGCTGATCAATACCGGTCTGGTCGAAGCCGCGCGCGGCAATATCGATCTGCTCGGCAGCAGTGTCGCGCAGAACGGTGTGGTGGGGGTGACCACGAGCGTCAACACGCCGGGCACCATCACGATTTCGACGGTCGACGAAAATGTCGCGAACACGCCGACCGGCGGCGCTTACCCGGGTCTGGGCGTGGTGTCCACCGGCGATGCGCTGGCGACGCGCCGCGCCGGCCTGCTCACATTCGGGCCCGATTCGGTGACCACCGTCATGCCGGACGATAACGGCCAGACCGCCACCTCCGCGCCGGGCACGATCTTCACGGCGGGCAGCGTCAGCATGACGGCGGGCTCGATCTGGTTCCAGTCCGGCTCGCTGGTCGAGGCACCGGGCTCGACCGTATCGGTGACGGCGCTCACAAAGTCGGCCGCGCTGGACGCGACACCGCCGGGCGATACCGCGGTGCCGGGTCGCATCTATCTGGACACGGGGGCGACGATCGACGTGTCGGGGCTCGCGAACGTCGAGTTGCCGATCGCCGACATTCTGGTCACCGTGCCGCTGATCGGCGGCAACGAACTGGCCGACTCGCCGCTACTGCGCGACGGCTTTCTCAACGGCTTCAAGGATCTTGTATTCGACAGCACGCTGTCGGGTACACGCAGCGATGGCGTGCAGTGGGTCGGCAGCCCGCTTCTGAACCTGTCGGGCTACGCGAGCCAGATTTCACGCACGGTCGACCAGCTGCTGGTCAACGGCGGCACGATCACGCTGTCGGGCAACGAGGTGATGACCGTGGCCGGTTCGTCACTGAACCTGAATGGCGGCTATCTCCACTACGACGGCGGCATGGTCGACACGACGCGCCTCGTCGACGCTAACGGTGTGATCGTGCCGATCGGGCAGGCCGATCCGAACGACACCTTTGTCGGTATTGCCGGTCAGTTCGTCGATCGACATTCGAGATGGAATATCAGCAACACGTACATGGATCCGCTGCTCGCGGGCGGCGCGTATGAAGGCGACTTCATCGTCGGCGGCAATGCCGGCACGCTGAACCTGTTCGCGACGAGTGCGATGGTGCTTGACGGCGATATCAACGCGCAGGCACTCAGCGGTTCGAAACAGGTGCAGGACAACGATCAGGCGGTCGGCGGCACCTTTGCGCTGGGCAGCAGCAAGGCCTTCGCCACGCTCGGTGAAAATCCCGGCAGCACCGGCGAGAACGGTCTCGTCATCGTGCAGAACACCGCGCCGCAACTGAGCAATCTCGCGCCGGACTTTTCGTTCAGCACGGTGCTGGATACAGCGGCGCTGAACGCGCTTGCCGGCACCGATCCGAACAACGTGCTGGCCAATCAGGTTGTGCCAGCCGGCACGCTATCCGCCGGCGGGTTCGCGAACGTGAGCGTGACGGAAGACAATATCAAAGGCACGGGTTTTCTCGTGCCGGCCGGAACCGTGCTGCAGGTGCAGGACGGCGGTTCGATTGCGCTGAGCGGTCCGCGCGCGGCGAACGCGCTGATCGATGGCCATCTGATCGCGCCGTCGGGCTCGATCTCGATCTCCGTGAGTTCAGGCTCCTTTGGCGTCGTGGGGCCGGAGAACGGCAACATTACGGTGGGTCCCGACGCATTGCTGGACGCCGCAGGCGAATGGGTCAATAACGACACGTTGCTGGCTCCGGGAACGACGGTCGGCGACAGCGAATACATCAACGGCGGCAGCGTCGCGCTGAGTACCGGCTATGGCATCGATCTTCAAGCGGGCAGCGTGATCGACGTGTCGAGCGGTGGGGAAGTACAGGCCGACGGTCAACTGCTGATGAGCAACGGCATTCCGCTTGGCAAGGGCGGCAGCGTATCGCTCGACACGCTGGTGAAGAACGCGAACTATCCCGATCTGCCGACGGATACGCTGTTGCACATGGACGGCACGATCCGCAGTTCCGGGTTCTCGGGCGGCGGTACGTTGACGCTGCAGGCGCTCGGCTTTCAGATCGGGGGTGATCCGGCATCGGCGCCGGCGTGGTCGACAGCGTTGCCGGAAGATTTCTTCGCGCAACAAGGGTTCGGCAGCTACGTGCTGAATGCGTATCTCGATGCGACGGTGGCGCCCGGTTCGACAGTCGATCTCACGCAGCAGAACCTGATCCCCAACGCGCAGGCATTGCAGCGGACCGCGAGCGGTGCGGACCTGACGGCAGGCGGACTGACCACCGTAGGTACCATCGACGCATTCGACCGACAGGCGACCAGTCTCGTGTTGACCGCCGGCGGGTACGTGGCCTGGCACACGACCGATACGCAGGGCAACACCGCGCCCGTCGCGGACTACCCCGGCGTGACCGGTGGTGTCACTGTTGGCGAGGGCGCGTCGATCGTCGCCGACGCCGGCGCGCATATCGGTCTCGGTTCGCCGGCGCAGGTCACGGTGCTCGGCTCGCTGATCGCGCCGGGCGGATCGATCGCGCTGAATGCCGACAGCACCGCTGGATCGTCTGTCGAGACCGGGCAATACAACGGCGCGCAAGGTACTTTTACTAGCGACAGCAAATCCGTCTGGCTCGGGCCGGATGCCGTACTGGACGTGTCCGGCGTGGCGCTGACCGATCCGGTGACGGCGCCGGTCAGGAACGGCTTGAGCGCCGTTATCCCGAACACCGGCAAGGTGCTGCCTGGCGGTTCGGTGACGATTTCGGACGACTCGGGTTATGTCGTCGCGCAGGCCGGTTCCCGCATCGACGTGTCGGGCGCCGCGGCGAACTTCGATCAGTTGCAGACGAACGGCCAGTATGCTTCGCAACCAGTGTGGAGCGACGCGGGCTCGATCACGCTATCGGCTTCCAGTGGTCTGTATTTCGACGGCACGCTCGAAGGGCACGCCGGCGCGCCGCAAGCGCAGGGCGCCTCGCTGTCGATCTTTGGGAATGCCAATGCAGTGTCGACTCCCGTGGGCGTTGGCGGCAATCTGCCCGCGTTGCCGGGAGCGACCGCGCTCATCATTCAGCAAAGCGGAGAGCTGGTGCCCGCGGATCTTGCGCCAGGGCAAAGCTTTGCAGACGCGGTTGGTGCGCCGACAGGCGTACTGCAATTCGCAGCGGACCGCCTGAATGACTCCGGCATTTCGACGCTTGTGCTTGGAGATCCGGTTACCTTGGGTAGCACAACGGGCGTTCGCGTAGTACCTGTCGCCTTTGCCGGCGATGTCGATCTGAACCTGGCACAAGCTGTTGTCGTCAACGCGCAAACTGTCGCGGCATTGAGTAACGATCAACTGCGTTCGCTGCTTCCTGCTCGTAATGGAAGCACCTGGCAGGCGCCGGTCGATACGCTCCTCGGTCTTCTTTCGTCGCAAACGTCCAGCGGTCCGACCGGTACCCATGTCACGATCGATGCCCCGTACGTCGCGTTTGCCGGTCCGCTAGTCGGCCCGGGCTCCACGGCCCAGGCTCTGGCACCGAACGACGCGCTCGCGGACGGAACGCTCAACGTGAGCGCCGCGTTCATCGATCTCGAGAATGCGTTCCAGCTCAACAATTTCGGGCAGGCGAATTTCACGAGCAGCGGGGATATCCGCCTCAGCTCGACGACCCCCGCCGCGAGCGGGGCCAATGCGCTTGCCTCCGGCGTGCTCTTCACGCCAGGCAACCTGACGTTCAAGGCGGCCGACCTGTATCCGTCCACGGGCTCGACGTTCATCATCGACGCGGTCGGTCCGAGCGGCGCGAACGGCGCTGCGGCTCCGACCACGGTGACGTTCGAATCGAACGGCCCGGCGGGTGTGCCGCTGTCCGCGGGCGGAACGCTGCTGGTCGACGCCACCGATATCGTGCAGGGCGGCACCGTGCGCGCACCGTCGGGCAGCCTGATTTTCGGCGTCGGCGATGCGAGCGACGCAGCCACGAAAACGCAGTTCGATTCCCTGCCGCTCGTCGCGACGAACTCGGTGACGTTCGCGAGCGGCAGTGTGACGTCGGTGTCGAACGATGGCGCGATCATCCCGTTCGGCGCCACCGTCGATGGCGTCGAATGGCAGTTCAATCCGATCGCCAACGCCAATGCGGCGCCGGACCTAAGCGCGCCGCCGTCGAAGTTCATCGGCGCCAACGGCAGCAGTGTCGCGCTCAATGCCGGTGCGACGATCGACCTGTCCGGCGGCGGCGATCTGCAGGCCGCGGAATGGGTACCGGGCACGGGCGGCACGCGCGATGTGCTGTCGCAATACAGCGTCAGCTTTGCGTCGAATCCGAGCGGCACGGCGGTGCCGGTGAACGTCGGCGCGTCGAACGTCTATGCAATTCTGCCGGGCGTGCAGGCGCCGGTGGCCGCCTACGATCCGATCTTCGCGCAGTCGCTGCAGCCGACGACCAATGCGAACGGCACCGCGGCCACGACCACCCAAAGCGCCGGCGTCGGCCAGGCGGCGCTCAACGGGGCAGTGGGTCAGTCCGTCTATCTGTCGGGCGTGCCGGGATTGCCCGCGGGCTTCTATACGTTGTTGCCGGGCAGGTATGCGACGCTGCCGGGCGCTTATCGGCTGACCGTGTCCGCCGCGAGCGGCTCTGTCGTGCCGGGCGCGAGCCAGACGCTGCCGGACGGCACCGTCGCGGTGGCGGGCTATTGGGGCAATGCGCTCACTGGTAGCCGCAGCGCGACACCGACGTTGTTCAACGTCCAGTCGGGCGAAGTGTGGCAACAGTACTCGCAATACACGCTGACGGGCGCCAATGCGTTCTTCACGAATGCGGCAGCGAAGGCGGGCAACGTCGTACCGCAACTGCCGGTCGACGGTGGTCAACTGGTGCTGGCCGCGACCAGTGCGCTCGCGCTCGGCGCGAAGCTCGATACCACGGCAGGCGACGGCGGCGCGCCCGCGGAAATCGATATCGCGTCGCAGGACATCCAGATCGTCGGTAGCGGCGAGACCGCATTGCAGGGCTATCTGCAGATCAGCGCCGCGGACCTCAATGCGCTCGACGCCGGCAGTCTGCTGATCGGCGGCACGCGCACGCTGACCACGAGCGGTATCACCATCGATGCGCTTGCCAACAGCGTGGTCGTATCGAACGACGCGGCCGATCCGCTGACGGGGCCCGAAATCCTGCTCGTCACGAAGACCGACCCGAGCGGTAACGATACGAATGCACAGAACGGCTTGCGTATCGATGCGGGCAGCGTGATCGAGGCACAGGGCACGTATCCGGCGGCAAAGGATGTACCGATCACGATCGGCGCGGCGGCGGACAGCAATGGCACCGGTGGCGTGTCGGGCGACGGCTCGCTCGTGCGGGTGTCGAACGGCGCCGATGCGGTGGTCACACGAGTCAATACGAGCGACGCAGCGACTAATCCCGGCCAACTGACGATCGGCGCCGGCGCGACGCTGAGCGGCGGCCAGTCGCTGACACTCGATTCGTCGGGCAACCTGCAATTCGATCCGACCGCCGCGTTCTCGGCCAATACGATCGCGGTCGACGGTTCGGTCATCACGTTCACCGATCAGACTGGTGAAGCGGCCGCGGCACTGCCGGGCTTTGTCATCGGCGCCGGTCAGCTCGCGCAACTCTCGAACACGAATCAACTGATTCTGCGTACTTCGAACGTGACGAATTTCGACGGCAACGTCACTGTCACGTTCGGCACCGACGTGGACCTCAGTGCGCCGACCTTTGCGAGCAATGGCGGCGCGGTAACGCTGAACGGACAGCACATCGAATTCACGAACGAAGTCGGTGCATCGACGACGACTGCCGCGGGCGGTAACGGAACGTTGACGGTCAACGCAAACGAAATCGACTTCGGCACCGGCGACAGGACGGCGTCGGGCTTTGCGTCGGCCACGTTCAATGCCACCGGCGGCATCGTAGGCGAGGGCACTGGATCGTTCGATTTCGGCGCGATGCCGGTCACGATGAGTGCCCCCGTCTATATCGCCGACACTGGCTCCAATCAGACCATTAAAACGACTGGCGCATTGAACCTGAATGCGGCAACGGGCACGGCGTTGTCGCTTACGCCTGTGGGCGGCGAGCTGTCGTTCATCGGCGGCGCGCTCAACGACAATGGCGCAACGATTTCCGCGCCCTCGGGCGACGTCAGCCTCGAGGCGACGATGGGCGATCTGACGATCGGCGACGGATCGCTCGTCAGTTCGGCAGGCGTGGCGAAGCAGTTCTTCGATGTCACCGTGCTTGCATCGGCGGGCTCGATCTCGCTGACGGCCGATCAAGGCACGGTGAACGTGGCGAAGGGCGCGACGCTCGACTTCTCGGGCGCGAACGGTCAGGGTGCGGCGGGCAGCGTCGCGCTATCCGCGCCTGAACAGATCGTGAACCTGAACGGCACGCTCAAGGGCAACTCGGCGCTAGGTGGTCAAGGCGGCTCGTTCTCGCTCGACACCGGCGGCGCGGTCGATCTCGATAGTCTTGCCACGACGCTCGCGTCGAGCGGCGTGAACAATACGATCACGGTCGAGACGCACGCGGGCAACCTGACGCTGTCCGCGGACAACACGATCACCGCGCGCGGGGTGTCGCTCACGGCGGACGGCGGCGCGGGCGGTCAGGATCCGAACAACGGCAACGTCAGCATTCTCGGCAAGATCGACGCGTCGGGCGTGGCGGGCGGCGAGATCGATCTGTACGGCAGGAGCGGCGTCGATATCGAAGGCTCGCTGATTGCGACGGGGTCGAGCGCGACGCAGCGTGGCGGTGCAGTCAACGTCGGCACACGCGCGAACCCGGATACCGTGAACGGTGTCGTGCAGCTCGATCCGACTTATGGCTACGAAAGCGTGTCGGCCGCGAACTCCGGTGTCATCACACTCGGTGCGAATGCGTTGATCGATGTCTCGGGTGGCACGGCGGGCGGCCTATCGGGCGGCACGGTGAATTTCCGCGCGCCGCTGCTGAACAACGGCGACGTCAACGTGAACGTTGCACCGACCGCGCAGATCAAGGGCTCGCGTGCGACCACGCTCGAAGCGTATGCCGTGTGGAGCACCGACGATCCGCTGACGAATGGTGCCAACCAGCATTTCGACGGTGTGGTCGATCCGGCCGGCTGGTACAACGGCACGGTATCGGGCGCGGGCGAACCGGACATGGTCAACGGTTCGTGGACGGATGCGAAGGGCAACGCGCTGCCGGCGCCGACCACGCCGGAGCAGCTTGCGAATTACCAGCAGAACGACTTTTTCACGCCGGACCCGAATGCCGTCAATACGTCGCATCAGGCGTTCTACGGCTATCAGACCGTGAATGGCACGCAGGAACCCGGCACGCTGATGGGGTTCGTCGAGAATTTCCCGATCGCGACATCGGCCATCCAGCGTTTTGCCAATGTGGACAACTTCCAGGTCGCGCCGGGCATCGAACTCGACAACCCGGATCCGCAGATCAACAACGGCAATATCTCGATCCTGAGCAACTGGAATCTCGGCGCGACGAATGCCTCGGGCGCAGCGGTGTTCCGCTTTGGCGACGAAGCACCCGTCATCACGTTCCGCGCGGAGAACAACGTCAACGTCAAGGCGAGCCTGACCGATGGGTTCTTCCAGATTGCGAATCCGGTCACGCCGGGTTCACAGCTCGACATCTACGTGCCGCTGCCGGGGAGCGCCGCGGACGCGCACACGGCGTTCTACGACACGCCCGCGGGGCCTTATGCGACGAGCTACGGCATCACGCTGAGTTACTACGGGGACAACGGGACGGCATACGTTCCACGGTACCTGGGGCTGGTGCACGCGCCGGCGACGAGCTTCGGTACTGCCACTCCGGACGAAATCGCCGCGTATTTTGCACTCTACAAGGCCTACACCGACTTGCTGGTCACACCGGCGCCGGCCGGCGTGCCGACCGCGCCGGCCGGTGCCGACACCGTCTGGGTGCTGAAGATGTCGACCACCTCCCCTGGCACCAGCCAGCCACCGACGCCACCCGATCGGATCACACAGGCGAACGATCCGTTTTCGTATCTGCTGTATCTGCGCAACTATGCGAGTTACTTTGATGCGTTGAGTGTGAATTGGCTCAACTTCAATATCGTGCCGCCTGCGGCCCCCATTGGCGAAGGCGTGGCGCCACTCGCCAACGGTGGGCAAACCGTTGTGATTACGTCGCAATCTCCGATCGACAACAGCCCGTCGCCGGTGGCAACCGCGATCAACCCGCTGCCGCTTCAACTTGCCCAACTGAGTGGAGGCACGAGTTCGTCGTACCGCATCGTCGCGGGGGCCGACCTCAACAGCACGAATCCTCTTGCGGTGCAGGCCGCATCGATGTTCAACACCGTGACCCAGCAAGGCAACGTGACATTGAGCGGCCAGTTCGGCTTTGTCGATGCAAATAGCAACATGCTGCTTGCGCCGACCACGATTCGCACCGGCACGGGCTCGATCGCGATTGCGGCGGGCGGTAACGTGTCGCTGTTCGATCCTTCGCAGGCGACGGATTCCAGCGATTTCATCGTGCCGGGCGTGATCTACACCGCTGGTGCACCGGCGTCCGGTTCCCCTGCAACGAGTGACGCGGTGACGATCGTGAAAGGCGATCGAACCGTGGTAACCGCGCCGGTGCCTGACTTTATCGCTACGCCCGCGGTCAATCCGGATTCGGCCGGTGACATTTCGATCTACGCGCAAGGCGATATCAACGGTTTCGAAAATGTCGTGGATACGTCGGGCGCGGTCACCGGATTGCGCGGTGCAAGCATCACGCAGTTCTGGCGCCCGTGGATGCAGACCGGCAACGTGATGGGCACCGTCGGCACGTCGAGTCAAATTGTTCAGACGTCGATCGATTTCGGTGCATTCGACCAGGGGGTGATGAGCGCCGGCGGCAATGTGTCGGTGAATGCAGGGGGCGACATCTCGCAACTCGCGGTGTCGCTGCCGACCACGTGGTATTTGACGAACGCGCAAACAGGTAATCCGACCGTCAACACGGTGGGCGGCGGGAATCTGTCTGTCGCGGCCGGCGGCGATATTCTGAGTGGCGATTACTTCGTCGCAAAGGGTACGGTCAACGTGACGGCCGGCGGGGCGATTGAATCGGGCGTCGCCTTTGCGCCGCCACAGGGCTCGTCTGTTCCGGTCAGCGTTCCGACGCTATTCGCGATGCAGGACGCGACGCTGAATGTCACGGCCCGGCAAGGCGTCGATATCGGTGGCGTATTCGATCCGTCGTATCTGCAGGGCGGTGACATGCAGGGTTATTCGACGACGTCCGCGATCAACGTCGTATCGACCACAGGCGATGTGCAGTTCGGGACGCTGCCGGCCGGAGGCAATGCCCTCACGCTGGGCAGGCTCACCAATACGAGCGCGATCTTGCCCGCAACCGTACAACTGGTTGCGCTGACAGGCGGTATCGATATTGCGTCCGGCGGACAGCTGTTCCCATCCGCGACAGGTAATCTCACAGTCCTCGCGGATCAATCGATCAAGTTTTCCAGTGCCGACGGGCTGGTCGGTAGTGGGCAGCAGTCCGGTAACGTGCTCACCGGATCGGTATTCGGCATGCTGGACGTCGATCCGGCGTCGCTGCCGTCACCCGTGAATCCCAATGCGAACGTGCCGCGGGTGACGGATACGACGCATGCTGCGCACGACACAAGTGCGCTGCATGCGGACGATCTCGACCCCGCGCGCATCTATAGTCTGAACGGCAGCATCGTCGATGGCACGCTGGAGCCCGCGGGCCATCAGAGTGCCGGCTTTTACGACAATCTGGTGACCATCGGGCTGGATAAGCCCGCGCTGATCCAGGCGGGACAGGACATTTTGAACCTTGCATTTCAGGGGCAAAATCTCCGCGCCGCCGATTTCACGCGAATCATCGCGGGGCGGGACATTCTGGACACACCGCTTGTCGCCGGCGCGAGTGTGGTGCCGAGCCTCGTACTAGGTGGACCCGGCAGTTTCGACGTCGAAGCGGGACGCAACATCGGACCGTTGACCAGCCAGCAGCAGGCGTTCGATGCGAAGGGGAGCGGTTTCACTCCTGGCGCGACGGGCATCGAAGCGGTCGGCAACGCGAATAATCCGAACCTGCCGCACGAGAGCGCGGACGTTCAGGTGCTGTTCGGTATCGGGCCCGGCGTCGACTACGCGGCGTTTATCTCGGCATACGTGAACCCGGCCAGCTCGGTGCCGGGTGGATCGAATTCGGCGGATGCACTGGTCGCGTTCATACAGCAATACGACGCGGGACAGGTTGTCGATACCGGCCTGCAGTCCGACAGCAACGCGCTGCAAAACACCGTCAAGGACATGACGGTGCAGCAGGCATGGAAAGAATTCCAGGTACTTCCGTCATACGTGCAGCAGCAGTTCGCGCAGCAGGAACTGTTTAACGTGATGACCGCGGTCGGTAACGACTTCAACAATCCGGATAGTCCGTTTCATGGGCAGTATGCGCGCGGGTATCAGGCGATCAACACGTTGTTTCCAGCGTCGTTAGGTTATACGGCGAACAATCTGAACGGCGGCTCGAACGGCGCGAACCAGTTGCTCGACACCGGGGATCTGGATATTCGCAGTACCACCATTCAGACGCAGCAAGGCGGCAGCGTCACCATCCTCGGTCCGGGCGGTCAGGCGTTGATCGGCAGCACATCGGCGCCGCCCGAGATCGTCAACGGAAATGGCCTGGTCGTGGCAGGCCCGGGCACGCAAGGCATCCTGACGCTCGAGCAGGGTAACGTCGATATCTTTACCGACCGTAGCCTGTTGCTGGCGCAGAGTCGCGTGTTCACCGAGCAGGGGGGCGACATGACGATCTGGAGTTCGAACGGCGACATCAACGCGGGCAAGGGGACGAAGACCTCGGCCGATACGCCGACGCCGCAGTATGTGTGCGACCCGAACCACTACTGCACAGTCGACGCCCGCGGCGAAGTAACCGGCGCGGGCATCGCAACGCTGCAAAGCATCCCGGGCGTACCGCCAGGTACGGTCGATCTGATTGCACCGCGCGGTACGGTCGACGCAGGCGATGCGGGTATCCGGGCAGGCAACCTGAACGTCGCCGCGCTGCAGGTGTTGAACGCGGACAACATCCAGGTGACCGGCAAGTCGACGGGTATTCCGGCGGTGGCCGCGGTGGATACCGGCGCACTGACCGCAGCGGGCGCGGCAACTGCCGCAGTCACACAGATGGCGCAGAACCTGGTGCGCAACAACGCCTCGGGCGTCCCGCAACGCCACTGGACCATCTCCGTCCAGGTCGAAGGCTTCGGCGAATCGCTGGACAACAACGACGGTCGGAAGAAACGCAGGCCAGAAACGGTCAGCTACAACTCATCGAGTCCGGTGTCGGTACTGGGTTTCGGCGAACTCGGCGGCGTGCAGCGGGCTTATCTGACCCGCGATGAAAAAAGCAGGTTGTAAAACAGAATAAGCGCAGAATGAGCGGCCCGCGTACCAGGCCTCGTTGCCTGGCACGCGGGCCGCTTATGTTCGCTCCCGGCTACCGTTCTTCGTCATGAATTCAGCCGCCTGAATTCGCAAACAATCCCTGAATTTCCGAATACGCCATGCCGTTGCCGAGCGGCTCCGATTCGCCGTCATGCAGAAAGCGCTTCGCCAGCGTTCTGGTCTGATCAAAGACGAGTTGCGTGATCGCGCCGCCCGCGCTCAGCCGGCGTACACCGAGGCGGCCGAGCGTTTGCGCATCGGCGAGACCGGGCACGACCATCACGTTCAACGGCGCACGCACTGCCGCGACGATCTTCTCGATGTCGTGGGGTTCCGACAGTGCCGGCAGAAAGAGCCCGTCCGCGCCCGCCGACACATAGCGCTTGCCGCGCGCGATCGATTCGTCGACCTGCAGTGGTTTGTCGACGAGGCTCGCGAGAAATACATCGCAGCGCGCATTCACGTATAGATCATTGCCCGACTTCGCGAGCGCATCGCGGATCGCCGCGAGCTTCGCTTCGAGAAGTGCAGGATCGTCGGGGCCGTCTTCGATGTTGATGCCCGCGATGCCGAGATCGACGAGTTGCATGACGAAGCGCGCGACGCTCGCGGGATCGTCGGAATAGCCATTCTCGATGTCGACGGTAAGCGGCACTTTCAGCACGCGCATGATTCTGCGCACCTCGCCGACCACTTCGTCTGTCGGCAACTGGCGACCGTCAGCATAGCCGAGCGCCCAAGCGAAACCCGCGCTCGTCGTCGCAACCGCTTGTGCGCCGAGCGATTCGATCAAGCGCGCACTGCCCGCGTCCCACGCATTGGGCAAACGAAGTGGAACGACATTGTCATGTAGCTTGCGAAATGCGTCGACGCGCGACATGGTGTTCTCCAGTGAAAAGAAAATCAGACGTTTCTTGTCCGGCGATCTGAGCGCTCACGTCTGGCGCTGGCTGCGCAACGCCGGCGGCAACGGATGACGCTCGCTCGAAAAGCTCGGCGCTGTCAGAGCATTCGTGCCGCCCGCGGTCTGCGTCCATAGTTTCATTCGCTCGAGCGGATCGTCGCTTTCGACCACGTCGTAGCCCGCACTCGTCAACCGGTATTCGGCCGGCGTCGTGCATTCGGTGACGAGTCCCATGTCTTTCAGCAGCGCGAGATGCAGCCGCACTTCCGGCCACGTATGTCCCTCCGACTTACCCACGCCGGTCTCGATGTCTTTGCAGCACTGGGTCGGATCCTTGTCCTCCTGCATGAAAGACAGGATTGCTCGAAGCAGTTCGGTGTTTCTGCGCATGTCGACCTCCACGAAGCGTTGCGTATCAAATGGGCTTTATCAAACCGGCTTGATCAATTCGACTGTGCGACCTGTTGCGGCGCGTCCCAACCGCCGCCCAGCGCGCGATACGTTCTGACCGCCGCGCGCGCGGCGTCGGCTCGCGTCGCGTCGAGGTCGTCGCGAGCCGAAAGCAGTTGACGATCCGCGTCGAGCACGTCGGTCAGCGTGATCGATCCGGCGCGATACGCGCGCTCCGACAGATCGCGCGCGCTGACGAGCGCCGTGACTTCCTGCTGCAATTCCTGCGCGCGTAATTCCGTCTGCGCGAGCGTGACGAACGCATCTTCGACGTCCTCGGTTGCCTTCAGCGCGGCTTCCTTGTATTGCACGAGCGCTTCCGCGTATGCGCCGCGCGCCTGCTTGACCTCGGCATCGACCTTGCCGAAATCGAAGATCCTCCACCGCAGCGCGCCTGTGCCGAGCGGCTGGAACGATTTGGCGTTGAACAGATGATTGCTCGTGATGCTGTCGAAGCCAAGTGCACCAGACAGCGAAATCTTCGGATAGTAATCGGCGATCGCCACGCCGATCTGTTCGTTCGATGCCGCCAGATGGCGCTCCGCCGCGATGATGTCCGGGCGTCGCCGCAACACGTCGATCGGCTGATCGCCGGTGCCGATGGCAGGCACGTCGGGAATCGTTGCGGCGTTGACGCCGAGTTCGGTGGCATACGTGCCGGGCTGCGCACCCATCAGCACGTCGAGCCGATTCAGTTGTGCTTCGAGCGACACGCGCAGTGCCGGCATCGTCGCGCGCGCCTGGCGATACAGCGCTTCGGCCTGCGCGACTTCGCGTTCGGTCGCCGCGCCCGCATGCTTGCGCGCGTTCACGAGATCGAGCAGACGCGCGTCGGTGTCGATCTGATCCTGCGTCACGGCGATGCGCGCCTGCAAGCCGCGGATTTGCAGATACGCGTCCGCCGCATCGGCGACGACGGTCACGCGGGTGCCGAGTTGATCGGCTTCGGCGGCCTGTTCCTCCTCCAGTGCAGCGGCGTGCGCGCGACGCAACCCGCCCGCGAGATCGATTTCCCAGCTCGCGGTCGCGCCGACCACGTATTCGCGCTGATCGCGGCTGTAGTTCGGAAACGCGCTCGCCAACGTGCCGAGTGGGCTCGTCGTGCTTTGATGCAGGATCGTCGCCGACGCGTTCGCATCGATGGTCGGTAGAAGTTGCGCGCCGGCTGCCTGCGCCGCGGCACGTGCCTGTGCGACGCGCGCGATCGCGGCTTGCAGACCGAGGTTTTGATCGAGCGCGCGCTGCACGACTTTTTCCAACTCGGCATCGTGGAATCCAGTCCACCAATGGTCCAATGACGGCGCCGGCAGCGTGGTTTGCCGACTGGCGATCGCGCCGGCATTGTGGAACGGCGCGAGTTCCGTTTTCGGCGCGACGTAATTCGGGCCGACCATGCAACCGGAAATGGCTGCGCTGACGATCAGCGCCGCCACCGAAGCTTCCGATGTTCGCCGCAGGTTCATCGCGTGCCTCCGCTGCCGAGCTTGCGCGGCAAAGGCGTCGTATCGCGCACGCCGAGCTTGCGCACGAACGCGTAGAACGCGGGAGTAAAAGCGAGCCCGAAGATCGTCACGCCGAGCATGCCGAAAAAGACCGTCGTACCCAGCGATTGCCGCATCTCCGAGCCGGCGCCGCTGGCGATCGCGAGCGGTGCCACGCCGGCGATGAACGCAAACGACGTCATCAGGATCGGGCGCAGCCGCACGTGCGCCGCATGCACGGCCGCGTCTTCCGCGCTGACACCGTCTTCGTCCTGCCGCTGCTTCGCGAATTCGACGATCAGAATCGCGTTCTTCGCCGCCAGGCCGACCAGCACGACAAAACCGATCTGCGCGAGGATGTCGATCGGCATGCCGCGAATGTTCAGGCCGATCGCCGCGGCGAGCAGACACATCGGCACGATCAGCACGATCGCGAGCGGGGTCTTCCAGCTTTCGTACTGCGCGGCCAGCACAAGGAACACGAACAACGCGGACGCCGCGAAGATCATCAACGGCGATGTCGTTTGCTCTTTCTGTTGATGCGCCAGATCGGTCCATTCGAACGTGACGCCGTTCGGCAGCACCTGCGCCGCGAGTTTCTCCATGCGGTCCATCGCGTCGCCGGACGCGATGCCAGGCGCCGCCGAGCCCATGATTTCGGCGGCCGGGTACAGGTTGTAGCGCGGCACGCGATACGGCGTCGTCGTGCTCCTGAAAGTCGCAACCGTGCTGATCGGCACCATCTCGCCCGATGCATTGCGCGCTTTGAGGCGACCGAGATCATCGGGTGATTGGCGGAAATCTTCGTCGCCCTGCACGCGCACCTGATACGTGCGGCCGAGGTAGTTGAAGTCGTTCACGTACTGCGAGCCGAGATATAACTCCATCGTCTGAAACACATCGGTGGGCGTCAGGCCGACTTTCTCCGCTTTCAGTCGGTCGACGTCCGCGTAGACCGATGGCGACCCGGCGTTGTAGAGCGTGAACACACCGCCGAACGTCTTGTCCTTGTCCTTGTTCGCCGCCGCGACGAGCGCGTTGGCCGCTTGCGCAAGCGCCTGCGGACCGAGTCCACCGCGATCCTCGAGCATCAGCTTGAAGCCGCCCGCCGCGCCGAGACCTTGCACCGGCGGCGGATTGACGACGATCACGACGGCATCCTTGATGCCGGCGAGCCGCTTTCGCAACGTGACCAGCATGGTCGCCGCCGACACGCCGCGGATATGCTTGCCGTACAGCGACGGCAAGCCGATGAACACCGTGCCGACATTGGGCGCGATCGTGCCGGTCGTTACGTCGAGTCCCGACACCGGCGACGTGTGCTCGATCCCGGGCGTTTTCAGCACGATGTCGTTGATTTCGCGCACCACCGCGTCGGTGCGCTCGAGACTCGAACCCGGCGGCAGGAAGGCAATAATCGCCTGATAGCCGATGTCCTGATCCGGGATGAAGGCGGTCGGCATTCTCGACATCTGGAACGCCGTCGCGGCGATCAAACCCGCGTAGACGATCAGCATCACCGTGGTGGCACGCACGAAGCGTCCGGTCAGACTGCCGTAACGCGACGACAGCCACGCGAACGACGAGTTGAAGCCGTTGAACACGACGTCGTGCAAGCGGCCGAGCGCGCTCGACTTGCCGCTGTGCGCGTGTTCCTTGTCGTGCGGCTTCAGCAACGCGGCGCACAGCGCGGGACTCAACGTGAGCGACACGAAACACGAGATCACCGTCGATGCCGCGATCGTGATGGCGAATTGCTTGAAGAAGAGCCCCGTAATGCCCGACATCAACGCTGCCGGACCGAAGACCGCGCACAGCGTCAACGCGATCGCGATCAGCGCCGCCGACACTTCGTCCATCGTCTGATGCGCGGCTTCGCGCGGCGACATGCCGAGCGCCATATTGCGCTCGACGTTTTCCACCACGACGATCGCATCGTCGACGACGATACCGACCGCGAGCACCAGACCGAATAGCGACAGGTTGTTGATCGACGCGCCGAATGCCGAAAGAATCGAAAACGTGCCGACCAGCGAAACCGGAATCGCAACGACCGGAATGATGGTCGCGCGCCAGTTCTGCAGAAACAGATAGACCACGCCGACCACCAGCAGGATCGCGATGAAAATCGTCTTCACGACTTCTTCGATCGACTGGCCGACGAAGGTGGTCGGATCGTAGATGTCGATGTAATCGATGCCGGGCGGGAAGCTCTTTTTGAGCTCGGCCATCTTCGCCCAGATCGCATGCTCGAGTGCGACGACATTGGTGCCCGGCGTCGCGACGACGAACCACGGCGTGCCGACGAAGCGATCCGCGTACGCCTTCGAGCCGTAGTCGACCGAACCGAGTTCCACACGGCCGATGTCGCGAATGCGCGTGACGCGGCCATTCGGATCCGACTTCACGACGATGTCGCTGAACTGTTCGGGCGTGTCGAGACGGCCGAGCGTATCGACGTTGATCTGATACGCGGCGCCGTTGTTGGTGACGGGAGGCGCGTTCAACGTGCCCGCGGAAACCGGTGCATTCTGCGCGCGCAACGCACTGAGAATTTCGTTTGCGCTGATGTTGTACGCGGCGGCTTTGTCGGGATCGATCCAGATTCGCATCGCGTATTGACGATCGCCGTACAACTGGAAGTCGGCGACGCCTGGCAGCCGCGCGATTTCATCGCGGATACGCAGCATGTAGTTCGCCATGTATTCCGCGCTGCGCGATCCGTCCGGCGAATATACGTGCACGCCGAGCAGCAGCGCCTGAATCGTCTTCTTGACCTGCACGCCTTGCAATTGCACGGCTTCCGGCAGGCGCGACAGCGTATCTTCGACGCGATTGCGCGTGAGCATCAGATCGAGGTTCGCGTCCGTGCCGACCTTGAAGATCACCGTGATCGTCAGCAGGCCGTTGCCGGTCGACTGACTGGTGATGTAGTCCATGTTCTCGACACCGTTGATCGCCTGTTCCAGCGGCGTCGCGACGGTGCGCGCAATCGTGTCCGCCGACGCGCCGGGAAACGCGGTCGTAATCTGGATCGTCGGCGGCACGATGTTCGGATACTGTGCGATCGGCAGCGATACCATCGTCACCAGCCCGATCAGCACCGCGAAGATGTTGAGCACCGCCGCGAAGCGTGGGTGCTCGATGAAGAAGTGCGTCATTTTCACGATTTCTCTCCACCGTCGCTTTGCCGCGTGACGAACTGGATCGCGCCGGCGTGCGGAGAGACTTTCGCGCCCGGTCGAACGGCCGGAATGCCATCGATGATCACGCTGTCCGTCGGCGCAAGGCCCGAGCGGATCACGCGCAGCCCGCCGCGCAGATCGCCGATCTGCACCTGCTTCGGCGTCGCGACATCATCCTTGCCGACGACGTAGACCATGTGGTCGGTCTGATCGGCGAGCACGGCGCCGTCGGGTACCAGCAGCGCGGCTTGCGGTCCGGATACCGCCAGTCGGATGCGCGCGAAGCCGCCAGGCGTCAGAGACAGGTCGCGATTCGGAATCGTCGCCCGCGCGTGAATCGTGCCGCTCGACCGGTCGAGCGAGTTGTCGATGAAGTTCAGCGTGCCTTGCTTCGTGAAACCGGCGTCGCCGGTCGGCGAGATGTACACGGTGCTCGCGAGAGGCCCCTTCTGCGTTTCACGCGCGCGCTGGAACGTCGCGTAATCGCCTTCACTCATATCGAAGTCGAGATACACGGGATCGATCGAAACGATCGTCGCAAGCAGTGTCGTCGGGCTGCTGCCGGCGCGGCTGCCCGAAATCAGATTGCCGACCGACACGAGGTGCGTGCCCATGCGGCCCGTGAACGGCGCGACGATCTTGCAGCGGGTGAGATCGAATTTCGCGTCGCGGATCGACGCGTTTGCATCGTTGACCGCGGCTTGCGCGGTGTGCAGATCGGCGACGCGCTGATCGACGTTTTCAACGGTGCCCGCTTCCGAGCGCTGCAATTCCTGCGCGCGCGCCAGTTGCCGCGTCGCGAGCGCGAGCCGCGCGTTGGCGGCTTCGAGCTGCGCGGTCGTTTGAGCGAGGCGGATCTGATACGGCTCGGGATCGATTTCAAACAGCACGTCGCCTTTGTGCACGACGTCGCCGTCCTTGAAGTCGATTTTCGCGAGCGTGCCGCCGACCTGCGCGCGCAGCTCGACCTTGTCGACCGCTGAAAACTGGCCGAGAAAGCCGAGCCGGTTGTCGATGTCGCGCTGCAATGGTGCACTGACCGCTACCGATGGCGGCGGCGGCGCGGCTGGCGCCGCGGATCGCGAGTCGTGGAAGCGATAGGCGGCTACGATCACGGCGATCAGCACCGCCGCCGCGATGCCTTTCCAGATCCAACGGCGCGCGTCGGGCGTGGCCGAAGCCTGGGGCCCAATAACGTCAGCCTCGACGGGGTCCAGTCGATCATTCATGATGGTCCTCGATGGGTATATCGCTCGGCAGTGCGCTCGAACCGCGCGCGTCAGGCGGTCAATCCGCCATCGACGGTCAGTGACGCGCCGTTGATGTAGGAGGCTTCTTCGCTGGCGAGGAAGGCGACGGCGTTAGCGATGTCGTCGCCGCGACCGTATTCGCCGCCGGGAATCATCGGCTTGGTGATCGACGAGAAATCGCCTTCCGCCGGATTCATATCGGTGTCGATTGCGCCCGGCTGCACGAGGTTCGCCGTGATGCCACGCGCGCCGAGTTCGCGCGCGAGACCCTTGGTGAACGAGATCTGCGCGGACTTCGTCATCGAATAGACAGTCAGATTCGGCCAGTCGACGTTGTTGGCGAAGAAGCTGCCGATGTTGACGATGCGCGCGCCTTGGCCCAGATACGGAATCACTGCTTGCGTCGCGGCGATCGGCGCCTGAATGTTGACCTTCACCATCGCATCGATGTCTTCCTGCGACATCTTTTCGAGCGACTCGACGCGAATGACGCCGGCGTTGTTGACGAGAATGTCGATGCCGCCGAGAAACTCATGTGCCGTCTCGATCGACCGTTTGACCGCGGCGGTTTGAGCGCTGTCGGCCTGAATCGCGAGTGCCGCGCGGCCGCTCGTTCTAATCGCTTCGACGACTTCGTTGGCCTTGGCGACGTTCTTCTCGTACGTGATCACGACATCGGCGCCTTCGAGTGCCAGTTTCTTCGCAATCGCCGCACCGATTCCGCGGCTCGCGCCAGTGACGACAGCCTTCTTTCCTTTCAGCGACATGGTAAAGCTCCTTTGAGTTTGTATAGTCCCGCTCCACCGGCTCGCATGTGCGCGATGGTCTGTTTGTGCCTTCACGCTGCGTTCACGAGAAAACGATACGGCGCGTCAGGTTCATATTTGTTGCGGCGACAGTTATCCAGCCGCCATGACAAATGGAGGAACAGTCAGGTTTCGGGCTTTCTGCACGAGCGCTCGCGAAGCGCTTCGGTCCGGCAAGATGCTTGCGATTACGCCACGCCGATTCGGTAGCGACAATAGACCAAGGTATTGTTTTGTCCGTCTGGTCTCGTTTGCTTTCGATCGCGATCGACGAGACTATAGGGAAGACGGTTGCGGCGCGCTGCGGTCAACAGATGTCCGTTATCGATCGGCGAGGCCATGATTGCCGTGGCCTCGTACCGACTCATCGATAGTTCTGTACTGGCGAGAACCAGAAGACTGTCTGTTCAGACGAACAGCTTTCCGGCTTCGTGAAGCTGCATGCATTCGCGCAAGACCTGAATAAAACCTTCGGCCGCTTTCGAACGCGCGGAGTACTTTGGATAAATCAGATTAATGTCGTAGGTGATCGGCTGCGCAAACGGTTTGACGACCATACCGGGCCAGATGTCCGGACTCGCGACGAACTCATCGGTCAATGCGATGCCGAGCGAACGTCTTGCCAGCGCACACGCGAGTTCCGCGCGTGGTACTTCGAAGGCCGGTGTGATATCGGCGCCCATGCCTTCGAGCGCCGCGCGGATGAAGCGGCCAAATGCAATCTTCGGTGCGGGAAGAATGACCGCATGCCCGGCGAGATCTTCGGCGCTGATCGAATTGCGCGACGCGAGCGGATGATCGCCCATCATTGCCGCGACGATTCTTCCGGTGCCGATTGTCTCGACCGTGAGATTGGGGTTGTTCAACGGAAGCAGCGTGACCGCGAGATCGGTCTTCTTGCTCAACAATTCGTTGGGAACGTCGATCGTCAACGTGGTATAGAAATGGATTCTCAGCTTCGGATTGCGCCGGTGAAACATTTCGATCGCTCGGGGCAACAGGCTTAAACCGAGCGCGGGACTGCAGCTTACGCTGAGCTCTATCGCCGATTGATTCGCCAGGTTTTCGACGAAGCGATCCACGCCGAGCGCGGCGTCGTACACATGCTGCACCTCTTCGAAAAGCGCCACCGCGGAATCGGTCGGCACGAGTTTGCGTCCGACGCGTTCGAACAGTTTGACGCCGATACTGGTTTCGGTGTGAGTCAGCAACCGGCTAATAGCGGGTTGCGAAACATAAAGCATTCGTGCCGCGCCACTTGCGGTGCCGGTGAGCATGACTGCGCGAAACACTTCCATCTGTCGCAGCTTGAATTTCACTACTTGTCCTCGTTCGGCTTATAACGTTCAGTCATGGATTGCCTCAAATCCGCATAAGGAGCGAGGTCGCGGGTTGCTAAAATTATTATTGCAGAGCGTGACCCGGTTTGTATCGAATGGCCAACGGCAATTTCGGCGTCGGTACAACGCGGTGTGAGTCTTCGGCTTTTCGTCGGAAAAAACTCGACCGATGTCTTCGCTCTGTCAATCCCAATCTACTTACCCTGGTACTTGCATGACGAACGCGCGAGCGTGCTTGCGCGACTGCGTTTGCATTAACCATGACGTTGTATTTGATCGAGTTGGTATCCCCGCTTGGACGGGCGCTCTTGTGACGGAAGCGGTCATGCAGCCATATTCGTGTGATGGCACAGTCAGAGCCGGACGGGATGAACAGATCTGCGTCGTGAACACGGGCGCAAGCAACGAATGGTCGTACAAAAATGGCGAAAGCCGATCCGACGACCGTTACGAAGCGCTGGCGGACCTGCTGACGGCGCGCAATGACGACGCTAAAAACGCGATCGATACATTGTTTCGCGGTCTGATCGAAACGTTCGGGCTGGATGTCGTGCAGGTGTCGGTCAAGGACGCAGCACAGGATCTGTTCGTCGAGGCACGGCTGGATCATGTGGGCATGATGCGAGCCGAAACCACATTCCAGTTCGAATTCACGGTGGGCCACAACGCGGGCGTGTTTATCGCGTGCTCCAGCCGCGCCGGTTTCCCGGACAGGGTCGAGCGATTCGCGCTCGCCGTGGCGGCGCGCAATGTCGCGCGCCATGTCGAAGTCTGGTTGCGCGATCGACATCGATCTGTGATGTCCGATCACGATAGAACACCGGTCTATCGGCAGTTGCGCGCAATGCTCGATCTGATGCCGGTAATGGCGTGGAGCAGTCTGCCGGACGGCCATGCCGATTTCTTCAATGACCAGTGGTTCCGCTACACGGCGTTGACGCCAGAGCAAAGCAAGGAGTGGGGCTGGACCGACGCTTTGCACCCCGACGACTATCGCCGGGCGATGGATCATTGGTGCGAGATGATCGGAGCGGATCGACACGACGATGCCGGCTTCGAGGTGCGCCTAAGGCGCGGAGATGGCGAGTACCGCTGGTTCTGGCTGCGTGCGAACAGGGTGCGCGACGAAGCCGGCATGATCCAGCGCTGGTATGTAACGCTTACAGATATCCATGACCGCAAGCTTGCGGAAGAGAGCGGGCGACGCAGTCAGGCCTTGCTGTCGGAAGCGCAGCGGCTGGCGGGCCTGGGCATCTTTTCCTGGCGCGTCGGCGCGGATCACATGTCGTGGAGCGAGACGCTCTATCGCATGTTCGGATTCGAAGCCGCCACGCCGATCGACCGGTCGATCATCGAAACGCGCACGCATCCGGACGATCACGTATTCATGTTCGACAACGTGAAGCGGGAAGACGGACTCGAAAATCTGGAAGACGAGATTCGCCTCGTGATGCCCGACGGCTCGATCCGCTATCTGCACTATTGCGCGTACGTGACGACCGCGTTGACCGGTGAAGCCGAATATGTCGGTACCGTGCAGGACATTACCGAGCGGTATCGCGCGTCCGAAGCACTGGCGCAAGCGCGGGCAGACTTTGTGCAGGCCGCGCGCGCGAGCAGTCTCGGCGTCCTGACCGCGTCGATCGCACATGAAGTGAATCAGCCGCTCGCCGGTATCGTCACCAATGCCAACGTGTGCTTCCGGATGCTCAGCAGCGATCCGCCGAATATCGTTGGCGCGATTGCGACGGCGCAGCGCACGATTCGCGACGGCAAGCGCGCGGCGGCCGTCATTTCGCGGTTACGCACGCTGTTCAATCAGCAGAAGCTCGAATCGAGCTGGTGGGATCTCGACGGTGCCGCGGGTGAAGTGATCGAACTCGTGCAGAGCGAGCTCAGACGACATCGCGTGTCGCTGGTGCCGCGTTTCGAGTCCGGCTTTCGGAAGATCAAAGGGGATCGCATCCAGTTGCAGCAGGTCATCATGAATCTGCTTCGAAACGCGATCGACGCAATCAACCTGACGACCGATGGGCCGCGGGTGATTGTCGTGGAGGTCAAGGATTGCGACGACAGCGCGTGCCTTTCCGTGCGGGATTCCGGCATTGGCTACGACGAAAGCACCGCCGACGACATGTTCAAGGCGTTCTACACGACCAAGGCGAATGGCATGGGCATCGGCCTGTCGGTGAGCCGATCGATCGTCAACGCGCATGGCGGAAAGTTGTGGGCGAAAAAGCATTCGGGACGCGGCGCAACCTTCGGCTTTTCGATCCCGGTCGGACGGGACATGAACAACGAACCCGGCGCGGACAACTGCGATCCGGATTCACGATCCGGGGAACCGACACCTTAGGCTAATGCAGTCCCCGTCAGCGCGGGCTACGCTGACTGATGTTTGATGTCCAGGGCGATGTGACTAAAGACATTGCACGGCGTGGAAGCATGCAGATCGGCTTTAGCGTTCGTGCGGGAAGCCACGATGAAAAGCCGACTGCTGGTATCCGTAGTCGACGACGACGAATCCGTCCGCGAGTCGCTTCCGGACCTCGTTCAGGAACTCGGATTCGAGGTTCGCGCGTTCGCTTCGGGTGAAGCGTTTCTTTGTTCGAACGTGCTCGAAACAACACGTTGTCTGATTCTCGACGTGATGATGCCGGGCATGAGCGGGCACGAACTGATTGCGCAACTGAGAGCGCGCAACGTGACGATTCCCATCGTCTATATCACTGCGTATCAGGACGATGGCTTACGCTGCCAGCTGCTCGCCGAAGGCGCGGTGGCGTGTCTTTACAAGCCCTTTAGCGATGTCGAACTGCTGGACGCGTTGACTGCGGCAATCGCGAAGCGCACTACATAATCGGGAGAAGCATCATGAACGCGCTGCCTGCAAATACCGCGTACGCTGTCGCGCATCGAGCCGTTGGCGCACCGGCCACCGTCTTCGTCGTCGATGACGACGTGTCGATTCGCGAGTCCGTCGAAGCGCTGATCCGTCATGAAGGGTTCGACGTCAGAAGCTTCGTCAGCGCCAACGCGTTTCTCGGTTACCCGCCTACGCATGGTCCCGGATGTCTGATTCTCGATATCCAGTTGCCGGGACTGACGGGACTCGAATTGCAGCAATCGCTGGTTATCGATCGCCCCGCGATGCCGATCATTTTTATTACCGGGCAGGACGACACGCGGACCGTCGTTACCGCGATGAAAGCCGGCGCGGTCGAGTTCCTCGCCAAGCCGTTCGACGACGACATGCTGCTCGGCGCTGTGCGCGCCGCCATTGCGCGTAGCGAAACACTGGTGATTCGCGAAACACACAAGTCGATTCTCAAGACTCGCTATGGGCGTCTCACTCGCCGCGAACGCGACGTGTTTCCGCTGATTGCCGAGGGCTTTCTCAATCGGGAAATCGGCGAACAGCTCGGCATCAGCGAGATCACGGTGAAGGCGCATCGCGGCCAGCTGATGCGCAAGATGGAAGCGGAATCTTTCGCCGAGCTTTTGCGGATGGCCGAAGCTGTCGGCGTCTGATCGGCGCGTAAGCAAGGCAACCGATACCTTCGTCTGATGGCAATGGGTGTCGCGCGTGATGTACTGATGTTGTTCGTGATGCCCTGGTGAGGCGAGCGCTTCATCCATGCGTGCTTTCGCGTTGCGGACGCGGCCGCGAATATTCCCGTGTTTTTTCCCTCTCACCACCTCGAGCGAGTGCATCGTCGAACAGTCGACGTCGGACCGCTATCGCGGAGAAGTGTTCATGTCGACAACAATAACGCACGGTGGCGCCGCGAGATCCGATCGTCCGTGCTGGCGCGGCGTGCTTGCGATCGCACTCGGTGGCCTGGCGCTGGTGGTCATCGAATTTTTGCCGGTCGGTTTGCTGCCAGGCATCATCAAAGGCTTCGGCGTATCGGAAGGGACTGCCGGTCTGACGGTCACTGCGACCGCCGCGTTCGGCTTTATCGCGGCGCCGATCACGGCGTTATCGGTGGGGCGTCTCGATCGACGCATCGTATTGCTTGCTTTATCAGCGCTAGTTGTTGTGTCCGGGATCATCTCCACGCTTGCACCGAATTTCGCGGTGCTGTTGCTCGCGCGTGTGCTACTCGGCATCGGCGTCGGCGGCTTCTGGTCGATCTCGATTATCGCGGCGTCGCGGCTGGTGCCGGCGGACAAGGTGCCCAAAGCGTCGTCGCTGGTGTTCTCGGGCATTTCGGTGGCCACGGTGATAAGCGTGCCGATGGGCGCCTACATCGCCGATCACGCTGGTTGGCGCATCGCCTTCGGTATCGCGAGCGTGCTCGCTATCGCAGTGTTCATATTCCAACTGGTCGCGCTACCGAAGATCGAAACACCGAGCGCCGTTACCTCAGCCGATTTCGCGAGCCTGCTGAAGTCGAGAAAAATCATTGCTGTCTATCTTGCGATCGTCTTTATCGTCGCGGGTCACTTTGCCGCTTATACGTTCGTCACGCCGTATCTGCAGCAAGTTGTCCGTTTCGATGCGAATGAGATTAGCTCTGTTCTGCTGCTCTATGGCGCATTGGCCGTCGTCGGCGCGTTCCTCGCGGGCGTACTTGCCAGCCGCGATCTGCGCAAAACCGTGTACGCGAACGTGGCGCTCTTTTTCGCTTCGTTGATTGCGATGGCCGTGTCGCCGGCTCATTGGTCCATCGTGCTCGTTGGCCTTGTTTTGTGGGCAGTGTGCTGGGGCATGGCGCCGGTCGGCACGCAACTGTGGCTTTTCAATGCGACGCAACATGCGCCTGAAGCGGCGCAGAGCATGAACACCTGCGTCTTCCAGCTCTCGATTACCTGCGGCTCGCTGATCGGCGGTTTGGCGGTCGATCACATCGATCTGCACGCCTCCATGTGGACCGGCGCAGCGATTCTTTTACTTGCCGTCATGGCGGTGCTGGCGGTCGGACGTATCGAATCAGCCGACATGTTGTCGGCCTCTCAAACGGAGAAAGCTAGATGAACACTTCAGTCAAACTCGGCACCGCGCTGATCACGGGCGCGTCATCCGGTATCGGCGCGGCTTACGCGGATCGCCTCGCACGTCGCGGCTATGATCTAGTGCTGGTCGCGCGCAATCAGGCTCGACTCGATCAACTCGCGGATCGGCTCGCAAAAGAAACCGGCCGCCAGATTCGCACGCTTGCCGCGGATCTGAATCACAGCGAAGGCGTGCATAAAGTCGAAGCGCTGATCCGCGATGATCAAACGCTGACGATGCTTGTCAACAACGCCGGCATCGGCAGCGCCGCGCCGTTGCTGCAAGCCGACGTCGATGTGATGGAATCGATGATTACGCTGAACATCACCGCGCTCACACGCCTGACTTACGCGGCCGCGCCTGCATTCGTCGCGCGCGGCGCCGGTACGATCATCAACATTTCGTCGGCGGTCGCGATTGCGCCCGAGATTCTCAATGGCGTATACGGTGCGACCAAGGCCTATGTGCTCGCGCTCAGCCAGTCGCTGAAACACGAACTGGCCGACAAAGGCTTGCGAGTACAAGCGGTGTTGCCGGGTGCCATCCGTACTGAGTTCTGGGACGTTGCAGGTACACCGGTCGATTCGCTTCCCGCGGAGATGGTGATGAGCGTCGACGATCTCGTCGATGCCGCGCTCGCGGGTCTGGATCAAGGCGAATTCGCGACCATTCCGTCGCTGCCTTCGGTCGATGGCTGGAACGCATACGAGGCCGCGCGTGTCGCGCTGGTGCCGCATCTTTCGTTGAGCAAGCCGGGCGCGCGCTACAACGTTCAGTAATCGTCTGTGACGAGGCTCGGACAGAAATGAATGGCCGAGCCTACGGGGATCACTCGGCGCGCGCTGAGTGATCCGGATCCGGATGGAAAATCACCTTGCCTCGGAATTTCGACGCGAGATCGAGAGCTTCGACATACTGCTCGAGTCCGAATGTGGCCGCGATCGGCAAAGTGATCGCACCGGATGCAACCAGCGGTGCCAGTTCGTCGTACAGCACCCCGAGTCGATCCATATTTCCCGGTACCTTCAGCCAGTTCATGATCCAGAAGCCGTGCAGCGACTGCCCATTGAAGATGATCGGAACATTGTTGATCGGCGACGGCTCGCCACCCATACCACTCCAGATGACGAGCTTTCCATAGCGATCGAGGCAATCGAGCAGACGTTGGGTCGTCGCACCACCCACGCCGTCGAGCGCGAGTGGAAACTTCGTCTGACCGGTTGCCGCCGCGATGCGCGCGGGAAGGTCCGGACCGTCGACCAGCACGACGTCGCCGCCGAGCGCCGTCAATTCATCGATCAATTCAGGCCGTCGCACGATATTGACGGTGCGATAACCGCGCCCCTTGGCGATCGCAATGATTGCGCGGCCGACTGCCGAATTCGCGGCCGTCGAGATCAGCCAGTCGCCCCGTTCGAGCTTCGCGAATTCCGTGAGAAGCAGCAACGCCGTCAGCGGATTCATGCCGAGCATGGCCAGTTGATCGACGTTGCCGTCCGGAAGCGCGCGCAACCACGTGGCGTTGGTCTTTACGTATTCCGCCCACGCGTTGCCATTGACCGGGACCAGTGTGCGATCGCCGACCTTCACATGCGCAACGTTTTTGCCGATCGCGACGACACGGCCGACGCCCGTACAACCGAGGAAGTGCGGCAACGCAGGCAATTCGCCGTAGATGCCGGCGATGATGTACTGGTCCGTCGGTTCGATCGCCGACGCTTCCACGCGGATAATGATTTCATTGGCGGCGGGATTGTCGAGGTTCGGTACATCGACGAGCTTCAATACGTCGCGAGGCTCGCCGTAGGCGGTGAGCTGAAGGGCTTTCATGGCATGACCTGTCGCTGTTATGAATCTGGCTGGTGATCAGAGGTGTTGTGCCGGATGCTTCGACGCGGAGGCAATCAGGCCGCCGCTCTCATTGCTTGAACCGCCTGTTCCGTGGTCCACAGCGAATTAGCCATGAAGCGCCAGTTGACCATTGCGGCCTCGTATCCATCGCCTTCTTCGTTGACTGCGCCGCCCACCGCGTCTCGCACCATCGCAACTTCGAAACCCGCCTCGATGATGTCGCGCATATGAGACTCAAGGCAAACATTCGCGGCGGGTCCGGCCATGATGACTTGCGTGACCCTACGCATATGCAACTGCTTGATCACGTCGTTCGACTCGCAGCCGAAGAGCTTGTGTGGCGCGCAATTGCAGGTATGCCCGTCTTTCAGATACTTCTTGAACGGCTCGTAAATGTCGGCACGTGACCCTTCGAATCCTTCGAGATCGATCGGATCCGAGCGGCCGCAAAAGCCGATTCCACCCAGATAGTTGCCGAGCGGACCCGCTGCCTGCACTTTCCACTGCGTGTCGTGCGGATAAAACCAGTGCGGCGAGTGAATGATGTAGTAGCCGAGTTCCTGCGCGGTCTTGAGCAGCATTTCGGTGTTCGCGATCACGTTCCGCTCTTTCAGCGAATGCTCGATCATCTCGTAGTAGGTGCCGGAAGCCTCCTGCAGGAACTCATTCTGCATGTCGGTCAACACGAGTGCGGTATGCGGCTTGTCGAGCTGCATGTCCGGAAGGCGATGAGTGAACTTGAACATTTTCATGACCTCTGCGATTCGTTGAGAGTGGGGAACGTGCGGCGCTGGAAAGCGCGGCGCGTTCTTCAATGGCGTAAGGGTTTGACAGGCACGAGAAAGGCAGCGGCGGCTACTGCGCCATGCCGCTCAGTGCGCGCTTTCCGGCGAGTGCGATCAGCTTAGAGCGGGGAGGGAAGTCGCACATTGCACTAACGTATTGATACTTTGGTATCGCACGCCGGCGCAGACGCGTTGTCGGCCTTAATCCGGCGAGACACGTGACACGGAGAACATGCGGGAATTCATCCGACAGACTGCTGATCAGTTTCGGCGTCTTGCGCAAAAATTCTGGACGCCTGGTCATTCCTCGTCATGACATGCGCGCCGATACTTGCCAGACTTCACCGCCGTCAAGGCCCGTCAACAGACCGCCTGGTCGACGGGCAACTACGCGGTGGTCGGCACCACGCTGCGGATCGTCGGCGAGAACCTCTGCGAAGCACTCGACCTGCGCGCCGGCAGTCGTGTGCTGGATGTCGCCGCGGGAAACGGCAACGCAACGCTCGCCGCCGCGCGCCGCTGGTGCGATGTGACGTCGACTGACTACGTCGCTTCGCTGCTCGATTCGGGCCGGGCGCGCGCGCAAGCAGAGGGACTGCCCGTGCAGTTCCAGGAAGCGGACGCTGAAGCGCTGCCTTTCGCTGACGCCACATTCGACATCGCGATGTCGACTTTCGGCGTGATGTTCACGCCCAACCAGGAAAGAGCCGCGGCTGAGCTCGTGCGCGTGTGCAAGCCTGGCGGACGGATCGGCCTCGCCAACTGGACGCCGGAAAGTTTCATCGGGCAGCTATTCAAGACGATCGGCAAGCACGTTCCGCCGCCGGCAGGCGTGAAGTCGCCGGCGCTCTGGGGCGCGAAGGTGCGCCTCGAAGAACTGTTCGGCGATAGTGCGCGGAGGATCACCGCGACCAGCCGCGATTTCATGTTCCGCTATCGCTCGCCGGCGCATTTCATCGACGTGTTCCGCACGTTTTATGGGCCGATGAACAAGGCGTTTGCTGCGCTCGATGGTGAGCGGCGAGCGGCGTTTCATCGCGATCTGATGGCATTGATCGAGAGCCGCAACCGCTCGGCCGACGCGACACTCGTGCTGCCAGGCGAATATCTCGAAGTCGTGATTGAACGAGGCTGAATGTCGGCGAGCGAGACGACCGCGCGAGGGATCGGTTCGTGCGTCGCCTCGTCGACGAGACCGCCCGGCTCATCGAGCCGATGGATGGCTTGCATGCCATTCGACGATTGCGGACCAGATGTCTTCGGCCGTTTCGCGAAAGACAAACAGTGCGGCATCGTCAGCGGAAATCATGCCTTCGGTCACCATGAAGTCGAAATCGATGGCGCGCCGCCAGTACGACTTACCGACCAGCACGACGGGCAGCGGCCTGATCTTTTTGGTCTGCAGCAGCGTCAACACCTCGAACAGTTCGTCACAGGTGCCGAAGCCGCCGGGAAAGAAAATGGCCGCCTGTGCTCGTTCAAGCAGATGCAGCTTGCGGATCGCAAAGTAGTGGAACCTGAAGCACAGGTCTGGCGTGATGTAGGGATTCGGTTGCTGCTTGTGCGGCAATGCGATGTTCAGGCCGATGCTCGGCGCGGCGCGCTCGTGGGCGCCGCGATTCGCCGCTTCCATGATGCCCGGACCGCCGCCCGTCATGATCGCGAGTGACGAAAGGGCACCGGCATTGCGCGCGCCGCCGACGATGCGGCCCAGCTCTCGGGCCACGTCGTAGTAGCGGCTGAGCGCAAGCAGGCGGGCCGCGGCTTGCAGCGCTTGCTGGTTGCGCCGCGCGCCTGGCTGCTCACGCAGTGCGCGCCGCGCGTCGCGAAGCCGCCGTCGTGCGATGTCGGGCGCTGGAATCCGGGTGCTCCCATACACGACGACCGTATGGTGAATGTCGTGACGTTGCAGCGTTTCCTCGGCCTTCCAGTAATCGAGTTGCAGGCGAACGCCGCACATCTCCGGTCTGCGCAGAAATGCGAGGTCTTCGTCCGCTTGCAGATAAGTGGGGTGTTCGACGAGGCGGCGCGCGGGCGGAGGCAAGCCGGACTGCTCATCACCGGCGTCACGGGCGCGGCGGCGCACTGTCGCAGCCGATCCGGCATGCGCGGGCGTGTCGGCGCGCCGCGCGCCCGGTTGCCGGGAGCGAACCTTGCCGTTGCGCGTCGCTTTCGGCGATAGGGCTTCCTTCGCGCTTGCCATGTGATCTCCGTGCCGCGGTTGTCTTTACTTTACGGTCCCGGATCCGCGATCGTCGTTTTCGGGTTCGAGTCAGCTCGCGCAATTCCGCTGGCACGGCAATCTAGCGCATCTCGTTCGACCGGCCGCAAGCCGCGTTTCCGACGCGGGCTTCGATGATGTCGAGCGGCAACGACACCGTTATCGCAAAGCCCTGATCGGGCGCCGTGCGGATCTGCAGATCGCCGCGCAGGGCCCACGCGCGCTCGCGGATACCCAACAGACCGAACGAGTCCGACGCGGGTCTGCAGTCCGGAGCGCAGCCGCAGCCGTTGTCCGTAATGCGGACCACACAGCGCGGTTCCTCGCGCAGGATTTCGAGTACCACCTCAGTCGCCTGCGCATGCCGGGCAACATTTGTCAGTGCCTCCTGAACGATCCGGAACACGGCTGTTGCGCCGTCGTCGTTGAAATCGATGTTATCGGCGATGCTGCGCGTGACGCGCACGCTATGCCGCTCCGAAAACCGGCTGACGAGCCATTCGAGGGCGGGAATCAGACCAAGGTCGTCGAGCATCGCCGGCCGAAGATCGGTGGCGATTCGACGCACGGACACGACCAGCTGATCGATCAGCTTGTAGACGTTCTGAAGGTCGCGCGCCGCTTCATTGCCAACGCTGCTCGTCACCAGCGTGTCCAGCCGCGCGCACGCGATCTTCAGCGCGACGAGCTGCTGGCCGAAATCGTCATGCAATTCCCGCGCGATCCGGGTTTTCTCTTCCTCGCGCGCCCGCTGGATGCCCGCCGACAGTCGCTGGAGTTCTTCGCGTGAGGCTCGTAGCGCGTCATCGGCGAGCCTGCGTTCCGTGACATCGATGATCCAGCCCAGCATGCGATAGGCCTGTCCGAAATGATTCCACAAGGCCTGCCCGCGTGCATGAACCCAGCGAAATTCGCCGGACTTCGTCCGCACCCGATATTCGGCGTCGTAGGGCCGCATCTGTTCCAAATGTTCGGCGACGGCTGTCTGGACACGGTCGCGATCGAGGGGATGAATGGCTTCGAGAAACGCGTCGGCATCGTCGGGAAATTCATCCGGCTGATAGCCGAGAATTTCCTTGAAATAGGGAGAAAGCCAGATTGCGCCCGATTGCGGGCGCCAGTCCCACAGGCCCGCGCTTGCGCCGCTGACCGCCAGTTGAAACCGCTCTTCGCTTTCCTTCAGCGCTTGTGCGATGCGATGGCGTTCGATTGCATAGCGGATCGCGCGGCTCAGCTCGGAGGGATCGATGTTGCGCTTGACGAGATAATCCTGGGCTCCTTCCTGAATCGCCAGAAGCCCGACCGACTTGTCGTCGAGACCGGTGAGCACCAGCACGGGCAGTTCGGGCGCCCGCTCGCGAAAGCTCCTGAAGGTGGAGATTCCGTGCGCGTCGGGCAGGCCCAGATCGAGAAGGACGATGTCGAAGCGGCTGGCCCCGCAGCGAGATATGGCGTCGGCGAGGCGTTGCACCTGCACGAGGTCGTGCGTGAAATCGTCCACGTCGGCAAGCGCCTCCTCGATCAGCAACGCATCGGTTGGACTGTCTTCGACAAGCAGGATCCGCAGGTGCTGGGTTGTGTTCATGGCCTGGGTGGCGGCAACGTCACGACGCTGAACCAGAAGTCGTTGATTCTGCGCAGGACGTCGACGAACATCGTGAAGTCGACCGGCTTGGTGACATAGCAATTGGCATGCAATCCGTACGTTCTGGCGACATCCTCTTCGGATTTCGACGTGGTCAGCACGACAACGGGAATACTCATCAGATCCGGGTCGGCTTTCAGTTCCTGCAGTACCTCGCGGCCGCTCTTTTTCGGCAGGTTCAGATCGAGAATGATCAGCCCCGGCCGGGGCGCATCGAGATGTCGGCCTTTGCGGCGCAGAAAATCCATCGCTTCGGCGCCGTCCTGCGCAACGTGCAGGGGATTGAGCACCTTATAGTCCTCGAAGGCCTCGCGCGTCATCAGCACGTCGGTGGGACTGTCCTCGACAAGAAGGATGTGAACGGGATTGTTCGTTACCTGTGACAGCATCGGCGGCTCCTCGGGTGGATATTACGTTCGAGCGTTGCCATCCAGCTTCGCATTAAGCGTGAAATAGAAGGTCGATCCGCCCTCGGGCGAGGATTCCACCCAGATGCGGCCGCCATGCTGTTCGACGATGCGCTTGCATAGCGCGAGACCGATTCCCGTGCCCGGGTATTCGACGCGTGAATGCAGGCGCTGGAAAATCATGAAGATGCGTTCGAAGTATTGCGGCTCGATGCCGATTCCGTTGTCCTTGACCGAAACGATCCATTCGTCGCCTGCGCGACGGGCTGCGATGTCGATCCGCACCGGCTGATCGGCGCGCCGGAACTTGATCGCATTGCCGACGAGGTTCTGAAAAAGCAGGGCGAGCTGCGTCGGAATGCCCACCACTAGGGGCAGTGCCTCGCGATTGATTTGCGCATCGGATTCCTGCAGCACGACGCTCAGACTCCTGAGCGCCTGATCGAGCGCCGCCGAACATGCGGTCAATTCCTGCACCGCGCCCGATCTGCCGACGCGTGAGTAGGCGAGCAGATCCTCGATCAGCTTCTGCATGCGTGTTGCACCATCTACCGCATGGGCTATGAACTCGTCCGCGCGGGCATCCAGTTGCCCGTGATAGCGGCGCTGGAGCAGTTGAAGAGGTCCGGCGACGGCGCGCAACGGCTCCTGAAGATCGTGCGACGCGACGTAAGCGAATTGTTCGAGATCGTGATTGGAACGCGCGAGTTCCTCGGTGCGCCTGATCAGCTCCTGCTCCGCGCGCTTGCGTTCCGTGATATCGACGATTGCGGCGAGTACGAAGACTTCCTCCGCGGTGGTGACCGGATTGAGCCCGATCTCCACGAGGACTTCGGAGCCGTCTTTTCTGAGCGCGAAGAGGTCTCTGCCGGTGCCCATCGGCCTGCTGCTGAGGTTGCCGTAATACATCCGGCGATATTCGGGATGCGCGGAGCGAAAACGCTCGGGCACGAGCATATCGACGCTATTGCCGACCAGTTCGTCTCGCACATAGCCGAATAACTTTTCCGCCTGCGCGTTCACCAGTACGATGCGGCCGTCCCGGTCGGCCATGACCATTGCGTTGGGGGCCGCTTCGACCACCTGGCGGAAAAGCTCGTGCGTCGGGCTACTCAAGTGCTTGTAGGGTTCCATTCGGTCTCCGGCGATTCGAAGAGTACCGCCAACGAGCATGCGAAGCTTATTCACTTTATAGCAGCTATTACCGGCCTGAACGGACAATGATCGCAATTCTTGCGCATCGCCTCACGACATTGTATTAACCGCTGCGATAGTACGGATAACGCATAAATACGCTCGCACAGGACGTTAGCCCGGCAACCCGACACGTCCACGGACCAGCCCCGCATCGAGGTCGTGTCTTACAACGAGATCCTCGACCACCGCCGCTCGCGGCACCGCTGGAGTTTGTCGGCACGCTGACAGGTCGCAGGTAAGCCGTTGCGGACCGCGCGCGATTGACCCACGTCAATAAGCGATGCCCAGCGCCGCCTACAGTGAGCGTGAACGGAATGCAATGTGATCGACGGCAGTACGGCGCAGCTTCTGACAGCTCGATACAAGGTCACGGCGGAGAATTCGTATGAACTGGCTTGAAGAATATTTTTCGCAGAAAACGGCGTCATTGTGTCTGTCGATGTGGGCCTACCCGCCGCTGGTTCTCGGCCCCGAAGGGCCAGCCAACCAACAGGTGCACGCGCTTCCGTACCCTGGCGCGACGCTCGTGTTTACGCCCGGCGAGCGGGTCCAGCGGGGCAACTTCGAATACGAGCTTCCCGCACGATTCGACCTGCGGCACGCGTCGTCAGACCGTGACATCAACCTCGAACCTCCTTTGCATGCGTCGCAGTTCTTCCGCTCGGTGACGATCTTCGCACCGTCGCGCTACAACCGCGATTTTCTGATTGCGGTCAACGACGAGTTTGCTTTCGTGCCGGTCTTTTCATCCGATGGCGCGCCGGGGTTCTCGGGCTCGTGTACCGCAAGCAGCGGCGAATCGGCGGCGCGAGGTCAAATGCAATTGCCGTGGACCTTCCAGGGCTATCTCAGCATCTAGTTCGGGCTTTGCCGCATGCGGCATCTCGCGCCGCGCGAATCGACGCGCGCGGCCGGCTCGCCCATAGTCGGGGTAAGGAGCACAACATGGATCAGTCGGTCGCGCAGGTGATCTGGTTCGACGACTTGCGACGCGAAGACGTCGCCCGCGTCGGCGGGAAGAACGCTTCACTTGGAGAGCTGATATCCCAGCTCGACGGCCAGGGCGTCCGGGTCCCCGCCGGCTTCGCAACGACGGCGCAGGCCTACTGGAGTTTCATCGACGCGAATCAGCTGCGCGAACGGATTTCGGCGTATCTCGACGACCTCGGCCAGGGACGCCTCACGCTGGCTGAAGCGGGACAGGCGATCCGTGCGGCTATCGTGCACGGCGACTGGCCGGCCGAACTCGCGCAGGCCATCCGCGCGGCCTATCGGACGCTCGCGCAGCGCTGCGGCGCTGCCGATCTCGACGTCGCGGTTCGTTCAAGCGCTACCGCCGAAGATCTTCCCGATGCGAGCTTCGCCGGCCAGCAGGAAACTTTCCTCAACGTGCGTGGCGAGCGGGCAGTGCTCGATGCGTGCCGGCGCTGCTACGCGTCGCTGTTTACCGACCGGGCGATTGCTTATCGCAACGCCAGGGGATTCGACCATCTGCAGGTAGCGCTGTCGGTTGGCGTGCAACGTATGGTGCGATCGGATCTTGGCGCCGCCGGTGTGATGTTTTCGGTCGATACGGAAACCGGGTTTGACAGGATCGTTCTGATCAATGCGGCCTGGGGCCTGGGCGAGAACGTTGTGCAGGGCACAGTCGACCCGGACGAGTATGAGGTGTTCAAGCCGCTATTGGCCCAACCGGGTTGCGCGCCGATCGTCGGCAAGCGGCGCGGAGAGAAAGCCTGCAAGATGGTCTACGCGAAAGGCGGTCCGCATCCGACCAGAAACGTGCCGACCTCCAGAGCGGAACGCGCGGCGTTCGTGCTCGACGACGCCGAGATACTGTCCCTATCGCGCTCGGCCTGCGCGATCGAGGCACACTACGGGCAGCCGATGGACATCGAATGGGCAAAAGACGGCGCGAGCGGTGAAATGTTCATCGTCCAGGCGCGTCCTGAAACCGTTCAGTCGCGCCGCGAAGCGAGTTCGGTCAGGAGTTACCGGCTGCGCGACGAGGGTCGCCGTCTGCTGAGCGGCGTCAGCGTGGGCGAAGCCATCGCGGCCGGTTCCGTCTGCGTGATCGGGAATGCGCGCGACATGCAGCGCTTCGTCGACGGCGCGGTGCTGGTGACTTCCACGACCGATCCCGACTGGGTGCCGGTGATGCGCCGAGCCGCCGCGATCATCACGGACCACGGCGGACGCACGTCCCATGCGGCCATCGTCAGTCGCGAACTGGGACTGCCCGCGATCGTCGGTACCGGCAACGCCACGCATCTGCTGCACGACGAACAGGAGGTGACGGTCTCGTGCGCCGAAGGCGACGAAGGTTTCGTATACGAAGGCACGGTTGCGTTCGACGTCGAGGACATCGATTTCCGCTCGATTCCGCAAACGCGTACCAGCGTTATGCTCAATCTGGCCAATCCCGCCGCCGCGTTTCGCTGGTGGCGCCTGCCGGCCGATGGCGTGGGTCTGGTGCGAATGGAGTTCGTTGTGAGCCACGACATCAAGATTCATCCGATGGCGCTCGTGCGATTCCACGAACTCGAAGACGCGACCGTCAGGCAGCGCATCGAAGAGCTGACGTCGGGCTATACGGACAAAACGGAGTATTTCGTGGACCGGCTCGCGCGCGGACTCGGCCGCATCGCCGCCGTTCAGTATCCGCGGCCCGCGATTATCCGTATGAGCGACTTCAAGACCAACGAATACGCGCACCTGATCGGCGGGCAGGCTTTCGAGCCGCGCGAGGAGAATCCGATGCTGGGATTCCGCGGCGCTTCGCGCTACTACTCGCCGCGCTATCGCGACGGTTTTGCGCTGGAGTGCCGGGCGATCCGACGGTTGCGCGAGGAAATGGGCCTGCGCAACGTCGTCGTGATGATTCCGTTCTGCCGCACGGTCTGCGAAGCCGATCAGGTGCTCGAAGTGATGGCGCAAAACGGCTTGCGGCGCGGGCAGGCGGGGCTGGAGGTGTACGTGATGTGCGAAATACCGTCGAACGTGATCCTTGCGCGCGAATTCGCGTTGCGCTTCGATGGTTTTTCGATCGGCAGCAACGATCTCACGCAATTGACACTCGGCGTCGATCGCGATTCGGCGGATCTCGCGCAACTGTTCGATGAGCAGGACGAGGCCGTCAAGTGGATGGTCCGCCGCGTGATCGCGCAAGCGCATGGGGCCGGCGCCAAAGTGGGCCTGTGCGGTCAGGCGCCGAGCGATCATCCGAAGTTCGCGGCGTTTCTCGTCGACTGTGGAATCGATTCGATATCGGTGAGCCCCGACAGTTTCATTGCGGTCAAACGCGAAATCGCGGCGGCGGAAGCACGCCTTGCGTCGCGAACCGCCACGGTTTGAGCCGGTTGCGGGTGCTCCGGTACGAGCGGAGATGCCACATGGCGGAAATCCTGACCTTGACACTGAACCCGGCGGTCGACGTAGCGACGTCGGTCGACACCATCGTCGACACGCGCAAGCTTCGTTGTAGCGCAGCGCGGCGCGACCCCGGCGGCGGTGGCATCAACGTCGCGCGCGTGCTGCACAGGCTGGGCGCCGACTGCGAGGCGCTTTACCTGGCGGGCGGCCCGCTTGGCAGGACGCTAGGCGCGATGATCGAAGCCGAAGGAGTGCCGGCCACCTGTGTCGGCATCGCGGGCGAAACGCGTGAGAACTTCTCGGTCCGGGAGAATTCGACCGGACGCGAGTTTCGGTTCGTGTTGCCCGGGCCCGTGCTTGCCGAGGCGGAATGGCAGGCGTGCCTGCGGCACCTCGGCGAACTCGCCATCGCGCCGCGCTATCTCGTGTTGAGTGGCAGCGTGCCGCCGGGCGTGCCCGATGACATCTATGCGCGCATCGCCGGGATCGCACGGCAACGTGGCACCCGTGTCGTGCTCGACAGCTCCGGCGCGCCGCTTGCGGCGGCGCTTGCAGCTGGGGTTTTCCTCGTCAAACCGAGTCTGTCTGAGCTTTGCACGTTGGCGGGGCACGCGCTCGAAGACGACGCGCAGCGGCTCGACGCTGCACGCAGGATCGTGCGCGCCGGCGGCGCGGCGATCGTCGCGCTCACGCTCGGCGAGCAGGGGGCGCTTGTCGTCACCGCGGATCGTGCGTTGCGCGTGCGGGCATTCGCCGTGCCGGTAGCGAGTTCGATCGGCGCCGGAGACAGCTTCGTTGCCGCGATGGTATGGGCGGTCAATCGCGGCATGTCGTTCAACGAAACCTTGCGCTATGCGGTGGCGGCTGCGTCAGCATCGCTGCTCGCGGAAGGCACTCGCCTGTGCGATCGGGATCAGGTCGAACGGATTTACCGCGAGCTCGCGAGCGCCGATCTGGTCGCCGTAGGGGCGCAGCCGTCGACGCGACCGGTCGGCACCGTGGCTGGGTCGGCAACGCTGACGGGCGTTCGTGAGAGCAAAGGCGATCGGTAACCTGTTTCGCGATCGCGCCGATGCTGGCCGACAGTTGGCCGCCGCATTGCGCGAATCCCCTCGGGCTCGACGATCCGGTTGTGCTGACGCTGCCGCGCGGAAATGGAGTACGGGCAGCCTACGGATCAGGCCGGATGACGGCGCAATGGCGGCCCGCATGGCGACGGGCCGTGATGAACGTGGAGTATCTATCGTGAACACAGGATCTATCTGCACACGGGACGTCGCTGTCTGCGAGCGGCACGCGACGATTCTCGACGCCGCGCAACTGATGCGCGAACACCATGTCGGCGACCTCGTGGTGGTCGAGATGAGCGGTGGGCGCCGCGTACCCGTCGGAATGCTGACCGATCGCGACATCGTGTTGGCGATCGTCGCCAAACAGGCCAACCCGGAAAAGATTTTCGTCAACGACGTGATGTCGACGCCGCCCGCGCTCGTCGCCGAGCAGGACGATCTTTGGCTGATCGCGTCGCGGATGCATCTGAACGGCGTGCGGCGTCTGCCCGTCGTCGACGCCGGGGGATGCCTCAGCGGCATCGTCTCGCTCGACGATGTGCTGCAGGCGGTTTCCGCGCTTCTGTCGAAGCTATGGCTCGTGACGGGCCGTCAGCCTCACATCGAGGAAAAGAACCGCGCCTGAAGGCGATGTGTTTGCCAATGGTGACGTTGTCGCGCGGATGGCGCAGGCGCTACGCATATCGCGCGGTGAAGGCATCAGCCGCCGAACGAACGCGTGTGATCGTCATAGCTGAAAAGTCCCGCGTAGCGCCCCCAGTCGATGACGGTGCGCAGCGTGCTGTTGGCATCGTTGCGGTTCAGATGGTCCTGCAACTCCAGTTCGAAACGCTGGCGCGGCGCGCGGTGTCCTTCCCTGTCGTCGAGCACTTCGCGGATGTGCGCGGCAAGCGGCACGAACCGCATCAGATGCTCGCGAAACAGGCGTTTGCGTTCATCGGCACTCGCCTGCGCGAAAACTCGGCCTGCCGCGGTTAGCCTGATGGTCCCTTCATGCAGTTCCGCGAATTCCAGAATATGCATGGCCACCGCGATCGGAAAAAGCTCGTCGACTTTCAGCGTGCTCGAAGCCGCGATCGTGCCGAGCGCGGCGCTGCCACCTTGCAACGTAGCGGCGATCGTGCCGACGAAGCCATCGAGACGATGACTCGACACTTTGGGCAAACGCAGCGCCAGGCCGTGTGAGGCGCTGGCCGCTGCATCGGCCGACGCTGCCAGCCGCGACGTCAGCACGGCGTAGATCTCGTTGACGATCGCGCGAAATTCGGGAGCCAGCCTGTTGCGCGGATACGGCAAGCGTACGTGGATATTCGCGACGACGTGCGCGGGGCTTTCACCCAGTACCTGAATCCGGTCGCACATCAGCACCGCTTCTTCGATGTTGTGCGTGACGAGCAGCATGGCCTTGATCGACAGCTGGCGCTCCAGCCACAGGTCGAGAAAATCGGTGCGCAACGTTTCGGCTGTCAGCACGTCGAGCGCGGAGAACGGTTCGTCCATCAGCAGAAGCGTCGGCTCGCTCACGAGCGCGCGCGCGAAGCCGACCCGTTGGCGCATGCCGCCGGACAGCTCGCGAGGAAAGGCCGATTCGAAACCGGTGAGACCGATCAGATCGATGGCCGACATCGCGCGTTCGCGAGCCGCATCGGCTGGCACGCGTAACGCGTCGAGGCCCAGTTCTACGTTGGCGAGCACGGTGAGCCACGGATACAGCGCGAATGTCTGGAACACGACCGCGATGCCTGCTTCGGGGCCATGCAGCGGCTGACCGCGATAGAACACGCGCCCCTCGGTCGGTTCGACGAGTCCGGCGGCGATGCGCAGCAGTGTCGATTTGCCGGAGCCTGAGCGGCCCAGCAGCCCGAGAATCTCGCCATCGCGCACTTCCATGTCGACATGCGCGAGCACCGGCAGCGGCTCGCCCGACGGCCTGGCGAACGACATGCCGATTTTCTCGAGCGTCACGATCGGCGCGACGGCGTCCGCGCGGGGCGCCGTGCCGGGTTGAGTATCGGCGGAGCAGAGGTTCGACACGCGCTTCTCCCTGGTCGTCGGCATCTCAGTCGAGCCGCGCGCGCCGCTCCGCGAGCGCATAGAGCGGTCGCCACAGCAGCCGGTTGACGGCGATCACGACGATCGACATCGTCGCGATGCCGAGTGCGATGCGCGGGTAGTCGCCGGCGTGGGTCATCCGCGCGATATAGGCGCCGAGACCGCCGGCACTTAGATGAATCGGCCCCCAGCTGACAGCTTCGGAAACGATACTCGCGTTCCATGCGCCTCCGGAGGCCGTGATTGCACCGGTCACGTAGTAGGGAAAAATGCCGGGAAGCATGACCTCGCGCCACCACGCGCGCTGCCGCACCCGGAAGCTCCTCGCGGCCTCGCTCAGATCGCCGGGAAATGCACTTGCACCGGCGATGACGTTGAACAGGATGTACCACTGCGTACCGAGGATCAGCAGCGGACTGAGCCAGATCTTCGGCGCGAGGCCGTAGTGCGCAATGACGAACACGGCAACCGGAAACAGCAGATTCGCGGGAAAGGCGGCGAGAAATTGCGCCATCGGCTGCACGAACTGCGTGAGCCTGGGACGCAGCCCGACCCAGACACCGACCGGCACCCAGATCAGCGACGCAAGCGCGATCAGCACCATGACCCGCAAGAGCGTGAGCAGAGCATCGTGCGCGACAACAGCCAGGTCCGCGAGCGACAGGACGGGTCCGATGAAGCGCGCAGCGGCCACCGCGGCGTAAGCCACGCCCGCGGCGCATGCTGCCAGCCATAGCGCGTCGCCGATGCGCTGCGGCATGCTGGCAAGAGGCCGGCGCGGACCCGCTACGAACGGGAGCCGCGCCCGCGCGGCGCGATGCAGTGTAGCCCCGAGTGGCCTCGCTACCGCCCGCAGCCAGGCCGAGCGGTGAACGAGATCGAGCACCCAGCTGCGCGGCGCCAGCGGGGAAGCCGTCTGCTCGAAACGAAAGCGGTCAGCCCAGGCGACGACGGGCCGAAACAGCAACTGGTCGTAGAGCGCGATCGCGACGGACATCGCGAGAATCGCCCAGCCGACGGCGGCCAGGTCGCGCTCGGCGATCGCGCGCGCCACGTACGAGCCCACGCCCGGCAGCGCGATCTGCAGGTTGCCCACGGAGATCGCTTCCGAAGCCACCACGAAGAACCATCCTCCCGACATCGACATCATCGTGTTCCAGACGAGCCCGGGCATCGCGAACGGCACTTCGAGCCTCCAGAAGCGTTGCCACACCGACAGACGAAAGCTGCGGCAGGCCTCGTCGAGATCGGCCGGTATCGTGCGTAGCGACTGGTAAAAGCTGAACGCCATGTTCCAGGCCTGACTCGTGAAAATCGCGAAAATCGCCGCGAGTTCCGCGCCGAAAACATTGCCGGGAAACAGCGACAGGAAGAAGGCGGCCGTGAACGACAGATAGCCGAGAATCGGCACCGACTGGAGCACATCGAGCAGCGGCACGAGCAGCATCTCGGCGCGGCGGCTTTTGGCGGCCAAGGTGGCGTAGGTCAGCGTGAATACGAGCGAGGCAGCCAGTGCCGCGAGCATCCGCATGACGGTGCGCAGCGTGTAGCCCGGCAGCGCCGTCGGAGCCAGCGAGATCGCCGTCTGATTCGCGATGGCGAGCGGCCCGCTCATCTGCGCGGCGCCCGTGCCGAGCAGGACCAGCAAACCGAGCACCAGCAGCAGACCCGCGAGATCGCGCCAGCCCGGCATGCGCGGGTGCCATTTCCCGCCGCCCAGCAGCTCAGCGTGGTGTTCCACGGCGTCTCCGCAAAGTCAGCATGATTTATCGTCCGGGAAATCGCGCGGTGGCCGTTGATCCCTATCAATCGGAGCAGATTGCCGGCGTCGCGGCGCCGGCGGTCCGGTGGCTGCGGTTTGCGCTTCGACGGCCGCGTTGCGCGAGCTGCCGCGCAACTCGACGCGGGCGAGCCAGACTCCAGGCAGCATCGGCAGCCAGAATGTGAAGCCGCGCAGCAACAAGGTTGCGCCGAGCGCCGCTTCGATCGGCACACCGAGCAGCTTCAACATGCCGACCGAAGCCGCCTCGAACGTACCAAGCCCGACCGGAACCGGACCCACGGTCGCCACCATCGACGCCACGGCGAAACTGGCAAAAGCGATCCATCCCTGCGTGGGTGCGCCGAGCGCGCCCAGCGTCAGCCACAAGGTCCCCGCATCGAGCACGAAGATCGCCAGTTGCAGCATCACGGTGCTCGCAAGCAGGTGGCGGTTCAGTAACAGGTCGAGCGGAACCTCGTTGAACGACTCGATCAGGCGCGACAGATGCAGCCATCTGCCGAGCACCGCGACACGCCGATCGCCGTTCCATCGACGCAGCGCTAACAGCGATAGCGGGACCAGCAGGAGCACGAGCAGGAACATCGCGACGCCGAGCAAAAGCACGCGGCCCGCGGCGTGATGCAGCCACAGCAGCGCCGCGCTGGCGAACACGACCATCAGGAAAGCGATATCGCGCGACAGCAGGCTCGCCAGCAGGGCGGTCAGCGCGATCGGGCGCGGCACGCCGCGGCGCAACAATCCGCGAATCGCCATCAGGCTGCCGCCGAGTCCCGCACTCGGCAGCGCCTGATCGGTAAACAGCTTGACGATGCCGAGCCGCACCAGCACGCGCATCGGCAGCGTGTAACCCGAGTCGCGCAGCGTCTGACGCCAGACGAGCGCGGCGCTGACATAGGTCGCTGACTGGGCCGCGATTGCGATCAACAGCCAGCCGGGACGCGCCGCGCGTGCAAGCGCAAGACTGCGTTCGAACGAAGTGGCGCGGATGACCACGAGCACCAGCATGAGCAGACAGAGCAGGCCGACGCTCCAGGCTGCGCGCGTAGTTCTGCGCGGGGCCAGTGCGAGGGCGCTCCACAAGATACCGCCGGCGCGTTGCGCAACAGACGCGAGGCGCGGCGGCGCGGACCGCTCGCCGTCGGGTCGTGGGCGAGAAGGCGGTGGGCTGGGATTCATCGAAACCCTGTCTGACGGGGGGCGCGGCAGCATCACGACGCGCGCATTGCGTACCGGGCACAGGGGATTTTCCGCGCGGGCCGAGGTGCGGGTTTGATGCATGTCAATGCTGGGACGCGCTTTGTGCTTTGGATGGGCGCGCGCTTTTTCGTCTCCCCATACGCACCATTGACACACATGCTCGCAGTTATTGGTGAGCAGCCTGTAATTGCGCTCGCCGAGCCGCGATGCGGCGACGATGTCGGCTTTGTGCGTGCCGACTGTCTTCCCGCTGACGCATATGGCGATTGACCTGGATCATGAGTCGCGCACCCCGAAGCGCTAGAGTGAAATCGTTACTCACGTCGCGGATCTCGCTATACGCCGCCGACATGCGGATTGCCGATCCTGGATTCACCGTACCTGGGACGAGCCATGAAGGATGCGCACCGCGTCGACTGGCGGAGCGAAACCACGCATCGGCCGGTGCCGGGCAGGCACACCGCGCTCTCATCCGGGCCTATGCGAACGTACGACTTCGTTCTGGTCGGCGGTGGCACGGCGAGTGTCTCCGCGGCGCGCGCATTGCGCCGGGAAAACTCCGACGCCAGTATCGGCTTGCTCGGCGCCGAAACAACGCTTCCCTATTCGCGTCCGCCGTTGACCAAGGACTTCCTGAATGGCGCGCTCAGCGGTCTCCAACTGGCATTGCATCCGTTCGAATTCTACGAAGCGCATCGTATTGAGTTGATGACCGGCGCGCAGGCCGTGCGCGTCGAGCCGGCATCGCACGTAGTCTCCCTCGCCAACGGGCAGCAAATCGGCTACGGCAAGCTGCTGATTGCGACCGGCGCATCGCCGCAGCGTCCGCTGCTGCCGGGACACGAACTGCGCGGCATCCAGTTCATCCACGACATTGCCGACGCGGCGGCATTGCGCGCGGCCGCGGGCATGGCCCGGCGCGCGGTGGTACTCGGCGCGGGCTTTGTCGGCATCGAGGTGGCGGCGGCACTGCGCGCGGCGGGGCTCGACGTGACCTTGCTCGAACGCTCGGCGCGAGTGATGCCGCAACTGCACTCCGAAGTGCTTTCCGCCTGGTTTGCAGATCGTTGTACGGAACAGGGGGTGCGCGTGTTGACGGGCTGTACCGTCACGCGCTTTCTGGGCGACGGTCAGGTGAAGGGCGTGCTGACGCAGACCGGATTGCAGCTGGATTGCGAACTGGTAGTCGCGGCGATCGGCGTGTCGCCCAACTGTTCGTTTCTCGCGGGCAGCGGCATCGAACTCGGCGACGGCGTGCTGGTCGACGAATTTCTGCGCACGTCGGATCCCGACATCTATGCGGCCGGCGATGTCGCGAATTTCTACGATCCCGTATTTGCCGTCAGAAGGCGCATCGAGCATTGGGACAACGCGTTGCGACAGGGCCGCGTGGCTGCGCGCAATATGCTTGGCAACAGCATGCCGTATCGTGACGTATCAATCTTCTACGGCAACGCGTTCGGCACGGGGTATACGTTCATGGGCTACGCGGAGCCCGCGGACGAGACCGAGACGGTCGAACGCGGTACGCGGTCCAATGGCGCGTGGTCCGTGCTTTATCTGCGGCACAACATACTGCGTGCGGTATTCTCGGCGGGCGGCAGCGCCGAGGAAATCGCCGCCGCGGAAGAACTGATTCGCCACCGCGTCGGCCTGCATGCGGCGCGCGCGCGGCTCGCGGACCGCGACTTCTCGTTGACGAACCTGCCCACGCAAACTGTGCTGATCCTGCAAGGTGGGGGAGCGCTCGGCGCATTCGAGTGCGGCGCGATCCAGACGCTCGAAGAGAGGGGCGTGCGGCCCGATGTGATCTCGGCGGTATCGATCGGCGCCTTCAACGGGGCGATCGTCGCGAGTCATCCGGGGAAGGCTGCGAAGCCTCTGGCGCAATTCTGGCGCGATCTGTCGATTGCTTTGCCGGGACGCGTGGCCTCGGCGGCGCACGAAATGCAGGTGCTTTGGCACACGTTCTGGTTCGGTGTTCCGAATTTTTTGCGCCCGCGCTGGTGGAACGGAGAACTCGGCGCAAACGCGCTGCCCTGGTGCTGGACGAGCTACTACGACCCGAGCGCCATCAAGGCGCTGATTCGCCGATATGTCGATTTCGACTCGCTGGTACGCAGCCCGACGCGCCTGCTGATCGGCGCGGTCGATGTCGAAACCGGCGAACAGAAGATATTCGACAGCTACGTTGATCGCCTGACGCCCGAGCATCTGCTCGCGAGCGGGAGCCTTCCGCCCGCGATGCCGTGGACCACGATAGACGGGCGTTCCTATTGGGACGGCGGCATCGTCAGCAATTCGCCTCTGGAGCTGGTTATTGAGCGGTGTGGACGCATCGGCGCGCGGGTGTTCGCGCTCGATCTGTTTTCCGGTGGACGGCCGCTGCCGTCGAATCTGACCGACGTGATGCGGCGACGCGACGAGATCGTGTACACCGATCGCACGCGTAACGATCTGCGCTTCGAGGAATATGCGAACGACTTCAGCGACCTCGTGCTCGAACTGATGCGCGAAGTCGACGCCGGGACTGCACGGCGCTTTCGGCAGCGGCCCAACTACATCCGCCTGATGGGTAACCGCACGCCAATTCACGTGTCGCGGATATCGTTGCGCGACGAGCTGCCCTTTGCCGCCGACTTCGATTTTTCCACCGGCACGATCGAAGCACTGCAACTGCGCGGCCGCGAAGCCGCGCGGCGTGCGCTCGACGAAGCGTCCGCCGGCGAATACGCCGGGTCATTCCGGCTGCGCGAGCTGGGCATCCTCCCATCGATGTAAGAGGCGGTGTGGGGCTCGTCACGCCGCGCGACTGGCATGCCGGTTGTCGAATGAGCGGACATGCCGTGGACCTTCGGGGCAATCTCCATCTTGTTGATATGCGTCAATCGCGGTGGGCGCCCGGACGAGGACGATGATCCTGTCCGTGCGCGGCGGTGTCGCGCGGCGCGTTTTTGAAAGGAGCCCCAGCCATGCAGAAACACCTGATCGTGGTGGCGCACCCGGTGGAAGAGAGCTTCACGATGAGCGTCACGCGCGCCTACCTTGGCGAACTGGTTCGTATCGGCCATGACGTGCGCGTTCACGACCTGTACCGGATGGGGTTCGATCCCGTGCTTTCCGCGCAGGAATTGACCGAGGGATGCGACGCGCGCCTTCGCATGGCCGACGTTTCGATCGCACAGAAAGACGTACTCGCGGCGGATGTCGTGACGGTCGTCTATCCGCTCTGGTGGATGGCGATGCCTGCGATGATGAAAGGCTATATCGATCGCGTGTTTAGCCGGGGTTTCGCGTATGAGGCGCAACCGGACGGTGTGCACGGGCTGCTGTCAGGACGCCGCGCGGTGGTGGTCACCGTCTCCGCCGCGCCACTGGCCACTTTCGTGGAAGACGGTCGCTGGCAAGCGATGCAACTGCTGCAGGATACGCACGTGTTCCGCGCATCCGGTTTCGAGCTGATCGGGCACCTGCATTTCGACGAAGTCGGCCCGGCCATGCCTGCTGCCATGGCGGCCAACCGTTTCACGCAGGTGCGTGAATTCGTTCGCGGGCATTTCGCCGCGGTGCCGGCGGCGTGAATGACAGGTCACGGGCCAGGCGTGGCCGCCATGCAGGGAGCACTGCCATGTATCGCTTCTTTCGCAGATTCGAACGGCTTGCGTTCGGTATCGTGACGGCTTCGGCCATCGTCTGCGCTGGCGTTCTCGTCGCACACCGGGTCGGTGATGTGTCGATACCCGATTTCTCGCCGCGGGACGTCGTGAATGCCGGCTTCCCGTTCGCGTTCGTTTGCGAGGACCTGAACCAGGTGGGCTCGTGCGCGCGATTGCTCGCCGATTGGACGGAAGCGCAATAAACGCTGGAGCACGTGTACACGTGGCCGAAAACCGACGGTTGAAGCGATCGGTGTTCAGGTGCGCGAACGTCTGCACCTACGAACGATGCAGGCGGTTTGCAAAAAAACGTTTGAGCAGTCGCACTAGTCCGACGACGGTTGCGCTCGCCTACAATCGCACCAGAAGCACGTAATCGAAGCAACGGAACCAAACACTACGGCTTTCGTGTGCCCCGATCGATGTCTCCAGTTCAGCTTCGAAGCAGATGCAGCCATCGGTCCATCGAATAGCGAGGGCCGCCCGTGATCGGTATGTGCACGGGGCGCTGCGGTGAGGCCGCGAAAAGCTCGCGGGCGCTGTAACCGAACTGCTCGCGGAATGAGCGGCTGAAGTGAGCGGCTGTCTTGAAGCCGTGCATCTCGGCGATGCGGTGGAGGTGAGGGCGGCGCCCGGCGGAGGTGAGCAGCGTGTGGATGTTGTACAGCCTGCGCTCCTTTATGAAAGCCGCCACGCCGCCGAGTGGTTCGAACATTCTGTATAACGCGCTTCGCGAGATCTTGAAGTGCTTGCAGATGATGTCGGGCGTGAGATCCGGGTTCGTCAGATTCGCCTCGATGAAATGGCGCACCTGACGCATCAGCGTCGCTTCGGCAACCGGCCGTGCCAGCGCGAGGGTATCCAGGGTGGGCGTGACGGCTGCCGCGAGCAACTGAAGCGTCGCGCCTGTTACCGCGGGTAGCTGTTCGCGTGTCAGTCCGCCGACCGTTTGCGTCAGCGTCGTGAGATGCGAAGCGAGCAGCACACTGCATGGGCCATTCAACGTAACACCATGCAAATCGACCGGGCGAGGAAGGAGCGGATCGAGCCGGTCACGCGGAATGATCACGTTAACGGTCGTGCCGCCGTGGACATGCGCAAGCTCCGGCTGGGCCATATGGGTCAGCACCGTTCCGCCTGCTTCCACATGAATAAGGCGGCGTCCAAGGACCATATCGGTGCTGGCGCCGTGTCCGATTCGAAAATGGATCTTGTAATGATCGAGCTGGTCCAGCTTTATCGATCGTTCGGAGCGGTGCAGGATATGTGGGCTACATTCGCGCACGCTCAGCATCATGTCGCCGAGCATCCACATTTCGTTTCGGGCTTTGAACCCCGACGCCGTGAGGCCGCCCGGAAAACTCAACGTGCACACATTGGACAGTGTGCCCTGCCAATAGTCGAGACGCTGATCGGGCAACACGTCCTTCGAGTCGAAACGGACATACGGTATTTGTTGTGAAGCGGGGGACACGGCATCAAACTCCCGTCCTCGCCGGATATGTCGCTAATGGGACGGCCAGGACGCTCAGACAATGATCGGGACGGACAGAACACAATTGGCATTTAAGTGGCTCTAGAATTATGCCACTAGAAGTTTTCTGGACGCTAAGGCCGGTCAACAAGGATCAAGCAGTCAGTGCAACGTTGATTGCTCTCTAATAAGGCGTCGTTTTATCTCTGATCCGAATCGAGACTCATTGGCACGGTACAGCGAGTGTGACCGCAACCAACGCGGTTTGAGCAAACGTTGTCGTGTTTAAGCGCCATATCCGAGACGAAATACGTTCGAGCACCGGGGGGGCACTCGCCTTCAACAGCGCCACGACTGCCTACTGTGCATCCGCACTGTGCCAGCCATCCGTTTGCATGGCGGCAGCCATCGAATGCGAATTCGTCGATCCAGAAACGTGACTTGAACAGCGCATGGCCATTAAAGCTATTCGCGATGGTTTGGCTCGCTCGCAGAAAAACGACGTATGAGAATAGGCTATGCACGTGTATCGACCGATGACCAGCATCTGGACCTGCAAATCGCAGCGCTGGAGCGGGCATCGTGCGATCGCATTTTTACCGACCACGGCGTATCGGGCGCGAAGTTCAAACGGCCCGGTCTCGATCGGGCGCTTCGGGCGCTAAAAAAGGGCGACACGCTGATCGTTTGGCGGCTTGACCGCCTCGGGCGATCGCTGCTGAAGCTCATCGAATTGACGGCCCGTTTCGCAAAAAAAGGCATTCACTTCATCAGTCTGATGGATACCATCGACACCACCACGCCGATGGGTTCTTTCTACTTTCATCTCGTCGCCGCGTTTTCGCAACTCGAGCGCGAGATGATCGGCGAGCGCACTCGCGCCGGCATTGCCGCTGCTCGCGCAAAAGGCCGGCCACATGGTCGGCGTCGAGCACTCACCGACGAGCAATGTCGCGAGGCGCAGCGGCTCCTGCGGGAACTCCCGCGAAAAGTGGTGGCGCAGCGCTACGAGATCCACCCGCAGACGCTGACGCGCAGCCTCATAAGGGTGGGGATCGTGCCGGTTTATAGGCGCGAGTCGCCTGTTGCGGCATCTCACTCCTGAACGCATTGTCATTGTCGTTGTCACTGTCGCTACTCACGCGGAGCAGTCGGTATTCCGCGGAGCGCCTGGTATCTTCTTCGCCAGACGTCGAATCGTCTGGTCGCTCACATTGAAGATCGAGCCCACCTCTTCGAACGAGTGGTTCTCCAGCAACCGGATGGCCGTGTCCCGCTGTTGCGCCGTGAGGGCTGGGGATCGCCCGTGTTGAACGCCTCGCGCGCGCGCCGCGGCGATACCTGCCTTCGTCCGCTCGCTGATCAGTGTGCGCTCGAACTGTGCCATTGACGCCATCAGATGAAAAACCAGCATGCCACCGGGCGTGGTGGTGTCGATGGCTTCGGTCAGCGAGCGGAAGTGAACGCGCTTCACGCTCAGCTTCTCGATCAGCTTCACAAGATGGCCCAGGGACCGGCCAAGCCGGTCCAGGCGCCATACCACCAAGGTGTCCCCGGGCTTCAGACGCGCCAGTGCCTTATCGAGCCCAGGCCGGGACGCATTCTTGCCCGACACGCCATGATCGGCATAGAGCAGTTCGCACTTCGCGTCTTTCAATGCGGTCAACTGAAGGTCGAGGTGCTGATCTTCCGTCGACACGCGGGCGTAGCCAATATTTCTCATGATTCTTCCTTTTTTTCGGGCGATAGGGTAGCCGCCGCCTGACTCAGCGCGGAAGTGCGACATGTAGTCCTGTATCGCTTAAAACACACCTGGCATCTAAGGATTGACGGAAACCTTCCTTTTCGTCACCGTCGTTTCTACCGTGATATGCCAACCGCGCCTCATTGATTTCCTTCCGTTTTTTGCGTAAGTTTCCTGGCAGGCAGAACTCTCGCAGAAACGAACCTTTTCGTCACCGAGCGCTCTTTTGCACCCTCGATCGTTGATGGTCCGGTGCTTGTATGAGCTTCAACCCGCTGCCAGAAACCTCCGGGCTCCGCGCGCTTTTTTCGCGTCTCGACGTAAAGAGCACGCCGGGCCATGCTGCCCGCGAACCCCTGTGCATCGTTGCGTCCATAACAAACCTGCGGCAGATCGAGCAGGCCTACGGTGCGACTTTTGCATCGGTTGTGCGGCACGTCGTCTTTGAGCGCGCACGCGTGCTTTGTGAGGAACGCAGGGGCTCCTGTGCTCCGAGCGGTGATCACATGCTGTGCATTTTCAATGTGCCCGCGCCACGAGTCGTGCAGGACGTCGGCTGTTCGCCAGTGGCGGCAATCCTGCTCGACCGGATACTGGCTGTGCTGGGTGACCGTCCCATCATCAACGGTTCGACCATTGCATTCCCGGCGGTCACGGCGAAGATCGTGCATATCGACGACGACAGGCCCTTCGACCTGTCGGTGATCGCTGCGCCAAGAGTGCAGAATGCGCAGCCTGGAAAGGCGTGGCGCGATCAGTTCATGGCCGACACGGTCGTCGCGGAGCGCGTTTTCGAAGCAATGGCGACTGGCCGTTTGAGCCTGTCGTTCGAGCCGATTCGCGAAGCCAATCGAGCGGGCGCGCTGGTCTACGAAGAAGCGCTGCTTTCCGAAACACCCAAAGGAAGATCCGACCGGATTCGAATCGGTCGCCAGTTGCCGGGTCTTGAACGGCTGGGCTTGATACGTCGCGTCGATCGTTGGGTGGTCGATACGGTCATCAATACCTTGCGCAACGATACGGACGCCTATATCGGCTGCAATATTTCGGCGCAGAGCGCTACGGTCGACGCGTGGTGGGCGCTCACGCTCCTGAAGCTGAGCGAGGCTCCCAAAGTTGCCCAACGGCTGACCGTTGAGATTACCGAAACTGCTCCACTTGACGACTACGCGGAAGCGTCCGACTTTGTTCGCGCGCTGAAGAACGTCGGTTGTCGGGTCGCCCTGGATGATGTTGGCAGCGGATATAGCAGCTTCAGAAGCCTGCTTGCTCTGGGCGTCGATGTCGTGAAGATCGACGGCTCACTTGTCCGTCACGCGCGCCTCGACGCGACGGCGCACGCGAGGTTGACGCAACTGGTGAGCTTCGCGAAAGCGTGCGTACAAACGGTGGTCGTTGAAGGCATCGAGACCGAGACGGACGCACGCATAGCACAGGTCAGCGGGGCGACATGGCTTCAGGGCTATCTCTTTTCCCGGGGTGAGCAAGGCCGCGGCAGCGGCTGCCACGCCTGATTCCGGCATTACCGCAACGCAGCCGCGGCACAGCCGGGGCGCAATTCTCTGAAACGAAAAGGACAATAAATGAAGAACAACCATGTTGTGCCGCGCAAGCTTCTGATCGCATCCCTCGCTGGTGTCGCACTGCTCGGCGCCGCGCCTGTCGCGGTGGCCGCCGGGACGGCGCAAGGCGTACTGGCGGTATCGGCGGACGTCACCGCATCCTGTTCGGTCGGGGCTTCCAGCAACATCAGTCTGTCCAACCTCAGCTTTGCCGCCGACGGCGCGGGTCAAGGCGCGGTGAGCATCACATGCACGATGGGAACGAGCTATAACGTCGGCCTCGATCAGGGCGGTGCGACGGGTGCCACGGTGACAACCCGCAAGCTCACCATCGACGATCAGTCCGGGGCAACGCTTGCATACTCGCTCACCACCGATCAGCCGGGCCAGACGAATTGGGGCAACACGGTCGGAACCGACACGGTGCCGGGAACCGGCAACGGCGCGGCTCAATCGATTCCGGTCTATATGCAGATCCGGGCCGCGGACCTCCAGACTGCCGTTGTCGGACACTATTCCGACACTGTCAACGTCACGGTGACGTACTGATCGATGGTCATGTCGTTTGTTCGGATTGCTTCAGCTGCTGCCTGCGCGCTCGTTCTCAACCTTCCGTCGAGTGCCTGCGCGCAAAGCCTGGAATTGCATCCAGTCTCGATCGAAATACAACCGCAGCGGTCATCAGCGACGCTGGTCATCACGAATCCGTCGGATGACCCGGTAGCGCTGCAGTTGCGCGCTTTCGCGTGGACGCAATCCCGGAGCGGGGCGGACAAGCTGGTCGAGTCGGATGACCTGATCGTGAGTCCCCCGGCAGCCGATGTTGCTCCAGGCAAGTCCCAGATCATTCGTGTGCTGTTGCGTTCCGATCGGCGCGATGTGGAGGGGACGTACCGCTTGCTGATCGATGAACTGCCAACCGAAAGCGCTGCATCCGGTGTGCGCCTTTTGCTGCATTTCTCGGTACCGGTCTTCTTCGAGGCACGGTCCCGCATAGCTGGTGATCTGCATTGGACGCTAGCGATTCCGCGCAATGGTGCTGGCGTGCTGAAGGCCGTCAATGAAGGCGGCCGGCGTGTGCGGATCGGATCGATGTCGATCGGCGGCGCAGGCTTGGTAGCCAACGACGTCAAATTCAATGGAAGTGCGTACGTATTGGGGGGAGCAGAGCGGCGCTGGGAAATTCCGGACGGCTCTGTCTTGCGCACTGCTTCGTCGGCGCAGCTTGAAGTACTGATCGACGGACAGTCGAAACAGATTGCGGTGCCGGTCGTTCAGGTACCGTAGTCGTACCGCTGATGGTCAGGTTCATTGCACGGATCGTGCTCGTCACGCTCGTTTCGGGCAGCGTTGCCTTTGCAGCGGATAAGCAGTTTGTGCTGGAAGTCTTCATGAACGGTAGGGATACGGGGCGAGTCATCGCGGTGAGACAGCGTGGCCCGAAGCTCTTTGCTTCGGGCCATGATCTGCTTTCGCATGGGCTGATGGTCTCCGATTTGCCGACCGATCACTCGAAGGACAGACTCATCGACCTTGACGACATTCACGGAATGTCGTACCGGCTCGATATGCGCTCTCAGGCGCTGTACCTGAAAGCCGGCCGGGGAGTAATCGCCTCGACGCAATTGAGCGCCACGAACGCCGACGTTGCGAAGCAGGTATCCCCGGCGGCACCAGGCATTGTCGTGAACTACGATCTGGTCAGCACGAACGGCGCCGGCATGCATTCGAACGGCGGCACGCTCGATATGCGCGCGTTCGATCGCTTTGGCGTTCTGAGTTCCGGATTGCAGGCGGTCAACAGCAGCAACCATGGCTGGTCGACGTCGCGTCTGGACACTACGTACACGTACTCCAACCCGGGTGGCATGTATCGCTACCGGTTCGGCGATGTCGTCACAGGCGGTCTCGCATGGTCGCAGCCGGTTCGCCTCGGCGGCATCCAGTTCGCGACGGACTTCTCGTTGCGTCCGGACCTGGTGACCTACCCGGTGCCGAGCTTCGGCGGGACGGCTGCCGTGCCGACCACGGTCAGCGTGCTGATCAACGGCGTTCAGCAGATGTCGAAGCCGATTCCCGCCGGGCCGTTCGATATCTCGCAGCTTCCCGTGACTACTGGCAGCGGAAACGTATCGGTGGTCATGACGGACGCGTTGGGTCGGCAAATCGTCCAGACGCTGCCGTTTTATGCGAGTCCGTCGCTGTTGAAACCGGGGCTTGGCTCGCTGAGTGCCGAAGTCGGCTCGGTCCGGCTCGACTATGCTAGCGCGAACGATCATTACGGGTCGGCTGCGGGCGAACTGTCATACCGACGCGGCATCACGCCCTGGCTAACGGTTGAAGGACATGGCGAGGGTTCCGCGGACGTTGCGATGGGCGGTGTCGGCGCTTCGCTATCGGTCGGCGACTTCGGCGTCGTGTCGGTCTCTGCTGCCGGAGCCACGGCGGCGCAGGTGGGCGCGGGCGAGCAGTACATGATCGGCTTCGAGCACATCAACCATGTGTTCAGCTTCAGCGCGTCGACACAGCGCGCGACCGACGACTTCCGCGATATTGCAACGGTGAATGGCGATATTCCGCAGCGACGGCTCGACCGCGCGTCGCTCGGATTCGGGCTGTCGAGATGGGGTTCGCTCGGGGTGACGTATGCGGGTGTGAAGACCAACGAGCAGAACGTGAAGCTCCTGTCGGTCAGCTACTCCGCGCATCTGATCGGATCGGTCTCGGGTTATCTGACGGCCTTTCGCGAGATGGCGGACGGTGCAGGCACGGGTGTGTTTTTTTCGCTCACGATGCCTTTCGGGCAGCGGGGCAGTATCAACGCAGGCACGAGCATTCAGGGCGGGCAGGCAGTCGCGGAGCTGCAGGCGTCGCAATCGGCAAACACGGTCGGCGATGCAGGTTGGAACGTAGCGGTGCAGGGCACGGGAGACGCGCGGCAACAGCACGTTTTCGGCAACGTGGATTACAGGTCGGCCCACGGACTGGTTGGAGTTGGCGTGGACCGGATGGGACGTAACACCTCCGCGCAAGTGTCGGCGCAGGGCGCGGTCGTTCTGTCGGATGGCTCGATCTTCACGGCGAACACCGTGCAGGACGCATTCGCGGTCGTGGAGACCGAGCCGGGCGTCACGGTCTACAACGAGAATCGGTTTGTGGGCAAAACAGGATCGAACGGCCGGGTGCTTATTCCCGATCTTCGTTCGTATCAGCCGAATCATGTTTCGATCGATCCGCGCGATATTCCGGCCGATGCCGATATTGAACAGGCGCAGCATGAAATCGTGCCGGCCGACCGCTCGTCGGTCACGGTGCGCTTTCCTGTCCATCGAAGCCACGGCGCCGTGGTGCGGCTCGTACGGAGCAATGGCACGCCGCTCGTGCTCGGGAGCACCGTGCTTTCGGAGCAGGGCGCCCGGCTAGGCACGGTGGGCTACGAAGGGAAGGTCTATCTGGAAAACCTGGAAAGTCGGAATCGCGTTCGCGTGACCGGTCGCGATGGCTTCCGGTGTGCCGCATCGTTCGAATACAAAGCCGCTCGCGGCGATCTGCCGAACATCGGGCCGGTGACATGCAAATGAAGCGCGTACACATCGCTTTGACGATGACTTCGCTGCTCGCGATGCCGATCGCCGCGAGCGCCGCTGGATGCACGGTGACCGCTGCCGTATTGAATTTCGGCATCTACAACCCGTTGGCGTCGGCCAATGACGACAGCACGGGCACGCTCGATGTCGAGTGTCCGGGACAGACGGTGAGCTATACCGTCGCGGCCACCGCCGGGAACGGAACGTTCACCGAGCGGCAGATGCTCGCCGGCAGCCAGGCGCTTGCCTACAACATCTACATCGACACGCAACGCAGCAAGATATGGGGGGACGGCACGGGCGCTACGTCCGTCATCTCAGGATCCTATCCCCCCGCATCGGGTGGCGGCGCGCTGACGTTTTATGGGCGTATCAACGCGCGACAGACCGGTGTCGTCGCGGGGGCGGGAAATGAGTTCAAGGATAGCCTCGCCATCACGGTCACCTTCTGACACGCGTTATCGACAAAAAGGTGAGGCGAGTTTAGGTGCGGGCTGTATGTGTGTGCCATGTCTGACATGGCCATGAATCTGCTGGGAGCGTTTCTCTCAGCGTGGCTGTGCCTGCTTCACTGCGTACTATGCGACGTTCGCCGCGCTGACATTTCACCGGGTCTGACAGGCTCGACACTGTTTGATGGTGATGACGCTCAGGGTGCCTCAGGGAGATCTAACCCAACAAAATCGGCGAAGCCTGCGACACGGTAGCCTGCCGTAGAAGCTCGCAGCCCGCATGCGACGCGATCTTGTATTCAAGACGTGAACCGGGCCGATTTCTTTTTTTCAACCGGATGCCGCTTTCAAATTGCGACGTGGATTTGCGTCCGGGCACTTTCACCGGCCATTCGGCCCATCTACTTCCCGCCGCGTAAACCCCACCCCACCTCTTTAAAGAACCCGCTTTGCGCATATTTTTGTTCATGCTACTGTGAATCGAAATTGGTGTGGCTATGCAAATTTACATTCCCTACATTTGCAGCGACACTTGGGCGAGCGAACGCGTAATGCGGTCACATCGCCGCCGTACAGCCAGACCAGCACCAGCTCCACGTGTCGTTCCTATCCGAAGGAGAAAGCGCGGTGACGCAGGTTCCGATTGACCGTAGCAATATCGTTTCCGCGCGCGCGTTCTCCCGCCCACGTTTCGTTCCGGCAGCCTGGCTCGTCAGGGCCGGCGTCGCGCTGATCTATCTGTTCATGCTGAGCCCGCTGATCTTCGTGATCTGGCTGAGCTTCTTCAAAGACGCGATCATCACGTTCCCACCGTCCGGCTACACGATGTCGTGGTACGTGAACGCATGGCATAACGATGCATTCGCAAACGGTTTCGTGCTGTCGATGAAGCTCGCCGCAGGCGCGGCGATCGGCGGAGTGGTGCTCGGTGTCGGCGCATCGCTCGCACTTGCGCGCTACCGCTTTCCGGGGCGGCGCGCGGTCGGCAACGTGCTGCTGCTGCCGCTCGTGGTGCCGGGCATCGTCGCCGGCATCGCTACTTATCTGTTCTATCTGCGCGCCGAAAACGTGCTCGATACCGACATCGTCGGCACCTTCGGCGGCCTGCTGATCGCGCATATCTGCCTGACCATTCCCTGGACGATCCGGCTTGTTACCGCGAGCCTCGGCCAGATCGACGAGACAGTCGAGGAAGCCGCGCGCAATCTCGGCGCCGGTCCGTGGCGCACGCTGTGGCGTGTCACGTTGCCGATGCTGCGGCCGGCGATCGTCGCATCCACGTTGTTCGGCTTCATCGTTTCGTTCGAAAACCTCGAGATGACGTTGCCGCTCGTCGGTCCCGGCAAAACCACGTTGCCGATCGCGATCATGCAGTACCTCGAATTCAATCTCGACCCCACCATCGCGGCGGTTTCCGCCGCGCAGATCGTGTTGCTCGGCATCGTGATGCTGATCACCGATCGTTTCGTGAAGCTCGGCAAGGTGATCTGATCATGGCTCAGGTGTCCCTGCGCAATCTGCGCAAGCAATACGGTGCGACGACCGCGGTCGAGAACGTGTCGTTCGATATCGCCGAGGGCGAACTGGTCGCGTTTCTCGGCCCGAGCGGCTGCGGCAAGACCACGACGCTGCGGATGGTCGCGGGTTTCGTCGAACCGACCGATGGCGAAATCTGGATCGGCAATACCGAGGTCACGCGGCTCGCGCCCGACAAGCGCAACACCGGCATGGTGTTCCAGCGCTACGCGCTGTTTCCGCACATGACGGTTGCGCAGAACGTCGCGTTCGGTCTGGAAATGCGGCGCGTGCCGAAGTCGGAACGCGATACGCGGATTCGCGAAGCACTCGATATGGTGCGGCTTACGTCGCTGGCCGAACGTTATCCGCGCCAGTTGTCCGGCGGTCAGCAGCAGCGTGTCGCGATTGCGCGCGCGCTGGCGATTCGTCCCGACGTATTCCTGCTCGACGAGCCACTATCGAATCTCGATGCCAAGCTGCGCGTCGAAGTGCGCGAAGAGATTCGCGCGCTGCAACAACGGCTTGGCCTGACGACGATCTTCGTCACGCACGATCAGGAAGAAGCGCTGGCGATGGCCGATCGCGTGGCCGTCATGCACGATGGACGCGTGCAGCAGATCGGCAGCGCCGACGAGCTTTACGAACAGCCGGCCAATCCGTTCGTCGCGAACTTTCTCGGCCGCATGAATTTCCTCGCGGGGCACGTCGACAACGGTCACTTCATTACCGCAACCGGCGAGCGCATCGCGGTGAACGCGGCCGCGCCGGATGCGAACACGCTCGGCATTCGCCCGGAGCGTTTGCGGCTCGCGGCGGCGCCGGAGCATAGCGAAGTATCGATTCCCGTGAAGCTCGCCGAGCGGATCTATCTCGGCGCGACCGTCGAATTGCGGCTCACCAGCGAACGCGGCCAGAGCCTCGTCGCGCTGGTGCCGAACACCGCGCACGCGGGTGCCGGCGGCTGGTCGCGGGGCGACACGCTGCACGCGTGCTTCAGAACCGAAGACTGCCTGCTTTTTTCCGCCTGAAGGACCACACTAAATGAGCCAACACATCACGCGCCGCACGTTTCTGAAAGCCGCTTCCGGTCTGCTCGTCGCGCCGTCGCTCGGATTCGATCCGCGCATGGCGCTCGCCGCCGATGCCTGTCCCGATGTCGTCGTCGGCACGTGGGGCGGCGACTATCTGAATCTGCTCGAACAGAACATCGGCAAGCCGATCATCGAAGCCGCCGGCGGCAAAGTCACCTACGACTCGGCCGACCAGATCGGCCGCATGACGAAGCTGCGCGCGGAAAAGATGTCGCGTCACGGTACGCTCGACGTCGCCTGTCTCGCCGATATCGACATGTTCGACGTCAATCGTTCGGGCGTGCTCGAACCGCTCGATACGAAGCTGGTGCCGAACTCGGCCCGCACGATCGAAGCACTGCGTCGCCCGTATTCGATCCCGCACATCTTCAGCGCGATGGTGATCGTCTACAACCCGGAGAAATTCCCGACGAAGCCCGATTCGATGGCAGTCGCGCTCGATCCGAAACTGAAGGGACGGGTGGGCTTTTCCGACATTCTGTACAACTTCAACGTGCTGCAATCGTCGCTTGCCGCGGGTCAGCACAATGGCGACACCGCGGCCGGCATCCAGTTTCTGCGTGAAGTGCGCAAGCAGCAGCCGAAGGTCTATCCGTCCAACGAGGCGGTTGCGGCCGCATTGAAGAGCGGCGAGATCTGGATGACCTGCATGTGGAAGGCGCGCGCACTGCAATGGAAGAAGGGCGGCGTGCCGGTCGAATACGTGTTCCCGAAAGAAGGCGGTGTGCCGGTCACGTTCGAGGCCGCGGTGCCGAAGAATGCGCCGTCGCGTGCGTGCGGTTTCAACTATCTGAACGCGATGCTCGACGCGCGCGCACAGGTCGGCTTTGCCGAAACGATGGGCTATGCGCCGACCGTGACCGATGCCGCGTTGCCGCCGTCGTTACAGCAGAGCGTCGGCTTCACGAATGCCGAGCTGGACCGCCTCGTCAAAGTCGACTACGCGCGTTTCACCGCGGAAAAGCCGGCGCTGCTCGACTTCTGGAACAAGGAATTCAAGCCGGGGCTCTGAACCATGACCACCACAGCACTGGACGCCGCGCCGCGGCGCCGCGACTTCGCCGGGGGCATGCTCGCTTCGCCCGCGACGCTGGTCGTGCTATTCGTGATCGTGCTGCCGGGCGTGCAACTGGTGCGCTACAGCTTCAATCATTTCGACTCTGTCCAGATGATGCAGGCGGCGTTCACGCTGCAGAACTACGTGCAGTTCCTGACCGATCCGTACTATCACGCGGTGCTGTGGACCACGATCAAGGTGGCCGCGCTGTGCACGGCGCTGTCGCTCGTGCTCGGCTTTCCGGTTGCGTACGTGCTGGCGAAAACGCAAAGCCGCTACAAGAGCCAGCTCGTGATGCTGCTGGTGTTTCCGCTGCTGGTCGGCAACGTCGTGCGCGCGGCCGGCTGGATGGTGATGCTCGGCAACGCGGGCTTCGTCAACGCGATGCTGATCGCGCTCGGCATCGTCGATCAACCGGTGCGGCTGCTGTATACGCCGTTCGCGGTGGTGGCCGGCACCACCGCCGTGGTGCTGCCGTACATGATTCTGACGCTGCAAAGCGTGCTCGAAGGGCTCGACTTTTCGATCGAGGAAGCCGCGCGCAATCTCGGCGCGAGCTTCGGCCAGACGCTGTCGCGCGTGGTGTTGCCGATGGCGGCACCTGGCATTGCCGCCGGCACGATGCTGGTTTTTATCCTGTGCATGAATGCGTACGCGACGCCGGTGCTGCTCGGCGGTACCGGCATCACGATGATGACGCCGGCGATCTACGACCAGATCGCCAAGGCCAACAACTGGCCGTTCGGCGCGGTGCTTTCGCTGGTGTCGATGATCGTCACCTTCGCACTCGCGCTGCTGTCGCACTGGATCATTCAGCGTCGCTATACGAAGACGATGATGACCTGAATCCGAATCCATCAGGCGCCGCAGGGCTGGCTACTGTGAGAGGCGCCTTTTCTCAATGCGTTACTTCCCGAGGGAATAACCGATGCCCAAGCTCACCCATGAGACCCGCGCCTACCGTCATCGCCTGATGAAGTCGCTGATGGAGCGTCAGCGTGTGGACGCACTGATCTTCACTTCCGCCGACTTCTTCCAGTGGGCGACCAATTTCCATGTCGACGTGCAAACGTGGGAGCGGCCGATCGCGGTGTGCGTGCCGCTATCGGGCGAGCCGTTTGCGATCATGAACGAGCTGTCGACGCATCACGTGATGATGGCGCGCGAGCGCGGTCATCTGTGGCTCGACGATATCGCGTTCTATTCCGAGCATCCGCGCGTGGTCGACCGTCAGCCGCTGCTTGCTGAAGTGCCTGAATTGATCGCCGCGCGTTTGCGCGCCGCCGGCTTGAGCGCATCGCGTATCGGCGTCGAAGCGACGGGCGGTCCTCTCGGTCGTGCGGCATCGCTGCTGCCCGACGCGAAGCTCGTGCCGATGTTGGCCGACTTGCGTTCGCTGCGCTGGGTCAAGCACGCGGAGGAAATCGAGATCATGCGCGCGGCGGCGAGTCTCGCCGACTGGGTGCAGGATCGTTATCGCGAGAACATCCGACCCGGCCGGCTGGTGCAGGAACTCGACTACCAGATGGCCGCGCTGATGGTCACCGAAGGCGGCCGGCGATTCCCCGGCGAGAACCTCGAAGTGATGCGCTGCTGGACGCTGTCAGGCCCCGCATCGGCGTCGCCGCATGGCGACGGTGCATCGTGCGGCGCGAAGATCAACGCGGGCGATGGCCTCGTCAATATCGTGATTCCGCGCTTGAACGGTCTCGTGATCGAGAACGAGCGCACGTGGTTCTGCGGCAAACCGAGCGCCGACCAGGCGCGCTTTCACGAGGTCGCGCGCGCGGCCAACGAGGCGGCGGTCATGGCGGCGGTGACGGGCCAACCGGTATCGGGCATCGATGCAGCCGCGCAGGCCGTGATCGAAAAGGCCGGCTGCGCACAGTACATCCGCCATCGCACGGGTCATGGCATGGGCATCATCGGCCACGAGTATCCGGACGATATGGCCTTCAATCACCGCGCGCTGCTCGACAACGAGGTCTACTCGGCGGAGCCGGGTATCTATGTGTATGGCCTCGGCGGCTTCCGTCTCGACGATTCGGTCGTGACGGGCACGACGCCCGAGTTGCTGACGAATACGCCGCGCACACTGGCTCACGCGACGATCGATTGAGCCGCGCCGCCGGTGCAAACCTACAACGTTGAAGAACCCGGACCATAGCCGGGAGGAGAAATGATGGAGTCGATTCTGTTCTCGCACTGCGCGCTGCTCGACCCGGTTGCCGGCGAGTTGCGTGAGGACCATGCAGTGCTGGTCGAAAACGGCCGCGTCAAGGAAGTATCGGATCGGCCGATCCGCAGCGCGTCGGCGCGCGAAATCGACGTGCGCGGCAAGACGCTGATGCCAGGCCTGATCGATCTGCACGTGCACGTGCATGCGACGCAATTGAATCTCGCGCAGCAGGTGAATCTGCCGAACGTGCTGGTCACGCTGAAGTCGTTGCCGCTGCTGCAGGGCATGCTCAGGCGCGGCTTTACGACGGTGCGCGATGCGGGCGGCGCGGGCTTCGCGCTGAAGCAGGCGCTCGAACAGGGGCTCGCCGAAGGGCCGCGCCTGTTCATCTCGGGCCGCGCGCTCAGTCAGACCGGCGGTCACGGCGATATGCGCACGCGTAGCGACTACCTCGGCATGGATAGCCCGTGCTCGTGCTGCGTGCGCGTCGGCGCGACTTCACGTGTCGCCGACGGCGTCGATGAAGTGCGCCGCGCGGTGCGCGAAGAACTGCAAATGGGCGCGGACCAGATCAAGATCATGGCATCGGGCGGCGTCGCGTCGCCGACCGATCCAGTCGGCGCATGGGGCTATTCGGAAGACGAGATTCGCGCGATCGTGCATGAGGCGCGCGCACGCGGCACCTATGTGCTCGCGCATGCATACACGGCCGAGGCGATCACACGCGCGGTGCGCAGCGGCGTGCGCACGATCGAGCACGGCAATCTGGTCGACGCGGCCGCCGCGCGCGTGATGGCCGAGCACGGCGCGTTCGCGGTGCCGACGCTCGTCACCTATGACGCGCTCGCGAACGAAGGCGAATCGCTCGGTCTGCCGGCCGATAGCGTCGCGAAGATCGAAGACGTACGGCACGCCGGTTTGCGCTCGCTCGAAATATTCCGTGACGCAGGCGTGCCGATGGGTTACGGCTCCGATCTGCTCGGCGAATCGCAGCGTCTGCAAAGCGATGAATTCAGGCTGCGCAGCCAGGTGTTGTCGCCGCTCGAAATCCTGCGCAGCGCGACGCTGGTCGGCGCGCAAGTGTTGGGTCAGGAAGGGCAGTTGGGGCAAATCACGCCGGGCGCTCATGCCGACATGCTGGTCGTCGACGGCAATCCGCTCGCGTCGCTCGACTGTCTGTTGGGCCAGGGCGAGCACATTCCGGTGGTGATGAAGGGCGGTAAAATTCATGCCTTTGATTTGCAGGCGTGACGAGCGGACCGCTCCCACGGGAGCGGAAAGCGCCGGCGGCCCATGCAATCCGGAGAGAACGGATGGACTTTCGGCATATCGACGCGTTCAGGGCGCTGATGCTCACGCGTACGACGACCCGCGCCGCGCAGGTCATCGGCACGTCGCAATCCGGCATCAGTCGCCTGATTACCGATCTGGAACGCTCGATCAATCTGACGCTGTTCGATCGCAGCCGTGGCCGGCTCGAACCGACCAGCGAAGCGCTCGCGTTGTTCGAGGAAGTCGAGCGGCGTTACGCGGGCCTCGACAACATCCGCGAGTTCGCGCTGAGCTTGCGCAATCCGTCGACGGCGGTGATTCGCGTCGGTTCCGTAGTGTCGTTCGGGCTCGGCTATTTCGCGCGCGTGATCGCGAACTTTCATCGCCGTCATCCGGCCGTGCAGATCGCGTTGACGACGGGTGCATCGGCGCTGATTCGCGATCAGGTGGTGTCGCGCCAGCTTGCACTCGGTCTGGTCACGAATACGGTCGACGTCACCGGCACCGATTCGACCGCGTTCGCGCAGCTCGATGCGATCTGCGCGTTGCCGGCCGGGCATCCGCTCGGCAAGCGCAAGGTGATCAGAGTGGCCGATCTGCAGAACCAGCCGATCGTTTCCTACGATCAGCCCAGTCTGGTGCGCTGGGGCATGGATCAAGTCTTCTCCACTGGTCAGTTGCAATCGCAGATCGTGGCGATCGCGCCGTACTCGGTCAACATCGCGACGATGGTCAAGGAAGGTCTTGGCGTGGGTCTGTTGCATCCGGTGTCGGCCTACGACTTTCTCGACTCGAATCTGATTCTGCGGCGCTTCGAGCATGCAATGCCGTTCTATACGCTGAAAATCACGCCGCACGGCGCGGCGCCGGCACCGCATCTGGACGAATTGTCGAGCGTAATGGAGGAGTCGCTCGACGAGGTGATGGCGGCGGTGAACGCGCGGCTCGGTTCGACAGGCTGATTCGCCGCGCGAATCCATCGACACCTGCGTATCCGTGCATGGCCTGCCGCGCACGCGTACGCGCATGGCTGCGTCTTCAACCAGGCACAACATAAAACGATATTCGGAGCGGGCCGCCGAGGCTCGACTTCGTCTTTTTCAAATTTCAGGAGCGAGTGCATGAATAACATCAACAACCCACGCCGCCGTTTCCTACAATCGACAGGGGCGCTTGCCGCCGCATCCGCGCTCGGTTCGTTCGCGCTGAAAGCAAACGCAGCGGGTGCCTGTACCGGCCAGATCGTAGTGGGCACGTGGGGAGGGGACTATCAACGCCTGCTGCAACAGAACATCGATCCGCTCGTCACGCCCGGTGGCGTGACGGTCACCTACGCGGTGGGCAGCGCGCTTGCGCGACAAACCACGATGCGCGCCGAAGCGCATGCGCGGCGCGCGACGCTCGATGTGTCGCTGCTGCGCGATAACGATATGTTCCAGATGTACTCGGAAGGCACGACCGCGAAGCTCGACGAAGCCTTGCTGCCGAATCTCGCCAACGTGATTCCGCAATTTCGCCGCAGCTACGCGGTGCCGCATATCTTCAGCGCGCTCGTGCTCGTCTATGACACCGATCGTGTGCGTACGCGCCCCGACGGTCTCGCCGCGCTGCTCGATCCGGCGTTCAAAGGCAAGATCGGTCTCGTCGACGATCAATACGACTATCTGACGCTGGCGGGTGCGTTGGCGTCCGGTGGCAAGGCCAGCGATCTCGCGCTCGGGCAGAAGTATCTGCGCGCGCTGAAGGAAGCTTCGCCGCGTATCTATCCGTCGGTCGATGCGCTCGCGTCGGCGCTGAAGAGTGGCGAAATCGTCGTGACCGTTACTTGGAAGGCGCGCACGTTGCAATGGAAAAAAGCGGGGCTCAACGTCGACTACGTGTTCCCGAAGGAGGGCGCGTTGCCGGCCACGTTCGAAGCGGCCGTGGCGGCGGGCAGCAAGCAGGCCGCGTGCGCGTTTCCGTATCTGAATGCGATGCTCGACTCGCGTGCGCAGCGCGCGTTCGCCGAGACGATGGGCTACGCACCGACGATCAAGAATGCCGACTTGCCGCCGTCGTTGCAGCAGGCGGTGGGCTTTTCGAACGCTGAACTCGAACGGATCGTACCGGTCGATTTCGCGCTGCTGATGAAGCACAAAACCGACATGCTCGACTTCTGGAACAAGGATTTCCGCGTAGGACTGTAATGGCCTTGCGTATTTTTTTCAGGCGATAGCACATGATTATTCTGACCAACAACGAAGGCAAATCCGGTATCGGCCTGACCGCCGAGATGCTGCGCAATGGCCGCGCCGGACTCGACGCGGTCGAGGCCGGTATCCAGCTCGTCGAAGATGACGAAGAAGTGCGCACGGTAGGCCGTGGCGGCTGGCCGAATCTGCTTGGCGAGGTGGAGCTCGATGCTTCCGTGATGGATGGCTCGACGTTACGCACCGGCGCGGTCGGCGGTCTGAAGGGCTTCCGGCATCCGGTCAGCGTCGCGCGCGCGGTGATGGAGCGGCTGCCGCATGAACTGCTGATCGGCGAAGGCGCCGCGCGCTTCGCGGCTGAAACGGGCGCCGAGCGTTGCGACCTGCTCGCGGATCATTCGCGCAAGGCCTACGCGCGCTGGTTCGATGCTGAAGTCAGTGCGGCCGACAAGGCCGCATGGCCCGACGTGCCGCTCGAACGCTACTGCCAGAACGCGGTCGATCCGGAGATCGGCAAGGACACGACCGTGTTTCTCGCGCTCGACGGCGCGCGCAAGGTGGTGAGCGGCACCAGCACGTCGGGCTGGGGCTGGAAGTATCCGGGCCGTCTCGGCGACAGCCCGCTGATCGGCGCGGGCTCGTATGCCGATAGCCGCTACGGTGCTTGCGCCTGCACGGGCGCGGGCGAGATGACGATCCGCGCGGGTACGGCGCGCGCGGTGGTTCTGTACATGAAGATGGGGATGAGCGTCGAGCGCGCGGTGAATGAAGCCGTCGACGATATGCGCGCGCTGAAGGGCGGCCTGATCAGCCGGGTCACGATCCATGCGATCGATGCGGCCGGCAATCATCGCGTGGTGGCGGTCAATGGTTTGCCGAGCAACCACTACTGGGTGTGGACGCCCGGCATGACGCAGCCGGAGCGCCGTCCGTGCGAATTGATCCAGATCTCGGCCGGCGAGCCGCAGAGTAAGCGGATCGCGATGCAGGTTTATACCGACGTTTGAGTTTGGCTTCGGGCGGGCAGCGGCCGGTTGCGCGCGTGGTGCGCGACTGGCCGACCGCGCATCAGTTGGGCTTCGATCGTGCGTGCAAACAGTCCGCCGGCAGACGAGCCTTTCACACAGCAACTAGGAATTTGCCCGAACAATGCTTTCGTTCAATTTCCAGATCTGATTTGCAGGATTCAGTTGAGTGTTAAATAACTCGTCAAAGCCTTTGTGTTCCATGTCACGCTTATATTTGCGTGCAAGTTCCACCTTCGAGAGCTTGGACCCAATCAGGAGTCGCTCATTGTTCTTGACCAGGTATCCTGCGTCGACATAATTTTCGGGCAGGTACGACTCGATCGTATAGCCGGCGGTAATCCAGGTTACCTCGCTACTCAATTGATCGAGAATCTGGTATTTGGCGCATTTTCCGGACCGGGTTTTTACCGGTACGTCACCATTCCAGGTGAAGTCAAGATCTCTGTCGACGACGACGAATGAATTGCGGTTGACTCGAAGCATTTCGATCGCATCCTTCGTTTCCCACTCTTCAGGATAAACGTCATTGTCTGCACCGAAATGCGATAGTACCGATCCGTCATAAAAACAGAACGCGTAGTGAACATTTTCTACCCAAAGCTCACGGCCATGTTCCTGGAGTAAGCGGTCGAGCCAGAATTTCAAATATATCCGGTCCGATGGCCCTTCGACCCAGATCAGGGCATTCGCCTGCATGATATCGGCGGCCTGAACACCGAGTTCTTCCAGAAGCCGCAGAGCTGATCCACCATCGGATGGTTTCCCGGAGCTCAGTACACTGTGAATGTTCTGACCATCTACGTGAAACACCGACACTTCTGTCTGACGGGCGAGCGTGGAGGAATTCCAGATGAAGGGATTCTGGAATACGGCCGAGTGAGACGAAATAAATAACTGCAAATTCCGATCGACGCTGATCTTTGCGAGTTCGGCCGCGAGGAGCCGTTGAAGCCTGGGATGCAAATGTGTCTCCGGCTCTTCGATCACGAGCACAGAGCCGCAAGCTTTTGAGCGAGCCCATGCCAGCAGGCCGGCAGCGGCCTTCCAGCCGGAAGGGAGCAAATCGAACTGTACCTCGTGTTGTTGATTGGCTTCCGCGTCGAAAGTCAGACCTACGGTTTTCTCGCCAAGCAGATTGATTCCAGCAACTCCATCTTTGGTCGAGATGCCTGGTAGCTCACTCGAAATGACATGCAGTTCATTCACGAAATGCTGATCGCAGACGGTTTGGGCTGGCCCTTCCCAGTAGAACACTTCGATGGGCGCCTTGCTCAACGTATTTTTCATTCTGGAAAGATCTTCCGCCGAAAAGCCGGAAGATTCGAACCGAGGGTACGCCTCTCCAATGATTTTCTCCGAGGTTGATCGATCGAAAACACGAACGATCAAGTCGGAAGCGTCGCGTTGATATTGGCAATGCACAGCGATGCTGTTTTCGAGGGTTATGTCGAACGAGTGAAACGCCTTGCTGTTCAGTACATCGCGCTTCAGTCCGCGAAAGACTTCCGGTTCACTCAGTGCACGAACTACGTCGAGCACTGTGGATTTTCCGGATCCATTTCTGCCGCAAAAGACGTTGATCTTACTGACCTGCGCAACTGGCATTTCGTGGAACCCGTCGTCGGAGCCGAATTGATCCGCGAATCGCGAAATTGAAAAATTGATACCGCGTACCGCGCTGATTTTTATTGATGTGATGTGCATCAGTTTTCAAATTAAAGGAAAGTTGACTGGCGGCGTATCTACTGTGGTTGAAGCGAAAAATCGTTTCAACATACGTTTCTTAACGGTTCGGCAGTGAAGAAGCTTTAGGCCGGCCCAGGTGATCCTTCCTCGGCGGGAAAGCGTCGTTCGCAGAGACTGCTCTTGCGCAGCGTCATAAACCGGTTTGGCTAGTCGACTCGATAACGGCCGATTCCGTCTCCCCGCAATGGAAGACCGCAGACGTATTCATCTATCCGTTTCCCTACGTCCAGCAAACATCTTCCTTGCCACAAAGCTTTCATTTTATGAATGTAATCTCGACCGGCTTCAATCGGCTCAATATAGATACGGAGATATCAAAATGCTCGACAAGAAGAAGATGTGCGTGGCCATTGGCTTGACGCTGGCGCTTGCCGCCTGCGGCAGCGACGATATTACGCCACCGAGTTCCAGCAACACCACGCCTCCCCCTGCCACGCCGCCGGCTCCCCAGGTCACTCAACTCTTTAGCGAATCCATCGCTCCGTACCCGAGCTGGGGCAACGTGCCCATCGTCGGTACGGGCTTCGGTTCAGCGATGACGTCGGCGCCCAACAAGCCCGGCTTTTTCTACGGCATGACCGATCGTGGCCCGAACGTGACCGCGCCCGACGGCACCAACAAGATCGAGCCGTACCTCGCGTTCCAGCCGGCGATCGCGCTGTTCCAACTGGTCGACGGCAAGGCGAATGTCTCGAAGGTTATCGGTCTTGCGCTCGCCGACGGTACGCCGATGAACGGCCGCGTGAACCCGGAAGCGACCACCGCCGAAATCATCTATGACGTGAACGGCAACGTGCTGCCGACCAGCGCGGCCGGCCTCGATCCCGAAGGTCTGGTCGCGATGGCCGACGGCACCTTCTGGGTCTCCGATGAATACGGTCCGTACATCGTCCACTTCGACGCAACCGGCAAGGAAATCTCGCGGCTCAATCCGTATTCGACCGCAACGACCGGCGTCGACGTTGCGCTGCCTGGTGAGCTGAAGAAGCGCAAGCCGAACAAGGGCATGGAAGGTCTGACGCTGACGCCGGACGGCAAGTATCTGGTCGGTATCATGCAGTCGCCGCTGGACAAGAACGGCACCGCCGCGGTTGCGTCGGGCAAGGGCGCGATCACGCGCGTCGTCAAGGTTTCGCTGACCGATCCGGTCAACGATGTGCACGAGTACCTGTATTCGCTGCACACCAACGGCGCGGGCAACCCCGAGGGCCAGGCGGTCAGCGAGATCACCGCGATGCCGGACGGCACCTTTATCGTCGACGAGCGCGACGGCAACTTCGAGGGCACCGTCGACGGTACGGCGACCGGCAAGGCGAAAGCCGACAAGAACCTGTGGAAGCTGGACCTGAGCAAGGCCACCGACGTCGGCCCGAAATCCGCGCTGATCGGCACGACGATCGCGGGCGGCGTGGTCGCGTACGACTCGACCAACGGCCTCACGGTGGGCGGCAAGACCGTCGAGGACATCGCCGGCACGGTCGACGCGCCTGCCGCGGTGCAAGCGCTCAGCACCGCCGGTATCACCGTCGGCACCGAGGGCCTGTTCCTCAACTACGCGGCGCTCTTCACGTCGATCGATCCGAAGGGTATGTACTTCGGCCACGATAAGGTCGAAGGCGTGGCGCTCGATCCGGCCGATCCGACCAAGGTGTATATCTCGAACGATTCGGACTTCGGCATCACCGATGAGCCGAGCACGGTGCCGATGGCCACGTCGTCGAGCCCGTTCCCGCCGAGCGAGAAGTTCCTGCCGGATGGCAAGACGCAGGACTTCGGCGAAATCGTGAAAGTCGATATGACGCAGGTGCCGGCGAAGTTCAAGCAGTAAGTTAGTCGCTGGTACTGACAGGAAAAAGCGCCTGGGGGGAAACTCCCGGGCGCTTTTTTATCCACGATTGGTGGCGCACAGGATTCGAGGCGCATAATCGGCCTTTCGAAGGATGCCGCCACGACGCCCACCTTCGTTATAACCACAAAACTTTTTCGCTGGATGTGCCGGCGCGCCGCACTGCTTCTCGCATTTCTTCCGTTATTCGCAAGGAGTGAATCATGAAGCTGAAGGACAAAATCGCACTTGTCACCGGTGGAACGTCAGGCATCGGTCTGGAAACCGCCAAACTCTTCCAGCAGGAAGGTGCGACGGTCATCGTGACCGGCACCCAGGCGGCGCATCTGAAAGACGCCGCGCAGGCTCTCGGCAACACGGCGATGGCGCTGGCAGTCGATCTGCGGGACGTCGCGCAAATCAGCCGCGCGGTCGCGGATATTGTCGATACTCATGGCCGAATCGACGTGGTGTTCGCCAATGCCGGCGCCGGAAAAGCGGCCCCTCTCGATGCAGTCACACCTGAACAGATCACCGAGCAGTTCTCACTGAATTTCAACGGTGTCTTTTTCGTCATCCAGAAGGCGGCTCCGCACATGCCGAAAGGCGGTTCGATCGTCGTCACGACGTCATTTCTGAACGAAGTAGGTACGCCCGGACTGTCGATTCTGTCGGCGACCAAAGCGGCGGTGCGCTCTCTGGTGCGATCGGCCGGTGCCGAGCTTGCGCCCCGCGGCATTCGAGTCAACGCGGTGAGCCCAGGGCCGATCGAGACGCCGTTCCATAGCAAGCTTGGGCTGTCGGAGAAGCAGCTCGCGGATACCGGCGAAGCCATCACTTCAGCGGTACCGCTGAAGCGCTTCGGCCAACCGCTGGAGATTGCGCGAGCCGCGCTGTATCTCGCCAGCGACGATGCGTCGTTCGTGACCGGCACGGAACTCGTTGTCGACGGTGGGCTGACCCAGATCTAAGGACGTGGCGCGCCATGGACGATTCAGATGTGAACCTTGACCGTTTCAGTACGCTTTCCGACGGCATTTTCGCGGTCATCATCACGATCATGGTTCTCGCGCTGAAAATTCCCACGCGCAATGATGCGGGCGCGTTGCTCGATCTGTGGCCGGACCTCGTCAGCTACGTTGTCAGTTATGCGTTCATTGCGGTCGTGTGGCTGAACCATCATCACGTGTTCAAACATGCGGATTCGCTCACGGGTTTATTGGCATGGTCGAACTTCGCGAATCTTTTCTGGATCTCGTTTATCCCCTTTACGACGGCATGGCTGGCATCGAGCAGGGTCGCCACCGTGCCGTTGACTGCATACGCAACCGTCTTTCTGCTGGTCGAATTGACGTACATGGTTCTGATGTACGAAAGCTTCCGCCAGCGTCCTTCCGACGATGCATCGACGCTGCGCCGGCGACGCATGCAATGGATCAGGGCCTGGATCATGGTGGCGGTATTCGCCTTTGCGGCACTCACTTTCTTCCTTCCCGCTCTTGTACGAATGGCTCTACTGGGAGCGTTTCTAATCCTTCATACGCAAGCGGATCTGCTCGCGAAACGCAAGCGCGCAGGTGACAGCGCTTCGAAGGAACAGGGGCGAGCAAAACGCGCTCGTCCTACTGGCGGGGACGGTCGCTGATCATTCGTCGGATCTTTACGTGCAACGTCCCCGTCTGTGACAACCAGCGCTCTGGCCAACGCTCCGCTTAGCTCATTCCAGCTCGACGCCCTTGAGTTCAGGAATCAGCGTGACGGTCGCGATCACATCGATCACATAGATGCACGCGAGTGCCGCAATGGCAGTACCGAACGAGTAGAAACTCGCGACCGCGCCGATCGCGAGCGGCCCGAACCCGCCGACTGCGCGGCCGATGCTCCACAACACGTTTTGCGCGGTGCCGCGTGCATGCGTCGGATACAGCTCGGCCATCAACGCGCCGTAGCCGCCCATCATGCCGTTCACGAACACGCCGACCACCATGCCGCCGATCAGCAGCGCATCGGGTGTCGTCAAGCGCGAGTACACGAACACCATGATGAGCGCGCCGAGCTGGTACATCACGAACGTAGGCTTGCGGCCGATGCGGTCCGCGAGTTGCCCGAAGATCCAGATGCCCACCAGCATGCCGAGAATCGAAGCGGCGGTCCACGTTGCCGACTTCGCGAGCGTGAAGCCGAACTGCCTCGTCAGATATCCGGGCATCCAGATGATCAGGCCGTAGTACCCGAAGTTCTGCACCGAGCACATGATGATCATGCCGATGCTGCGCCTGGTGGTCTGCGCATCGCGGAACAGCGTCTTCAGCGGAAACTCACGCCGCTTGCGCGCCGCGCTCTCGATGAAGATCTCCGACTCGCCGATCGCCTTGCGGATCGCGAACGACAGCACCGCGGGCGCGAGACCGACCAGGAACATGCCGCGCCAGCCGAGACGCGGCAGCAGAACCGGTGTCACCAGCGCGGCGATCAGCACGCCGATCTGCCAGCCCATGCCGACATACGACGATACGCGTCCGCGCTTGTCCGCCGGCCACGCCTCGATGGCAAGCGCCATGCCGATGCCGAACTCGCCACCGAGCCCCAGCCCCGCGACGAAGCGATACGCGAGCAGATCGTAATAGCCTTGCGCGAACGCACACAGACCCGTGAACACCGCAAACAGCAGGATCGTGTACGTGAGCACGCGTACGCGGCCGAGATAATCGCTCAGAATTCCGAAGCCGATGCCGCCCGCGACGCCGCCGACGAGCGTCCACGTGACGAGCGATCCGGCTTGCGCGGACGTGAGCCCCAGGTCCGCCGAGATCAGGCTCAGCATGAAGCCGAGGATCAGCAGATCGAAGCCGTCCATCGCGTAGCCGGAAATCGACGCGATCAGCGCGCGGATATGCGGCGGCCCGAACAGGGACTTTTCCTGCGTGCCCGGCATCGGGACGCTCTGGTCAACGTGATGATTCATCGTGTGGTCTCCCCGTGTGCGACCTAGTTGAGTGCGTCGGGATCGTGAGGTAGCGGCGCGCCGGCGCCGGTACGTTCGACGATCAGCCCGTAGTGTTCCGGACGGCGGTGTTTCGCGAAGTTGAACACGTGTTCGCGGAAGGTGTCGCCCAGCGCGAGATCGACGTTGACGAAGATCACTTCGTCTTCTTCGGTCATGCTTTGCGCGGCGATCTCACCAGAAGGTGCGACGATCACCGCGCCGCCGATCATATGAAAGCCGTCTTCCTTGCCGCATTTCGCGGCTGCGGCGATCCACATCGCGTTCTGATAGGCGCTTGCCTGCAGTGTGATCAGATGCGTATGCATGCGCAGATGCACCGGCTCCGGCCAGTGAATATTCAGCGACGGCGTGTTGTAGCCGAGTACGCCGAGTTCCGCGCCTTGCAGCGACATCGCGCGCCACGTCTCCGGCCAGCGGCGGTCGTTGCAGATGCACATGCCGACTTTGGCGCCCATCGTCTCGACAACCGGAAAGCCCGTATTGCCCACTTCGAAGAACTTCTTCTCCAGATGCTGGAACGGTGCGTCCGGCTTGTGATCGGCGTGGCCCGGCAAATGCGTCTTGCGGTACTTCGCGACGATCTTGCCGCCATCATCGACGATGATCGACGTGTTGAACGCCTCGCCCTTCGCGGTCAGCTCCGCATAGCCGAGATAGAAGCCGATGCCCGCTTCGCGCGCGGCGTCGAATAGCGGTTGCACGTCCGGGTTCGGCATCGTGCGCTCGAAGAAACGTTCGATGGCGGCTTCTTCGGTCATCCAGTAGCGCGGGAAGAATGTCGTCAGTGCGAGTTCGGGAAACACGACGAACTTCGCGCTGCGCGACTTCGCTTCCTTCAACATATCGACCAGGCGCCTGACGACGGCCTGACGATCGTCCGCGAGATGGACCGGTCCCATTTGCGCCACCGCGAGACCGATTTTGCGTGACTTGCTCATTGTTTCCTCTTTCGTTTTCAGGTTCAGTTCTGACGATCGGAGTAGCCGAAGCCTGCGTGAGCATCGGCGGTGCCGTCGGCGAGCGCGCGGAAGAACTGGCCGCGCGCGGAGATTTCACGTTGGTTCTGGAACGGCAGCGGCGTGCCGCGTGCGATGAAGCGACCGCTGCCGGGCGCCGCATCGAATACACCGTCATCGACGATCACGCGGCCCGCGCTGACCACCGTGCGCGGCCAGCCGGTCACTTTCATTCCTTCATAGGGGGTATAGCCGACGCGGTCGTGCAGGCCAGAAGCCGTGAGCACCACTTCGTGCGTGGGGTTCCACACGGCGATATCCGCGTCCGCGCCTGTTTCGATCAGCCCTTTGCGCGGCGCGATGCCGTACATGCGTGCGTGATTCGTCGACGTCAGCGCGACGAATTCCGGCAGCGTCATGCGCCCTTTGTTCACGCCCTCGGAGAACATCAGCGGCAGACGCGTTTCGAGCCCGGGCATGCCGTTGGCCATCTGCTTGAAGGTGGTCTGCTCGCCGTGCGGCAGCTTGCCGGTATGGTCGTAGCGATACGGCGCATGATCCGACGATACGGTTTGCAGCACGCCGTCTTTCAGCGCGGTCCATAGCGCTTCTTGCGCGGCCTTGTCGCGCAGCGGCGGGCTGCAGCAATACTTGGCGCCTTCGACGCCGGGCAGATCCATCGCGTCTTCGGTAAGCAGCATGTAATGCGGACACGTCTCGCCGTAGACCTGCGCGCCCATGCGCTGCGCGGCGCCGATCGTTGCGATCGCATCCGGCGCCGACACATGCACGATCAGCACCGGCACATCGAATAGCTTCGACAGTTGAATCACGCGATTCGTCGCTTCGGATTCGGCCAGCGCGACATGGCTCGTCGCGTGATACTTCGGCGCGGTGCGGCCGCTTTCGAGCAGCTTCTGCGACACCCATTTGATGACGTCGTTGTTCTCCGCATGCACCATCACGAGCGCATTCTCGCGCGAGGCGAGCGCGAGAACGTCGAGCATCTGATAATCGTCGATCTTCAACTGGTCGTAGGTCATGTACACCTTGAACGACGTGATGCCCTTGCGGATCTGCTCGACGAGGTCTTCCTGCAAGGTCTTTTGATCGGTTTCGGAGACGATCAGGTGATAGCTCCAGTCGATCACCGACTTCTCCGCGGCGAGCGCCGTGTACTCTTCTGCCACCTGCCGGAGCGAATGTCCGCGATGCTGCGCGGCGAACGGCACGATCATCGTGGTGCCGCCGCAGGCTGCCGAGACGCTCGCCGAGTACCAGTCGTCGGCACCCATGATGCCCATGCCCGAACGCTGCTCGACATGGCAATGCGTATCGATGCCGCCGGGCAGCACGTACTTGCCGGTCGCGTCGATATCGCGCTTGCCGGCGGGCAGGCCGCGCTCGACCGCGACGATGCGCTCGCCGACGATGCCGACGTCCGCTTCGAACACTTTCTTGTCGGACGCGACGAGGCCGTTGCGTATCGTCAGGTCGAATTGATCCATTGAGTTGTTCATCCGCTTGATAGTCAGAGTTGTGCCTGAAGCGACGCAGATTCGCTGCGTGCATCGAACCACCAGCCGACGCAGGCGCGTGCGAGTGCGTCGGTCGGATCGATGGCGGGCGCATCGAGCGACACGCCCGCGAGCGCCACGGGGATTTCGGTGCAGGCGAGCAGCAGCGCATCCGCGCCGGCTGCGATCAATGCGCGGGCCGCGTGTGTGAGCAGCAGGCGGGCTTCATCGATGCGTCCGCCTTTCACCGCGTCGATCGCGGCGGACACGTGCGTGGATTGCAACGCATCGTCCGGCGTGATGGCGTCGATGCCGTGCGAGGCTAGCTGGTCGTGATAGATGCGCGCCTGCAAGGTCGCCCGCGTCGCGAGGATGCCGACTTTGCGCGCGTCGGGGCACTGGTGCAACAGCGCATCGACGGCGGCTTCGCCGATATGCAGCACCGGCAGCGCGGTTGCTTTCGCGAGCCGCGCATGCCACACATGGGCGGTGTTGCAGGGGATCGCGATGGCCGCGCATCCGGCGGTTTCGAGCGTGCGCAGTCCGTCGAGCAGATGCGGCCACGGCGCGTCCGATCCGGCGAGAAACGCGCTGCTGCGATCCGGCACCTGCGGCACGTTGTGCACGATCACCGGCATATGTTCCTGATCGGATTGCGCGGGCGTTGCCTGAATCAGCTTGACGAGAAAGTCCGCTGTCGCGAGCGGGCCCATGCCGCCGAGCACGCCGAGCCGTGGCAGCGCCGTGACGGTGTCATTCATGCGAGACCTCGCTCGCGGCAGATCGAGAACGCCAGCGACGCGGCCGTCGAGCACGGATCGATGACGGGCACGCCGACAGCACGTTCGATCTCGGCGCGCAGCGGTGTCATGCCCGCGCAGCCCAGCACGATGACATCCGCGCCGTCTTCGTCGCGCAATGTGCGACCTGTTGCAATCAGCTTGTCGAGCGCGATATCTCGGTTGCCCGATTCGTCGACGCCGAGATTCACCGCGCGTTCGCCCGCCACCAGATTCGCGATACGCGCGGCATGGTAAGCGCGCCAGTGGCGCGGCATGCCGTGCGTGCTGGCCGCGATGACGCCGATGCGCGAACCGCGTGCGAGCGCCACGGCCATCGCGGCCGCACCGATGCCGATAACCGGCTTGTTCGTCACTTCGCGCGCGGCATGCAGGCCGGGATCGCTGTAGCAGGCGATCACGAATGCCGCTGCGTTTGCCTCATGGCGCGCGACGTATTGCGCGACGGCGACCGCGGCGCGGTCCGAATCGCGCTGCGTTTCGATGCCGCCTTCGACGGCATGGAGCGTCTCGAACGCGGCGGGCGCGTCCTGCTCGACGCACAGCGCGCGCACGGTTCGTTCGATCTCTCGCGTAACGTCGGCGAGGCCGTTGGGGTTCAGAAAGATGATGGGATCGGACATGGCTCGATGAAGGAATTCGACCTTTTACCGAACGATACGCACGCCAAAATCCGCCGTGAAATAGGCCAAATTTGGCATCCCATAGACTGAATGCATGGATGACTCGTTTACCTCGTTTACACTGCGAACCATGCCATTGCCACCGGTTTTCACGCTCAGCCCATGAACTACGACGAGGAAGTGCCCCACACACGCGCGATGAGCTTGCGTCAGATCGAAGTGTTCCGCGCGATCATGATGACCGGTTCGATCAGCGAGGCAGCGCGTTCGCTCTATGTGGCGCAGCCCTCCGTGAGCCGCGTGCTGCAGGTGACGGAAAGCCGCCTCGGTTTTCTGCTGTTCGAGCGCATGCGCGGGCGCCTGTATCCGACGCCGGAAGCCAAGCGCATTTTCGAGGAAGTGCTACGCGCGTATGAAGGTATCGAGCGCGTGGAGAGTCTTGTGCGCTCACTCGCGGACGGCTCCAGCGGCAACCTCAATATCGTGTGCAGCCCGAGTCTCGGCGTGCACCTGGTACCGCTCGCGATCGCCCGTTTTCATGCGGAGTTTGCGCATTTGCGCATCACGTTCGAACCGCTGACGCACAACCATCTGGTGCCGCGCGTGCTGTTCGGCAAGGGCTATATCGGCGTGTCGATGTTCGAGGTCGAACATCCGAATATCGTGACCGTGCCGCTGGAGAGTGGGCGAGTGTGCTGCGTGGCAAAGAAGGGCACGCTCGGGCGGCGGCGTACGCTCGACCCGAAGCAGATCGCAACGATGCCGTGGATCGACTACGAGCACGACACGCCGCTCGGGCGCATCGTCGGCAAGGTGTTTGCGAATACGCGCCGCCCCGCGCCGGTCGTGCGGGTGCGCTCGGCGATCAGCGCGTGCACGCTGGCGAGAGAAGGCGTGGGCGTGGCGATCGTCGATCCTTTCTGTATCGATGCGGACATGCGGGCCGCGCTCGACGTGGTGCCGCTGCACGCGGACGCCGATCACCGGCTGACCGCGAGCCTGCTGTATTCGCATGTGGAACCGCTGTCAGGCGTCGCGCGCCGCTTCGTCGAGATCCTGGATGGCGTGCTGAAGCAGCATCTCGCGACGAAGCGGTCGGCTCGGGCGATGTGACGCACGGCTTGGTGTCGCCAATCACGGCCTTGAGCTACGTCTGCTTGCGCAAATGCTCGACCAGCAACTGCGTCGGCACATTCAGCGTATGCCTGTCGCCGTTGAAACACAGATGCAGAAAACGCCGCGCCCACGGCTCGTTCAGCGGTCTCGTTTCAATGCCGGCGAAGTTCTGCTGATGACGTTCGAGCCAAGGCTCCGGCAGCACCGAAATCCCCATCCCCATCTCGATCATGCAGCAGACCGCCTCGTTGCCGCTCACCTGAACGCGCCGCGAAATCTGCTGATCGAGCCGGGCCGCCGCGGCAAACAGCAGCGTGCTCATCGAGCTTTCGCTGCGCAGACAGACAAACTCGAACGGCAGCATCTCGGCGAAGGTCAGGCTCGACCGCGCCAGCAGTTCGTGTCCCGGCGGCAGCACGGCCAGCAGCGTCTCTTCGTGGTACGGCACGGTGCTCAGGCCGGTCGCGGTGAACGGGTCGCCGAAAATGCCGATGTCCGCCTGACCGTCGGCGACCAGCTTGATCGCGTGCGGACTCAGGCTGTCGGTGAGTTCGACGCTGACACCCGGATGCAGCGCTGAAAACGCGCGCAGCTGGCGCGGCAGATACTGCGTGACGACCGCGATACTCGCGGCGATCCGGACCGTGCCGCGCACTTCTTCCGACAGGTCCGTCATTTCCACTTCGAGCTGTTGAATGTTGCGACGAATCGTATTGGCGTGGCGCAGCAGGACATCGGCGGCGCGCGTTGGTTCGAGCCGGGTGGGGCGCCGCTCGAACAGCCGCAGATTCAGCATCGCTTCGAGGTCGGACATCCGCTTGCTGATCGCCGACACCGCGATATGCTCGCGCGCGGCGGCTTGCGTGAGGCTTCGCGTCTCCATCACGGCGACGAACAGTTGCAGCGTGTAAAGGTCGATTCTCATACGGGTTCCTGCCCGAACGCCGGCCGCCAGTATCAAGGCGTCCGGATCGTTTCAATACCGGCGGCGAAACGGGGAGCGGCACTGCGGGCATCAGTGCTTTCCCCAGGCATTTCGCGCCGAAACGGTGCAATGGGCATCGCGCGGGGCCTGCAAATATCGCGCGAGCGGACCGTGCCATTTTACGCCGGCGTGTAATGCCATCAGGCGTTTGGCCGCGATATAGCGGCCGCAGGCGCGGCACGGCGCCCGGCTCGCGCGCGCAGCGAGCCTCGCCGATCGACAAGCCCCCTTCTCCAAACAGAAATAGCGAGCGCGTGTCGCTGTTTTTAATATCGATGCCAGAACACAGGCGCCCGACGGATGGCGCGAGTGCATCGAATCTAATCATGGAGACACGCGATGAAGGTTGCGGTATTGCCGGGCGATGGTGTGGGCAAGGAAATTATTCCCGAGGCCGTCAAGGTTCTGAAAGCCGTCTCGAAGGGGCGCTTCGAACTTGAACTCGAATACGGCACGATCGGCATGAGCGGTGTGGAGGCCACCGGCAAGCCGCTGCCCGATGAAACGCTCGCGATGGCGCAACGCTGCGACGCGATTCTGTTCGGCTCGGTCGGCGGTCCCGAATACGAGCAGTGGCTGCGCAAGAACAAGGTCCGCTCCGGCTTGCTGCAACTGCGCAGAACGCTGGGACTGAACGCGAATCTGCGCCCCGTGCGGCCGATTCCGGCGCTTGCGTCGGTGTCGACGCTGAAGCCCGAAGTGATCGACGGCCTCGATCTGCTGATCGTGCGCGAACTGTCGAGCGACATCTATTTCGGTGAGCCGCGTGGTCCGGTGGAAAGCGCGAGCGGCGAGCGCGAATCGATCAATACGATGCGCTACCGCGAATCCGAAGTGCGGGCGATTGCGCATGTCGCGTTCAAGGCCGCGCAGCGGCGCAACAGGAAAGTGTGCTCGGTCGACAAGGCCAACGTGCTCGAAACGATGCAACTGTGGCGCGACGTGATGACCGAAGTCGGCCGCGAGTATCCGGACGTCGAACTCACGCATCTGTACATCGACGCGGCCGCGATGGCGCTGTTGCGCGCGCCGACGCGCTTCGACGTGATGGTCACCGGCAATATGTTCGGCGACATTCTGTCCGACGAAGCGGCGATGCTGGCGGGCTCGCTCGGCATGATGCCGTCGGCGTCGCTCGCGCCGGACGGCAAGGGTCTTTACGAGCCGATCCACGGCTCGGCGCCGGACATCGCTGGGCGCGACATCGCCAATCCGCTCGCGACGATTCTTTCCGCCGCGCTGCTGCTGCGCTACACGCTCAAGCGCGACACCGAAGCGGATCTCGTCGAGGACGCGGTGCGCCGCGTGGTCGCCGCGGGCACGCGCACCGGCGACATCATGGAAGCGGGCTGCACGCAGGTCGGCACACGCGCGATGGGCGATGCGGTCGTCGCGGCGCTCGCGGGCTAACGGCCATGAACCGTTCCGCGTTGATCCAATCCGCGCTGCCCGGCGCGCGGGCGGCGCGCGCAGCTTCCGATACGCGTCGCGCCGACGCGTGGCAGGCACCGGCATCCGCGCCGGCCAGCGCCGCGCTGTCGTTCGAAAACGTCACCTGCACGTTCGTGCATGGCACCAGCAAACAGCGCTATACGGCGGTCGATAACGCGACGTTGAGCATCGCGCCCGGCGAGTTCGTGTCGGTGGTCGGGCCGACCGGCTGCGGCAAGTCGACGTTGCTGAACATGGCCGCCGGACTGCTGTTTCCGTCGTCGGGGAAGGTGCTGAGTTTCGGCCGCGAAGTGACCGGCATCAACCGCCACGCGACCTATCTGTTCCAGGGCGAAGCATTGATGCCGTGGCGCCGTGCGATCGACAACATCTGCGCGGGTCTGCAATTCGCCAACGTTGACCGCGCCGAAGCGCGGGAGCGCGCGGAACTGTGGCTGACGCGCGTCGGTCTCGCGGGACACGGTCACAAGTTTCCGCACCAGATGTCGGGCGGCATGCGCAAGCGTGTCGCGCTCGCGCAGGCGCTGATTCTCGATCCGCCGCTGATCCTGATGGACGAGCCGTTCAGCGCGCTCGACATCCAAACCCGCCAGCTAATGGAATCGGAGCTGCTCGCGTTGTGGCAGGCCGATCGCAAGTCGGTGCTGTTCATCACGCACGATCTCGATGAAGCGATCGCGCTGTCCGATCGCGTGGTCGTGTTGTCGGCGGGGCCGGGCACGCGTCCGATCGCCGAGTTTCCGATCGATCTGCCGCGTCCGCGCGAGGTGTCCGAGATTCGTAATTCGGAGCGTTTCGTCGCGTTGCATACGCAGATCTGGGACGTTCTTCGTGATGAGGTGCTGAAAGGCTATGAACAGAGCAAACGCTGAATCGATGCAAAGCGCGGAGAGCGTCGCGCAGCGCCCCCGCGAGGCGCGGCCCAAGCGCGATCTGATGCTGCTGTGGCGCCTGTTGCTGCTCGCGGCGTCGCTCGGCCTGTGGCAACTGCTGGTGAGCGCCGGCGTGATGCCGGTGTTCTTCTTCGGCGATCCGGGGCCGGTGTTCGTGCAGGTATGGGAATGGTTTCGCACCGGCGAGATCGTGCCGCATCTGTGGGTGACGCTGGTCGAAACCGTGCTGTCGTTTCTGGTGGGGACCGGCGCCGCGGTGATCGTCGGGCTCGCGCTGTCGCTGAACGACTTTCTCGCGCGGCTGCTCGATCCGTTCATCAAGGCCGCCAACGCGATGCCACGCGTGATCTTCGCGCCGATCTTCGCACTGTGGTTCGGCCTCGGCATCTGGTCGAAGGTGGCGCTCGGCACGACGCTGGTGTTCTTCATCGTGTTCTTCAACGTCTTTCAGGGCGTGCGCGAAGTGAGCCCCGTGGTGCTCGCGAATGTGCGGATGCTCGGCGCGAACCGCAGTCAGATGCTGCGCTATTTGTATCTGCCATCGGCGGCGAGCTGGGTTTTTTCCAGCCTGCACAACGCGGTCGGCATGGCGTTCGTCGGCGCGGTGGTGGGCGAGTATCTGGGTTCGGCGCGCGGCATCGGCTATCTGATTCTGCAGGCGGAAGGCACGTTCGATATCAATGCGGTGATCGCCGGCATCGTCGTGCTGACCATCTTTGCGCTACTGATCGACACGCTGGTGACGCGCATCGAGCGGCGCCTGCTGATATGGCAACCGGCGGCGGGCAAGGCTGAAAAAGCGCGCGCCGATAACTGAGTGTCGACAATTAACGGAGACCGATAGTGACCACCCCGCAAGGCAAAACCTTGTTCGAGAAGATCTGGAGCCGTCACGAAGTGGCGCGTGACGACACCGGCCAGAGTCTGCTCTACATCGATAGAAACCTGATTCACGAAGGCTCGCGCAATCCGTTCCAGGTGCTGGCCGCGAAAAATCTGAAGGTGCGCAGGCCCGATCGCACGTTCGCGATGCCCGACCACTACGCGCCGACCACCGGCCGCACGCTCGACGATGTGGCCGGTCCCGAACGGCTCGACATGGTCACGTCGCTGACGCGCAATACGCAGCGCGAAGGCATCGTGTTGTTCGGCATGGACGACCAGCGGCACGGCATCACGCATGTGGTTGGGCCGGAGCAGGGGCTGAGTCTGCCGGGCATGACGATCGTCTGCGGCGACAGCCATACGTCGACGCATGGCGCGCTCGGCGCGCTGGCGTTCGGCGTCGGTGCGTCGGACGTCGCGCATGTGCTGGCCACGCAAACCGTGTGGCAACGCATGCCACGCACGATGCGCGTGACGATCGACGGCGAACTCGGCCGCGGCGTCAGCGCGAAGGACGTTGCACTCGCATTGATCGCGAAGATCGGCGCATCGGGCGCGACCGGCCATGTGATCGAATACACCGGCAGCACGATTGCGGCGATGTCGATGGAAGGGCGCCTCACGCTGTGCAATCTGTCGATCGAGGCGGGCGGCCGGGCGGGAATCATCGCGCCGGACGAAACCACCTTCGCCTATGTGAGAGACCGGCCGTTCGCGCCGGCGGGCGACGAATGGACTCGGCGACTGGCGCAGTGGCGCACGCTGTTTAGCGATCCGGATGCCCGCTTCGACCGCGAAGTGCACCTCGACGCGAACCGTATTGCGCCGATGGTCACGTGGGGCAATAGCGTCGAAGATGCACTGCCGATCACCGGCGCGGTACCCGACCCGGCGACGGTCGACGACGCCGAGCGCGTCGCGGTGATCGACAGCACGCTCGATTACATGGGCCTGCATGCGGGAGAACCGCTCGCCGGCGTGAAGATCGACTACGCGTTCATCGGCTCGTGCACGAACGGGCGCATCGAAGACCTGCGTTCGGCGGCGGCAATCGTCAAAGGCAAGCACGTATCGGCCGGAGTCACTGCGCTGGTCGTGCCGGGCTCGGCGCAAGTGAAGCGCGCGGCCGAAGCCGAAGGGCTCGACCGCATCTTTCTCGACGCAGGGTTCCAGTGGCGCGAGCCGGCCTGCTCGATGTGCCTCGCGACCAACGGCGACACCGTGCCGCCCGGCGCGCGCTGCGCGTCGACGTCGAATCGTAATTTCGTCGGCCGGCAGGGGCCGGAATCGCGCACGCATCTGATGAGTCCGGCGATGGCCGCCGCGGCCGCGATCACCGGGCATCTGACCGACGTGCGTCAATTTCTCTAAGGAGCCGTGCATGCAACCGTTCTCGCGCGTCGAAGCCGTCGCGCTGCCTATCGCCGATTCGAACGTGAACACGGACCAGATCATTCCCGCGCGCTTTCTGCGCAAGCAACGCGCGGACGGCTTCGGCCAGTATCTGTTCCATGATCTGCGCTTCGACGAACAGGACCATGAGCGCGCCGAGTTCGCGCTGAACCGGCCGGCCTGGCGCGACGCGAAAATCATCGTGGCCGGCGCGAACTTCGGCTGCGGATCGTCGCGTGAAATGGCCGTGTGGGCGCTGTCGGACTACGGCATTCGCGCGGTCATTTCCACGAGCTTCGCCGATATCTTCTTCAATAACTGCGTCAGAAACGGCGTGCTGTGCGTGGTGTTGCCGCACGATGCGGTCGCTTCGCTGCTCGCTGCGCTCGAACACGAACCGGGCATGCAACTTTCGATCGATCTGGAGCGTCAACTCGTCAGTGCGCGGGACACGTCCTGGCACTTCGACGTCGATCCTTTCAATCGTAAATGCCTGTTGCTCGGACTCGACGGTATCGATTACACGTTGCGGTTCGCCGACCGCATCGCCGAGTTCGAAGCGCGCGAGCGCGCGCCGTCCTGACGCGCGCGGCTGTACCGCTTGCACCTACATTAAATAAAAGGAGACATTGACATGACAGGCATCTACCGAACGCTGTGCTGCGCGTTGCTGACGCTCGGCATCGCCACGGCCAGCCACGCACAGGGCGCGCTCGAGAAAACCCATCTCGCGATCGCGACCACCGGCTCCGTGATTTCCTACTATCCGTTCGAAATCGCACTCGCGAAAGGCTATTTCAAGGACGAAGGGCTCGACGTCGACCGCAGCATGTACGCGGGCGGTCCGCAGACCTTGCAGGCATTGCTCGGCGGCAGCGCGGACATGGTCGTCAGCGCCTATTCGAATACGCTGACGATGGCCGCGCACGACCAGCACGTGCAGGCGTTTGTGCTGATGATCAAGTACCCGGCCTTCGTGCTCGGCATCACGAAGCAGGGCCAGCAGAAATACACGTCGCTGAAAAGTCTCGCCAGCATGAAGATCGGCGTGACCTCGCCGGGCTCCAGCACGAACATGATTCTCGATGCAATCGCGACGCGTAACGGCGTCGATCGCAAATCGTATTCGGTGATCGGCGTCGGCGCGCAGGCGGGCGCCATCGCCGCGGTCAAGCAGGGGCGGCTCGACGCGCTGGTCGGTATCGATCCGACCATCACGATGCTGACCGATTCGAACGATCTGAAGGTGGTTGCCGATCTGCGTACCGGCAAGGGCGTGATGGATTCGGTCGGTAGCAGCACCTATCCGGAGGGTTCGGTCATCTCGACGAGCGAATTCATCAAGAAGAATCCGCATACGGTGCAGGCGGTCGTCAATGCGATGCTGCGCGCGGAGAAATTCCTGCAAACCGCGACGCCCGAGCAGATCGCCGACGCCTTGCCGAAGTCGTATCAGGTCGGTGATCGCGCAACCTATCTGAAAGCGATCGAACATACCCGCTCCGTCTATTCGACGGACGGCCGCTATGACCCGAAGGGCACCGAAGCGGTGCTGAACGTGCTGGCCGCGGCGGACCCGCAGATCGCGCAGGCACGCAGCAAGATCGACCTGCCGTCGACGTACACGAACAAGTTCGTGGACGCCGCAACGGTGAAGAATCCCTAATTCATCCATCTGGAGACGATTCGACATGCAGCATCCGAACGCATTCAAGACCGCGATCGCGGCACGCCAGCGGCAGATCGGTTTGTGGCTGAGTATGGCCGATAGCGTCGCCGCCGAAATCTGCGCGACCGCCGGCTTCGACTGGTTTCTGATCGATGGCGAGCACGCGCCGAACGACCTGCGCACGATCCTGTCGCAGATGCAGACGCTGGCCGCGTTTGGCGTCGAGCCGGTGGTGCGTCCGCCGATCGGCGAGGCATGGCTGATCAAGCAGTTGCTCGATGCGGGCGCGCGCTCGTTGCTGGTGCCGATGGTCGATACGGCGGAGCAGGCGCGCGAGCTGGTGTCGATGACGCGTTATCCGCCGCACGGCATTCGCGGTGTCGGCGCGCGGATGGCGCGTGCGTCCGGGTACGGCTCGCGCAGCGACTACATCGCGAAGGCCAAAGATGAAATGTGCCTGCTGGTGCAGGTCGAAACGGCATCGGCGTTGGGGCAGATCGAAGCGATCGCGGCCGTGGAGGGCGTCGATGGCATTTTCGTCGGGCCGTCGGATCTGGCGGCATCGATGGGGCATCCGGGCAATCCCGCTCACCCCGAAGTGCGCGCCGCGGTGGAGGACGCGTTGCGCCGCATCGCCGCGGCCGGCAAACCCTCGGGCATCGTGTCGTTCAACGCGGACGATACGCAGCGCTTCATCGATCTCGGCACGATGTTCGTCGCGGTCGGCGCCGATGCCGCGATTCTTGCCGATGGCACCCGCGCGCTGGTGAAGCGGTTCAAACACGCGTCGCAATAAGCGGGGTGCCAGCGATGACTGCCGGCAACACCTCCAATGCAGCGTCCGGTTCCGCCGCGCCGCACGCCACGGTGCGGCCCGAATGGCTTGCGCTGCGCAACGAAGCGATCATCGAGCCGGAGCGGCTGATCGTGGATCCACATCATCACTTGTGGGACCGGCCGGGCGCGCGTTACCTCGCGCTCGATCTGCTCGACGATGTGACGAGCGGCCACCGCATCGCCGCGACCGTGTTTATTCAAAGTCGCTCGATGCTGCGCGCGCACGGCGATCCGGCGTTCGCGACGCTCGGCGAAGTCGAGTTCGCGAACGGCGCGGCGGCGATGGGCGCATCGGGCATCTATGGCGACACGCGGATCTGCGCGGGGATCGTTGGCGCGGCCGACCTCGCGTTGGGCGACGCTGCCGCGCCGGTGCTCGAAGCGATGGTCGCGATATCGGGCGGCCGCTTGCGCGGCATTCGCAATTCGATTGCGTGGCACGATGACGCGTCGGTCGCGTCGACCACCGCGCGCACCAGCGCCGGCATGTTGCTCGATCCGAAGTTCGCTCAAGGCGCTGCGCTGCTGAGCGACTACGGGCTCGCGCTCGACGTTTGGGCCTATCACACGCAACTCGACGAATGCTACGAACTGGCGCGCCGCATTCCGGATGTGACTGTGGTGATCGACCACTTCGGCGGCCCGGTCGGCGTCGGACGTCACGCAGCGACGCCGGACGCGCATACGGCGATGCTGGCCGACTGGCGTGCGTCGATGCAGCGTCTCGCGTCGCTGCCGAATACGCGCGTGAAGCTCGGCGGCGGCGGGATGCCGGTACTCGGCTTTCATCTGGATAGAGACGAACTACCGCCCGCGTCCGAGTTGCTCGCCGATATCCTGACGCCTTACGTCGAGACCTGTATCGAGTTGTTTGGTGTGACCCGCTGCATGTTCGAAAGCAACTTCCCGGTCGATAAGGGAATGTTCAGTTATCACGTGCTATGGAACGCTTTCAAGCGAATTGCCGCTAGCGCGTCCGAAGACGAAAAACGCGCGCTGTTCAGCGAAACGGCCGCCACCACATACCGGCTCGAAGTAGCCGGATAGGAGACAGGATCATGAATCGAGCTCGTCTTGCCGTCGTCACGGCCGCGCTGCTGGCCACCCTGTTGGGCGCACAGCGCAGCGAAGCCGCGCCGCCGCTGGAGAAAACGCATATCGACATCGCCACCGTCGGCGCGGTGATGGGCTATCTGCCCGTCGACATCGCGATCAGCAAGGGCTACTTCAAGGACGAAGGGCTCGACGTCGAACGCAGCATGTTCCCCGGCGGCCCGAAAGTGCTGCAATCGATGCTCGGCGGCACCGCCGATTTCGGTTCCAGCGCGTATTCGAATACGCTGACGATGGCCGCGAAGAACCAGAAGGTCGTTGCGGTTGCATTGATGGCGCGTTATCCGGGCTACGTGTTCGGCATTTCGAGCAAGAGCGCGGCGAAATTCAAATCGATGAAGGACCTGAGCGGCATGAAGCTCGGCGTCACGTCGCCGGGTTCGAGCAACAACCTGGTGCTCGACTATCTGGCCTCGCAGGCGGGCGTCGATCTGAAGAGCTTTTCGGTGATCGGCGTGGGCGCCGAAGCGGGCGCCGCGGCGGCGGTGCGGCAAGGGCAGATCGACGGGCTGATCAGCGTCGATCCGGTCATCACGATGCTGACCGACAGCCACGATCTGAACGTCGTCGCCGATATGCGCACGGCCGATGGCGTGAAGGCCGCGCTCGGCACGTCGCAGTATCCGGAAGCCGCGATCCTGACCACCGCCGATTTCATCGCGAAGAATCCGCATACGGTGCAGGCGGTCGTCAATGCGATCGTGCGCGCGCAGAAATTCCTGCAAACGGCGACACCGGAAGAAGTGACCGCCGCGCTGCCGGTGTCTTATCAGCTCGGCAACCGCCAGGCGTTTATCGCCGCGTACAAGAACTCGCATCCGATCTTCTCGACCGACGGGAGGTTCGATCCGGCTGGTCCGGTGTCCGTGTTCAACATCCTGTCGAAGTTCGATAAGGACCTGGCCAACGCGAAGGGGCGCATCGATATCCCGTCCACGTATACGAACCGCTTTGTCGACGCGGCACCTCATTAGGCCCTTGCCATGCACATCGTCAAGATGCCCCATGTGCCAGTGCGACCCGAATGGCTCGCACTGCGCAGCGAAGCGATCCTCGAACCCGAGTTGCCGATCATCGATCCGCATCATCATCTGTGGGATCGCGCGGGCAGCCGCTATCTGATTCATGAGCTGTACGACGATCTGAACAGCGGTCATCGGATCGTCGCGACGGTCTTTATCCAGAATCGCGCGATGTTGCGCAAGGACGGGCCGGAAGAGATGGTGCCGGTGGGCGAGGTCGATTTCGCCAACGGCGCGGCGGCATTCGGCGCGAGCGGTCTGTATGGTAATGCGCGCGCGTGCGCGGGCATCGTCGCCGGGCCGGACTTGACGCTCGGCGATCGGGTCGAGCCGGTGCTCGAAGCGATGCAGCGCATCGCCGGGCCGCGGCTCGTCGGCGTGCGCAATGCGCTCGTGTGGCATGCGAGCCCTGAAGTGCGTTCGAGCACGATGTCGCCGCCACAGGGGCTGATGGCCGATGCCGCGTTTCGGCGTGGCGTGGCGGCGCTGGAACGCTTCGGTTTATCGCTCGATATCTGGGCGTATCACACGCAGCTTGGCGAGATTTACGACCTGGCGCGCGCCTGCCCTGGCGTGACGATGATCGTCGATCACTTTGGCGGCCCGGTCGGCACTGGCCCGCATGCGGCCGATATGCAGGCCACCTTCGACACATGGCGCGCCGATATGAGGCGGCTCGCCGCGCTGCCCAACATTGTCGTGAAACTCGGCGGCGGCGGGATGCCGGTGCTCGGTTTCAACTTCGAGCGCGAAGAGATGCCGCCGGCCTCCGCGCAACTGGCCGACGCGTGGCGCGGCTATGTGGAAACCTGCATCGAACTGTTCGGCTGCGAGCGCTGCATGTTCGAAAGCAATTTCCCGGTCGATAAAGGCATGTTCAGTTACGCGATCCTGTGGAACGCGTTCAAGCGGCTGGCCGCGCATGCGTCGAGCGCCGAGAAAGCCGCGCTGTTTCACGATACCGCCGCGCGCATCTATCGCCTGGCACCAGGCGCGGGGCAATGAATCTTCCTTTGAATTTTCCTCATCCCACTCTCCCACTCAGGAATCCGCCATGAAGGATTTGCAGTCAGCACTCGTTCGTCCGGAGTTGCTCGTTCCGCTCAATTTCATCAATGGAGAATGGCAGCGCGCGCTATCGGGCGAATCATTCGCGGTTCACAACCCGGCCACGGGCAAGCTGATCGTCAACGTGCCCGATAGCCGCGCCGAGGACGCTCGCGCGGCCACCGATGCCGCGTACCGTGCGTTCCCGATCTGGGCGGAGAAATTGCCGAAGGAGCGCGCGGCGATTCTGCGCAAGTGGCACGAAGCGATCGTTGCCAATGGCGAAGATCTCGCGCGGCTGATTTCGTTGGAGCAGGGTAAGCCGCTGGCTGAAGGGCGAGGCGAGGTCGCTTATGGCGCGTCGTACGTCGCGTGGTTTGCCGAAGAGGCGTCGCGCATCTACGGCGACATCATTCCGCAGCAGCAGCGCGGCAAGCGGATGAGCGCGGTGAAGGAGCCGGTCGGTGTGGTCGCCGCGATCACGCCGTGGAATTTCCCGCTGGCGATGATCGCCCGCAAGATTGCGCCGGCCCTCGCCGCCGGCTGCACGGTCGTCGCGAAGCCCGCGGAAGACACGCCGCTGACCGCGCTCGCGCTGGTGCGGCTCGCGCAGGAAGCCGGCGTGCCGGCTGGCGTGATCAATATCGTCACCGCGTCGCGCGACCATGCGGTGCCGGCTGTCGGCGACTGGCTCGCCGATGCGCGCGTGCGCAAGATTTCGTTCACCGGCTCGACCGCGGTCGGCAAATATTTGGCGCGCGAATCGGCGGGCACGCTGAAGAAGCTGTCGATGGAATTGGGCGGCAATGCGCCCTTTATTGTGTTTGACGACGCGGATCTCGACGCGGCCGTGAATGGCCTGCTGGTGTCGAAATTCCGCAATGGCGGACAGACTTGTGTGTGCCCGAATCGTGTGTATGTGCAAGCGGGTGTGTACGAGCGCTTCGCCGATCTGCTGACCACACGCGTTGCCGCGCTGAAAGTTGCGCCCGCCACCGATGACGCCGCGCAGATCGGTCCGATGATCAACGCCCGCGCGCTCGACAAGATCGCGCGCCACGTCGACGATGCGCTCGCGCACGGCGCGCGCGTGCTGACCGGCGGCAAGCGTCTGAACGAGATGGGGCCCAACTATTTCGCGCCGACCGTGCTCGCGGATGCGACCGCGGACATGCAGCTGTTCAGCGAGGAGACCTTCGGGCCGGTGGTACCGCTGTTCCGTTTCGACGACGAAGCCGAGGCGATCGAAGCAGCCAACGCGACACCGTTCGGGCTCGCTGCGTATTTCTATAGCCAGGACCTGCGGCGTATCGATCGGGTGTCGCGGCTGCTGGAGTCGGGCATCGTCGGCGTCAACGAAGGCGCGATCTCGAGCGAGGCGGCGCCGTTCGGCGGGGTCAAGGAATCGGGCTACGGGCGAGAAGGGTCGCGTTATGGGCTCGATGACTATATGTCGCTGAAGTATGTGTGCCAGGGTGGTTTGTAGCCGGAGCGGCGGGGTGATCCCCGCTGCTGTCCTGTGACTGACACGGCTGTTGAGCCGTGTCATCCGTTATTCGTCAATCGCTATGCGTCGCCTGAATCCTGTTGCGTGCCGCCATTGCGTTCTATCTCACGCCGCGTTAGTTCCTGAGCGCGGCCTTCGAGCTTGCTCATCAGCACTTCGAGCTGGCGCGCTTCGTCGTCGCTCAGACAGGCGGCGAATTCCACGTTGTATTGGCGGCCGGCCGCATGTGCCTGCTCGTAGGCCGCCTTGCCTGGCTCGGTGAGCCGGAGCGCAGACACGCGCTTGTTCGTCGGTAGCCGGGTATTGGCCAGCAAGCCGCGTTTGACGAGCTGCGTCACGCAGCGGCTCGCGATCACCGTATCCAGCCCGGTCAGTTCCGCCAGCCGCGTCAGGCTCAGGTCGGGAAATTGGCCCACGAACGCCAGAATGCGCCAGTCGCGCCGGCTCAGGCCGATCTCGCGGCGGAACATCAGCCCGACGCCCTGAACCGCGATGCGCGTCAGATTGTGCAGCCGGTACAGCAGGAATTCGTCGATATGGCCGGGTTGTTTCAGGCGCGGCGTGGAGGGTGTTGGGGGCGCGGGGGCCTTCTTGGATGGCGCGGCAGGCGCGGAGGATGAGCGCGGCACGGGTCGATCGTCCGGGAAAGTAGAAGGCCATTATGCGCGATTGTGCAACCGCACATACGTTTGATTAGGTCAATCGTGCCGCCGTTCTCTAGCATCGAAGGCATTTACGTTTTCGATTCCATCCGGACGGTATCCCATGACAGCTATCCGCAACGTGCTTTTCATCATGTGCGACCAGTTGAGGCGCGATCACCTCGGCTGCTACGGGCATCCATATTTGCGCACGCGCAATATCGACGCGCTGGCCGCGCGCGGCGTGCGGTTCGATAACGCGTTCGTCAGTTCCGGCGTGTGCGGGCCGTCGCGCATGTCGTACTACACCGGCCGCACGATGACGAGCCACGGCGCGAACTGGAACCGCGTGCCGCTATCGATCGGCGAAATCACGCTCGGCGAGTACCTGCGCCGGCATGGCCGCTCGCTGGCGCTGGCCGGCAAGACGCACGTGCGGGCCGATATGTCGGGCATGGAGAGGTTCGACATCACGCGCGATAGTGCACTCGGCGCGCGGCTTTCGGCGGGCTCGTTCGTTGAGCTAGACCGCTACGACGGCCATCATGAGCCGGGCAGTGAAAGCGGCTATCCCGCCTGGTTGCGCGCGCACGGTTACGCGAGCGAGCGGCCGTGGACCGACTACGTGATCAGTGTCGAAGACGACGCCGGCGAAGTCCGCTCCGGATGGAAGATGAGCAATGTGCGCTGGCCGTCGCGCGTCGCGGAGCCGCACTCCGAAACCGCGTACATGACCGATCAGGCGATCCGCTATATCGAACAGCAGGGCGATGAGCCGTGGGCGCTGCATCTGTCGTATGTGAAGCCGCATTGGCCGTATGTCGCGCCGCGTCCGTACCATGACATGTATTCGCTCGATCAGTGCCTGCCGCTGGTGCGGCAACGCGCTGAACTCGACAACGCGCATCCGGTGCTGGCCGCTTATCGGCAGCACGAGGAGAGCGTCAACTTCGCGCGCGATGAAGTATCGAATACGGTGAGGCCTGTGTACCAAGGCTTGATTCAGCAGTTGGACGATCACCTCGGTCGCGTATGGGAAACGCTCGACAAGCTGAACCGCTGGGACGATACGCTGATCGTGTTCACCGCCGATCACGGCGATTTTCTCGGCGATCATTGGCTGGGTGAGAAGGAGCAGTTTTACGACACCGTGCAGCGCGTGCCGATGATCGTCTACGATCCGTCGCCTGACGCGAACGCGACGCGTGGAACCTCGGAGGCGCGGTTCACCTCGTGTATCGATGTGGTACCCACCGTGCTGTCGGCGCTTGGATTGCCCGCGTATGAAGAGCGGATCGAAGGTAAATCGCTGCTGCCGCTGATGCGCGGTGCGCTAACGCATGAAGACGGCTGGCGCAATTACGTGGTCTCCGAACTCGACTACAGTTTTCGCGGTGCGCGTTTGACGCTCGGGCGTGCGCCCGGCGAATGTCGCGGCTGGATGGTGCGCGATGCGCGGTGGAAATACGTGCACTGGCTCGACTATCGTCCGCAGTTGTTCGACCTCGAAGCGGATCCGGACGAGTTCGTCGATCTCGGCGCGGATCGCACGCATGATGCGGTGCGCGCGCGGATGCATGCGAAGCTGGTTGATTGGCATGGTTCGCTGAAACAGCGGGTGACGATTGATGATGCGGGTGTCGAGATGCATACGAATACGCATAAGGATTGGGGGGTGTTTTTTGGGGAGTGGTGAGGGGAGGCTTGAGGCGCGTTCGCGTTTAATTGAATACGTCGACGTTTTTTATCGCCGCGATTGTCGTTATTCGTGGCGCTCGGCTTCATGTCGCCAACCGGGTTCATGCAAGACTGGTCTGTGGCTCAGCGGACATAGGACGCGGCTGCATGGCCCGGGCTTTCGGGCGGCGAAAACTTTGTCGCGGCTCTCGCACTCGCTGGCCGCACGCGGAATGTCTATCGATGGTAACGACAACACCGTAAGCGATATCGATGGCCACGCCAGAAAGCTCAAGGCTCCTTCAAGTAATCCCCCTGGCGGGTAGTCCCGGTAACACAAATCCCCGATTGTTATAGACCGAGCCGCGCTGGCCGGATAACGGCTCTGTTTGATTCAGAACAAAGCCGCTTCTCTCTTTTCGGAACTCTCCTAGAGACGCGTACGCCGGTACCGCGTTACGTTCCCGCGTACCCACACGATAGAGAGGAGACAAAATATGTCCGAGAGGATGCGTCCCGCAGCGGAGATAGTTGCGGAAATGAAGGATCACTTCGTAGAACAATTTGAGGGCGCAGACGGGCGCGAGTGTTTTAGATGTCGCGTCACGTTCGACATATTCAAAGCGTTTCCCGATGTACCTGCCGCCAGCACGATGCACCGTAAAACCGGCGAATTGATCCCAATCGGTTCTATTAAGGCTCTTCCATCCGGTCACGATATGAGGCAGGCGTTGGGCGAGATCGAAGGATGCCGCTGTCGTGATCGACCGACAGGCCCGTTCGATGAACGATTCACCATCAAGGATTACAACGGCAACCCTGTATCGGATAGGAGATACAGGATTCTCGCCGAAGGCAAAGAAATCTGTAGCGGAAAGACAAATGCAGCGGGGCAGACTTCTCGCGTTACAACGCAGGGATTCAAGTTTCTTACGATTGAAGTGGAGCGCTAGGAAAATGAACGACAACACGGAATGGGTGACTCTCGATAACACTGCATTTACGAACACGACGCCGGGTTCAAATAGGGATGTCACGATTTATACGACCCCTGTCTGCCCAAATATGACTAATAAGGAGTTTCGCAGGCAGGCTATGCGGGCGCGCGATATCGGCGTTTTGTTGATTAGGGAGCGGATGGTAGCCGTGGCACGTTGGGACACACAGGAGCGGGACCGTGCCGAAATTTATTTCGCTCGTGCAGATGAAGAGATCCGAAGTACTTTGGCTACCGGCCTGCCGCGCCTGCTCGCTGCGATGCAGGAGCTTGTACCAGAAAAGATCGTGCGATGGGATAGCGAAATGAACCGAGGCCTTACATGCTCAGTTGCGCCAGATAGCGGAGTCAATCATGCCGCAGTGTGCAAACCGGATTCCGAAAAGCGCGTTATCGCTATCTATTCGAAGTTTTGTAGCATCTCACTTGGCGAGTTGTTTCACGAGTGCAAGATCAAGACCTTGATTCACGAGTGCACCCATTATACGGATACATTTAATTCGACCGATGAGGTCTATGCGGATACTGAATCAGGAGCAAAGTATTTTGCAAAAAATCATCCTGATGTCGCGATCAAAAATGCAGACAACATAACCGGCTACATCGCAACATTCGATGGGCGAATAATCAAATGAGTAAGAAGAAAAAAATGAGAGGCAGTGTTGTGATCATGGCGCTGGCCATTTCGGTCTGTCTTAACGGATCGGCCGGCGCATGTACCATCGGAGAGGAAGCAGAGATAGAGTTGCCACTCAATACAACTGCGCTGACCAATGCAAACAGAATCGCAATTGAGGATGCTGTAATTGAGGCGAGAAACTGGCCTGACGTCAGGATTCAGGCGGTGATCATGGCCGGCGCATACACTGTAGAGCGTAATCTGGATCGGTTGAAAGAAGACCGGGCCAAAAACGTCATGATATATTTGCAGCAGCTTGGTATCAGAAGTGAAGATATTCTGATCGAGAAGCATACTTTCACGGATGAAATGGTCGAGAAGCGCCCTGATGGAGCACTCAGTTACCGTCAGGTCTTCGTAGAGTTCAAGCCGATCTGTAACGGCAGCTGCGCATGGATGTGCAACGATCCCAGGGTGACGCCACGCACCAAGGTTATCAACCCATGAAAACAATGAAGACTTGATCGGGTTGTGCGAACGGGGAGGGGATCCGTAGGTTCGAATCCCTCTCATAATCCGGTGCGAGGATATGGGCGGCCAATCATCCACAGAAGGCGCTCGAAAACGCCGATAGTATCGCCGGATATATAGCCACTTTCGATAAAGAAGTCATGGAGAAGAAATGACATCGTTGTACCGCACAACGATTGCCGCACTGTGCTTATACGCTAGCATTTGCGGTCCGGTTTTCGCCGGGCAATCAATTGACACCGGGGCGAAACATAGGCCATCCAACACTGGATGTCGCTTTATAGAGCACGCGTATTTGCAACTGCCATTCAACGCTACCGCACTTTCGAACGATAACCAGCGGTCAATTGAAAAGGCTGTGAGGGAGGCAAAGAAGTGGCCCGATGTCGGAATTCAAGCCATCGTCATCGCGGGCGCATATATCGGCGAGCGCGATCTGGATGTCTTGCAGGATCGCCGTGGGGACGCGGTGAAAGCGTATCTTCGGAAGCTTGGGATTCCGGGCAAAGACATCTATGTCGAGCCCAAAACTCTGACCGAGGTATTTGCGCGCAAATTGCCCGATGGGACAACGCGTGTTGATCAAATCGAAATCGAGTTAAGCCCAATATGCGAAGACGGCGACTGCCGGTGGATGTGTGACGATCCTCGGCTATGGCCAAATTCGGGGCCTTCCGATATGAAATAACGTGAGCGGAATTCACGATGTCAGCCACCGCCGTCGGTACGACCCGGTGGCTAATCGCTGAGCACTGGCACGAAGCAAGCCATACTCGCTACAACCTCACCCGCCCGAAAACCCATAAACCGCCTCAGGATTCTCCACAAGAATCTTCCTAACAGCGCCTTCACCACCCGCGCAGCGAACCATCCAATCCATCAAAAGCGCCTCATCAGGCCGCGGCTGCGCATTCGGATGCGGCCAGTTGCTCGCCCACAGACACCGGTCGGGATAGCGCTCGGCAAGCGTCCGCGCAAGCACGGCCACATCGTCATAACCCGGCGCGCCAACGCGAGACGTCTCATACGGCGCAGATAGCTTGACCCAGCATTGGCCGCGATCGAGCAGCCGGCATAGCGCGCGAAACTGCTCACTATCCGGCAGCACCGGCTCGAGAAACTTACCGGTATGGTCGATCACCAGCTTGCACGGCAAGTCCTTCAATGCGGCTTCGTGAAGAGGCAACTCGCGGCCGTCGAGTTGCAGATTGATATGCCAGTCGAACGGCGCAATGCGGGCGGCGTCGGCGTCGAGATCGCGCCATGATGCAAGACCCTTTCCGATCATCATGTAGCGCAAACCGCGAATGCCAGCTTCGTGCAGACCGGCGATTTGATCATCGTCGTGTTGCGGCGGTAGCATCGCAACCCCGCGTGCGTCGGCGCCCAACGCCTTCACCGCGGCCAGCGTGCAGCTATTGTCGAAGCCGTAGCCGCTTGGCTGGACGACGACCGCGCGCGTGAGTGCCAGTGCCTTCTGCACTTGCCGATACGCGCTCACCGGCGCGGGCGGCGGAGTGACGGTCGCGCCCGGCGCGAACGGATAGCCCTCTTCATAGATATGAATGTGGCAATCACATGCGCCGGGGTACATCGTGGCCAAAGCGGAATTCATAGGACGGGATGATGTCATTGGCCGGCCGAGACAGAAGACTGCGTGCTAGTGCTCGCACCGCTCGCAAACCGGCTCAGCCGGCTCGCACGCTCCGCATTGACGGCACCCTCCGGCACGGCCCCACGCAAAATCGCCTCGACCTGCGACACCGTTTCGAGCGCCTGATGTTCGGTCGCCTCCGGCGTGAGACCGCCGATATGCGGCGTCGCGATCACCTTCGGATGCCGTGCGAGAACCCGCGACGGCATCTGATCCGCTTCGCTGCCGACATCCAGCGCGCAGCCCGCCAGATGACCGGCATCCAATGCGGACAGCAGCGCGGCCTCATCGACCAGCTCACCGCGCGCTGCGTTGACGAAGTACGCACCGGGTTTCATCGCGGCGAACGCGTCGGCATTCATCAGATGCGCGGTTTCCGGCGTAGCGGGCGCGAGGCAAACGACGAAGTCGGACGTGCCGAGCAGCGTAGGCAGCGGCACCTGCTGCAGCGTGTCGCTCGGCGCAACTGTCGCATACGGATCGGCAACGACGACCCGCATCCCCAACGCGCAAGCCGCATCGCACAGATAGCGCGAAATTTGCCCATAGCCGATCACGCCCAGCGTCGCGCCGCGCAACTGACGGCCCATCGCGGGCTCGACGGTTTCGCCGCGATGGTAAGCGGCCGCGTAGCTGTCGATGCCGCGTGCCATCGCAACCAGCACGCCGATCACCCATTCCGACACTGCCGGCACGAATCCGGCGCTCGCTTGCGTGACGAGCACGCCGTGCTCGCTTGCCGCGTCGACGTCGATGGTGCGGATATCGACCGCGCAGCGGACCATCGCGGCCAGTTCCGGCAGCGCGGCGAATAGTTGGCGCGGCCCCGGCGTTTGACGATACGCGATGATCGCGTCGCAGCCTTGTGCGGCGTCGATCAGTTCATCGGTCGTGAGTTCGCGGCTTTCGCCGTTCAGCTTCACGTGCGCGAAGGCGCGCAATCGGGCGAGCGCCTTGTCGCCGAAGTAACGCTCCAGCATGTGTTGAGGGTGACTGACAAAAACCGTGTTCATTTGCTGGTTTTCCGGGTTCTGGAATGACGGGACGGAGTCGGTGTGGGCGGCGCCGCGACGGACTCGCGTTCGAAAAGCGATAGCGTGTCGAAGATCTGATCGCCGGTATGAATGCCCGACGCAGGCGGGCGGGTCATCGCGCGCTCGACCATTGCGCGCGCCATTTCCGGCACCGGCAGTTGCACGGTGGTGAGCCGCGGATTCGACAGCGACGAT